>NZ_LOKV01000024.1:0-442444 GCF_002211395.1 Rhizobium sp. R339
AGACAATGAGGTTCCATCTTCGCCCATTGGGCGTCCGTCAAAACAAATCGTTCCATGACAAACTCCGTTTGGGAGCTTGAATCATTTCTCCGGTAAAATGGGAATCCCGAATCTCAACAAACCTTAGCCAGCCGGTTTGTTATGTCTTTTTTAAATGCGGATTAGCAGTTGGGAAAATAAGGTCGTCACCGTCTTCCCTCCGATTTGATTCTTATCGACTGGGCAGAAAAATGTTTTATTCAGGACGTGGTGGCGGAATTCACCGATAGCGTGCCATGCGGGGCACCGGAGGCAATGATGTTGGCGGAACGACTGGGGCGGCCCGGTGAGGGCATGGAATCATGAGCGCAATTCGTGTTCTGGTTCTTGAGGACAGTCTGATCATCGCGATGGAGGCGGAAGATATTCTGCGCCTCTCCGGTGTCCAGAGCATCGATATCGTCGGCAGCCTGGAGCAGGCGAGGGCGGCCATCGCTGCGCAGCGGTATGATTTTGCTCTTCTCGACGTCAATCTCGGCGAGGGAATGAGCTTCGGATTTGCCCGCCATCTTCTCGATGTCGGCATCCCCTTCGGCTTCGTCAGCGGCTATTCCGATCCGCGCGATTTTCCGCCCGACCTGCAGCATATCCCGCTTCTGGTAAAGCCTTTCGACGAGAGGGCGATGCGGGAATTCCTGCAGAGGCTTTTCCCGGCTGCGGCCTGAAGGCTTTCATGACATAAGCCGGCCCTTGCATTAGGATGATTCGTCGTCCGTAAAGGCTTCTTTCGATGCAGTGGCAAGACCATGCGATCATTCTGGGCGTCAAACGCCACGGCGAGACGAGCGTCATCGCCGAGGTGATGACGCGTGATCGCGGCCGCCATCTCGGAATGGTGCGTTCCGGCCGCTCTCGGGCGATGCAGCCGGTGCTGCAGCCGGGCAATGCGGTGGAGATCATCTGGCGTGCCAGGCTTGACGAGCATCTCGGCGAATTCCGCGTCGAGCCGGTGACGCTGCGCGCCGCCCGCCTGATGGAAACGGCGACCGCCGTCTATGGCGTCCAGGCGATGGGGGCGCTGCTCAGGCTGCTGCCGGAGCGTGACCCGCATCCGCATCTCTTCGATGCGCTGGAGGTCATCCTCGATCATCTGCACAATCCGGCCGATGCCGGCGAGCTGTTCGTGCGTTTCGAGCTTGCGGTGCTGAACGATCTCGGCTTCGGCCTCGATCTTGCCGAATGCGCCGCCACCGGCGTCCGTTCCGACCTTGCCTATGTTTCGCCGAAGTCCGGCCGCGCCGTCAGCCGCAGCGCCGGCGCACCCTGGGCCGACAAGATGCTGCTCCTGCCGCCATTCCTCGGCGCCGAAGGCAGCCACGCCGCCGATTTCGACAGTCTGGCCGCCGCATTCCGGCTGACCGGGTTCTTTCTGCACCGCCATGTCTACGAGCCGCGCGGCATCGAGGCCGGGGCAGCCCGCGATGGCTTCGTCCAGGCTGCGCTCAAGGCGCTGAACCCGGCTTTGAGCGCGCTGTCCGGTCCGAACGGCATTTCGGCCTGACATCGTTTTTTACTGCTGCAAAACATCCTCCGGATTTGGCGGTTTACCCGCCCATGCGCGCTTCCTATGTCTTGGGGCAGCCAGCCAAGGAGGATGTCATGCTGACCAAGCCCACACCATCGGCGACGATCACGCTCTGGAACGGCCGCGAAATTCCGCGCCTCGGCATGGGATGCTGGGCGATCGGCGGCCCCTTCTTTGCCGGCGAGACGCCGCTCGGCTGGGGGGAGGTCGACGACGATGAGTCGGTCGCTGCCATCGACCGCGCCATCGAGCTTGGCATTCGTTTCTTCGACACCGCCTCGAACTACGGCGCCGGTCACTCGGAAGAGGTTCTCGGCCGCGCGATCGGCAATCGCGACGATATCGTCATCGCCACCAAATTCGGCTTCGCTACTGATCCTGAAACGAAGCAAGCAATCGGCGCCTTTGCCGATGAAGCCTTCATCCGCCGCTCTGTCGAGACCTCGCTGCGCCGTCTGAAGCGCGATCGCCTCGACCTTCTGCAATTCCACCTCAATGATTTTCCGCCGGAGCAATCGGATGCCGTCTTCGACGTGCTGGAAGCGCTGCGCAGTGAAGGCAAGATCGATGCGTTCGGCTGGAGCACCGATTATCCGGATCGGGCCGGCCGTCATGCCGGCCGCCAAGGATATGTCTCGGTCCAGCATACGATGAACGTCTTCGAGCCGGTGCCGAAGATGATCGCGGTGATCGAGAGCGAAAACCTGATCTCCATCAATCGCGGTCCGCTGGCCATGGGGCTGCTCACCGGAAAATTTACCGCCGACAAGGCTGTCGGCGCCAAGGATGTGCGTGGTGCCGCCCTCGACTGGATGGTCTATTTCAAGGATGGGCGTATGGCCCCGGAATTCGCCGCACGGCTCGATGCCGTCCGCGATCTCCTGACATCGGGCGGCCGTTCGCTGACGCAAGGGGCGCTTGCCTGGCTTTGGGCGCGCTCGCCGCACACCCTTCCCATTCCTGGCTTCCGCACCGTCGCTCAGGTCGAGGAAAATGCAGGCGCGCTGGAAAAGGGGCCGCTATCGGCCGATGTCATGGCGGGGATCGACGAAGCGCTCGCCCGGGTTTGACGATCAGGCTGCGGCGCGGCGTTTGAGCGCCCAGCCTTCGGGTCTCTCTTCGAGGATGCGGACGGCGTCTCCGATCGAGATCCGGCCGCTGCCGCGCGGCGTGGCGTTCCAGCCGAAGAGCGGGCCGGGCACACGCCGGTCAGCCGACATTCGAATGCGGCCCATGGCGGGCATCGGGTTCGCCACGTCGCGCGAACCCGTCTGCTGATCCTGCGTCGTCATGATGCAGCGGGAGCAGGGTTTGACGAGATCGAAGCGGATGCCGACGATCTCGATCGCCGCCCAGCGGTCCTCCGACCAGGCCTCGTCGGTGTCGATGACGATGTTCGGGCGGAAGCGTTCCATGCCGACGCTTCCCTCCCCATGGGCGGCGAGATCGGCATTCAACCCTTTCAGCGAGCCGGTCGTCGTCACCAGGATCTGATAGCCGTCGGTGAAGCTGACGGGCGTGCCTTCCCCGGCCCATTCGGCGTTTGCCGTGCGCCGCGCTTGCCCGTCGAAGAAGACCAGCCGCACCTCGCGGCCGAGCCATTCGGAAAGCTGGCGGTTGCTTTCCGGGTCGGCAACAGCGGCGCTGACGGTCGATTTCCACACGGTCACATCCATGCGGCTGTCAGGCTGAGGCGGCGGTACTGCTATTTCCTGCCTTCCCTGCATCAGCAGCCGGAAGGCGCCCGATTCGGATCGCACGTCGATGCGTGCGAGGCCCGGCAATTCGCGCTGGGTGATGAAGTGGCCCTGCGCATCGGCAATCATCGCCCGCCGGTCGCCGGGAAGCCCGTAGGCGTCGATCTCGGCGGCGGGCAGGGCAATGCCGCGAGCGCTCTTGAGAGGGTAGATGAAGAGGTCGCTGACACGCATGCCGTTCTCCTGGGTTTCGTCCCCTAAATTTCGTCCATGAAGGCCGAGAGAAAGTCGCGCAGGCTCTTGTCGCGCGCCGCCGCCAGCCTGCGGCCGGTCTCGGTCTGGAATCCTTCCGCCAGTTTGAACAGCTTCGTCTGGAAGTGGTCAATGGCATAGCGCTTGTCGTCGAGCTGGCGGTTGGTCCCAGCCGGATCGAACGGATCGTAAAGCCCTGATCCCAGACGCCCGCCGATATAGAAGCAGCGCGCCGCGCCGACCATGCCGATCGCGTCCAGCCGGTCGGCATCCTGCAGGATCTTCGCCTCCATCGTCTGCGGCGTCACGCCGGCCGAGAAGCTGTGGGCGGTGATGGCATGGGCCACGGCCTCCATATCTTCGCTGCTCCAGCCGAGTTCTGCCAGTATCGCCGATGCCTTCTCGGCCGCCAGCGCCGATGCCTTTGCCCTCAGCGGCGAATTCTTCTCGACCGCGACGCAGTCGTGCAGAAGTACGGAGGCGGCAAGAACGCGCCCGTCTCCGCCTTCTCCGGCATGGATGCGCATGGCGTTCTTGAAGACGCGCAGGATATGGGCGAGGTCGTGCGAGCCGTCGTCGCCTTCGGCCGCATGCGAGACCAGTGCTGCTGCAAGCGTTTCATGAGGAGAGAAGGCCTCGGCCACGAACATTGCGTCACCTGTCGTTGAGAAAATCGGGTTCTGTCGATGGAAGACCGGCCGAAGCCGGATGCAGGCGGGCAGACGAGTTTCGCAGCGAGATCTGCAGAGCCTAAGTTCTAGTACCGGCTTGCCGCGCGAGTCGCAATCGAAGCGGCTTCGGAATAATCCCTCATGCCGCCGTCTTCGGCGGCAGGGAGAGAAGATGGGGAATGTCGCGCGCCGGCCTCGGCTGACTGATGTAGTAGCCCTGGATCTCGTCGCATTCCTCGCATTCGAGCAGCGCCACTTGCGCGGCGGTTTCGACGCCCTCGACGGTGACGCGCATGCCGAGCGCATCGCCGAGCAGGATGATCGCGCGCATGATCGCATGAGCCTCCTTGTTGTCGGCAATGTCGTTGACGAAGGATTTGTCGATCTTGATCTTGTCGAAGGGGAAGCTCGAGAGGTAGCTCAGCGACGAATAGCCGGTGCCGAAATCGTCCATCGAGATGCGGATGCCGTGCTCCTTCAGCGCATGCAGGATCGGCAGCACCTCGGAGAGGTTTTCCATCAGCACGCTCTCGGTGATTTCGAGTTCGAGCCGCGATGGCGACAGTGAGGCGGAGGCAAGGGCCTCGCTGACATCCTGCGGCAGGTCGGCGCCGCTGAACTGGATCGCCGAAACGTTGACGGCAACCTTGATCTCCTCCGGCCATTGCGCCGCATCGCTGCAGGCCTGGCGCAAAACCCAGCGGCCGATATCGACGATGAGGCCGAGTTCCTCCGCAAGGGGAATGAAATCCATCGGCGAAACGCGGCCCCGGACCGGATGGTTCCAGCGGATCAAGGCTTCGAAGCCGCAGATGCGCCGCTGCGAAAGATCGTAGAGCGGCTGGTAATGCAGCTCGAATTCTTCCTTCTGCATGGCGGCTGTGAGGTCGGCCTCCAGCGCGTGGCGTAGTTGCATCTGCGCCTCCATCTCGTCGGTGAAGAAGCGCTCGCGCTTGCGTCCGTCCGCCTTGGCGTGCGAGAGGGCCACGCCGGCATGTTTCAGCAGCACATCGGTTTCCTCGCCATCCCCCGGCGCGACCGCGATGCCCATGGAGACGCTGAGTTCCATCTGTTTTTCGCCGCGGAGGAACGGTTCGGATAGTTCCCGGCGGATCTGGTCGGCAAGCGCCGTGACGTTCCACGGCTGCTGCCTGCCGGTCTGGAGAATGGCGAATTCGTCCGAACCGAGCCGCGCCAGGATGTTTCCCCCGGCCGAGGCGCGGATACGATCGGCAACCTGCTGCAGGATCTTGTCGCCGGCCGAAGCACCCATCGTGTTGTTGATCGATTTGAACCGGTCGAGATTGAGATGCACGAGCGC
The DNA here is from genome assembly GCF_002211395.1 of Rhizobium sp. R339. Classification (NCBI taxonomy): domain Bacteria; kingdom Pseudomonadati; phylum Pseudomonadota; class Alphaproteobacteria; order Hyphomicrobiales; family Rhizobiaceae; genus Rhizobium; species Rhizobium sp. R339. The sequence goes on from NZ_LOKV01000024.1 coordinate 5,506, forward strand.
GATCTGCTCGTCCGGCCTGCGCTCGGCGAGTGCCGCATCGACCTGCTCGCGGAAATGGATGCGGTTCGGAAGGCCGGTCAGCGGGTCGTGGTGCGCGAGATAGGTGATGCGCTCGGCTGCCTTTCGATCGTCGGTAATATCGGCATGGATTGCGATACTGCTGCCGTCCGCAAGGATGGTCACCATGCTCTGGATGATGCGGCCATCGTCCATTCGCCATTCACGCCGACGAAGGCTGTCGTTTCTTGCGGTCGCGGTGGAATGCTTTCTGCTCCGCTGGTCGGGCCTCGCGCCGGCGCTCTCCGTGCCGCGTATTCTGCCGATGAGATCGGCAATCGTCGCACCCGCATCGACATCTTCTCGCTTGAGGCCGAAGAGCTGACGGAAGCGGGTGTTGGAAAAGCTCAGCCGCTGATCGGCGTCGAAGACGCTGAGGCCGAGCGGCAGGTTGTCGAGAATGACTTCGAAGAGCTCTTTCTGTTCCGCGAATGCCTGCGTGACCGAGGCAACCTCGCCTTTCAGCGCTCGGGTTTCCCTCAGCAGCGTTTCGACACTTCTCTCGATTTCGCCATAGTCGCTTTCATGGCTGCGATAGGTGGCGATCACGAGATCCATCAGACGCTGTGCGTCGATCGAGCCATCCGCTGTGACGGCCTGCGCGCATTGTTGCCAGAAGAGCGTCTCGGCTTTCATGTGGGTGCGTCTTGCAGGGAGGTGGTGACGGCAACGGCAGAACGCGTCTTTCTCTGATGGACGTACCTCATCGCGCCGGACATGGAACTTTCCTCAATGGTGCTCAGAAATTGATTTTCTGCAGGATAAACGGTCTGGTAGTGATTTGCGCCTCTCACTTTGTATGGTCCGAATTAATATTCGGTTGCATTGCAGCAGAGATATGCATGCCCTCATGCATTTGTTTTATATGTGAAAAACCTCTGAAATACGGGAGCATGCGGCCGGCTGGAGAGGGCCGAAAGCTCTTACCCGTTGCTCCTTTAGGTTTTGTCAATCATCGTTAAGCAGAGGTTAACAACTTATTGACGCACTGCGCAAATCAGTTTAACCACCACTTCAACACCTGATTTTCTCACCTTCGTATTGCGTACAAACACCACCGGCAGAAGGCGGTGAATGGAGGTTTGTATGACCCGCACCACATCCGTTTCAGACACTTCATATGCATATCTGGCGACGCTGTCCCGGCTCGATGCCAATGGCGACGGCGTGCTCAGCCGCGGCGAACGCGCTGCGGACGAGAAGCCCGGCATCATCAAGGAAATCCTGGAAGAGGACCAGGCAAGCGATGCGCAGCCGAAGTTCTCCGGCAGCCTCGTCGCGCTGATGATGGATACGCGTCGCAGCGACGTGGGCAACAGCATCGCCGTTCCCTATCCGTTGCAGCAGACCGCGCCTTCCACCGGCGATCAGTCCGACGCTCTCTACCGCAACACCTACGGCCAGTTCGATTTCAACGCTGTGGCCTGAGTGGCGTCTCAACTTGACGATCTGCAAGCCGGCCGTTTGGCCGGCTTTTCTCGTTCCAGGCCTTGCATCAGGAACACCTTCCGGGCTGACACGTTCAAAAGGACAACCGGACGGAAGGAGATCTCCATGAAAGCCATGTGCACCATTGCCGCCCTGAGCTTGCTTGCTGTTGCATTTCCGGCAGGCGCCCAGGAGAAGCAGACGGCGGTCGCCAATTTCGTCGATAAGGACGGCAAGGAGGACGGCCGCGCGCAGTTGACGGCCGCCGCCAATGGCGGCGTCCTGATCGAAGTCGAGATATCAGGACTGCCCGCGAACAAATGGGTGGCCTTCCATGTTCACGAGACCGGCCGTTGCGACGCCGCGACCCACCATGAATCGGCGGGCGGCCATTTCAAACCCGAGAAGGCGGAGCACGGCATTCTGGCCGCCAAGGGGCCGCACCCCGGCGATATGCCCAATCAATATGTCGGACAGGACGGCGTGCTGAGGGCGCAGATCTTCAACACAATGGTCACCCTCGACGGCAAGACCGACGGCATTCGCGGTCGGGCATTGATGGTGCACGCCAATTCGGATGATTATCGCAGCCAGCCTTCCGGCGACGCCGGAGAAAGACTTTCCTGCGGCGTCGTCCAATAGAGCCGACGACCGCTCCCGCGCTGCAAGGTTTTACTGCCGCGTCGGCTTTTCGGCCATCGCGGTACCGTTGGACCTTTTTCCGGGCGCCGAATCCTCCGGCATGGCGGCCGGATCGTCCTTTTCGTCGAAGGCAAGCTTTACCCGCTTCACCATGTCCCGGCTTACCTGCCACCAGTCACCTGTCTTTGCCCAGTAGCGCAGCGTGACTGATATTGTGCTGTCACCAAGGCTGTCGATGAAAACGCTGGGTGCCGGTGACGTCAGCACCTTGGGATTGCGTTTGGCAGTGCCCATTAGCGTCTCCATCGCCAGATCAAGGTCGTCCTCACGAGAAATGTTGATCTTAAGGTCGTTCTGCCGCGTCGGTTCGCGACTGAAGTTGGTAATCGGCGTGTTCCAGAGCGTCGAATTCGGCGCGAGCCGATAGAGCCCGTCGCCGGTCCTGAGTTCTGTCGCAAACAACCCGATCTCGCGCACCGTTCCGGCCACGCTGCTGGTTTCGATATATTCGCCGACGCGGAACGGCCTGAGAACCAAGAGCATGATGCCGGCTGCGATATTCTGCAGCGTCCCCTGGAGCGCCAGACCGATCGCCAGGCCCGCCGCGCCTAGCGTCGCGATGATCGAAGCAGTCTGGACGCCGAACTGGCCGAGCACGGTAATGAACACAAGGATGAGCAGCGCATAGCGCACCACATTGGTGAAGAAGCGCGCCAGCGTTTCGTCGATGCCATGGATGCGCGACAGGCCTTCATAGGCCCAGCGGCTGATGAAGCCGGCCAGCGTCCAGCCGACGACGAGCAGGATCACTGCCCCGAGAATGGAGAAGGAATATTGTACGGCGAGCGCGCTTGCCTGGCTGAGCGCTGTGCGCGTGGCGAGGAGGACATCGTTTGCCTGTTGTTCCATAGATTCTGGCCCTGCTGATCATGCGTCGTGGGGCTAGATGGAGCAGGGCGCGGTAGCGTCAACCGCTGGCGGTGTCTTTGATCGCGAGCAGGAAAGGCGCGTTGCCGTCAGCATCGGCGCCACGGCCGATTGCCTGCACGGCCGTAACCAGCCGGCCGCCGCGGTTAAGCAGGGCATCGCCGATTTCGATCAGCCGGGCATTCGGCGTGGCGAAAGGCGAGGCGGTCCGCAGCCTGTATGCAAGCTCTTCCTCGCTCTGATCGGGTGCCAGCGACAGGGCAGCGATCAGCGCGGCCGCCGGAGAGCGGGATACACCCATCCAGCAATGGATGAGCAGTGGTGTCTCCTGACGCCATGAGGCGGCAAAGTCGATCAGGGCTCGAACGTGCGTCTCGTCAGGCGCCACGAGATCGCCGGTGCCCTTGAAGCTGATGTCGTTCATGCCGAGTGTCAGATGACGCTCGGCCGCAATCACTGCCGGCCGATGAAAGGATTGCTCCTTGGCGATCAGGCTGATCATGTCGCGCGCCTTGTGGCGGACCGCCATTTCCGCGATGCGAGACAGCGGCGAAACGACGATGTAGCTCACGATGTCACCCCCGCTCGGCCTCGATTGCCGCGAAGCGCTCACAGAACAGGCGCTGCGCGGTGAGAGCCGGCAGCGGCTCGATCATCAGCATGTCCCTGCTGATGCCGCGCGGCTGACCGAAGAATTTCTGTGCTTCGGCGGGCGTGAAGCCTGCGAGCACCGTCGCCTCGAAATAGGCGGCGATCGTATCGGCCTTTTTGATCCGCTCCTTGAGGTCGCGCGAGGGATGCGGGGGGAGGCCGAAGCGCAGATGCACGGCGGCTTCCAGCCGCGTTTCCACCGCCTTATACCCGCCGCCGACCACCGATTTGAACGGCGAGATCATGTCGCCGATCACATATTCAGGTGCGTCATGCAGCAGCGCCATCAGGCATTCCTCCGGCCTGGCATCGTTGAAGCGCCGGAAGATATCTTCGACGAGGAGGCTGTGCTGCGCCACCGAAAAGGCATGATCGCCCGAAGTCTGGCCATTCCAGCGGGCAACGCGCGCAAGTCCATGGGCGATGTCGATGAGTTCGACGTCGAGAGGCGAGGGGTCGAGCAGATCGAGCCTGCGCCCGGACAGCATGCGTTGCCAGGCACGCGGAGCTTTCGCCATTGTCACGCGCTGGCCTCGTCGGCGCTCGTGGGGAAGGCGAGGCCGGACCATGTCGGCAGAGCGAGAGAGACCGGCGTTTCGCCGGCGAGCAGCGGCGTGCTCGCCGCTATCGCGGCGCCGGCGCGGTCGATGCGCACGATCGCCAGCCCCTTGCCGCCTTCGACCGAGCCGAGCGTACCGACGGGTTTGCCGGCCGCGGTGATCTCCGCCCCCGTTTCTGGCAAGGCGGTCGCGGCGGAAACCGTGACGACGCGTCGGCGGGCGGTACCGCGGTGCTGCATGCGTGAGACGACCTCCTGGCCGACATAGCAGCCCTTCTTGAAGGAAAGACCGCCGTTCAAGTCCATCAGCACGTCATGCGGGAAGGCGTCCTGCAGGGCGAAATCCGCTCCCGATGTGACAATGCCGTGGCTGATGCGCAGCGTGTCGTACAGGGCCTCCGCGTCGTCGCCATGCCGTCCTGCCCGGCGGACCAGGGTGACACCCGCCTTGGCGAAGCGGCTGTCTCGGACGCCCTGGCTGTCCCGGACGCCCGGGACGCCATCGGCATCGTCACTCCAGGAAACGGTGACGCCTTCTTGGGCATGCGCCGCAAGCGTAACGGCGGCGCGCAGCTTGTACATCGTCAGTCGCTTCAGCAGTCCGTCGCGCTGGCCGGCATCCGTTTCGAGCATATATCCGTCACCCTCCCGCCAGACCATGAAATCGAACAGGATCTTGCCTTGCGGCGTCAGCAGTGCCCCCGGCCGCGCCTCGTCCGCGCCCAGCGAAACGATATCGGTGGTGATCAGGTTCTGCAGGAAGGGTTGGGCTTCCGCGCCGCTGACGAAGAGCAGTGCGCGGTCTTTCAGGAATACGTCTGGCATGGCGGAACCCGTCGCGTTGGTCTTCGCTCAGAGGTATGTCTTTGCAGGATGGATCGCAAGCGTCATGCGCGACGCCACGGTGCGAAGCGCGGCGCGTCAGTCGCCCGCGGTGAAGAATTTCCATTTGCCGGCAGGCGTGATGCCGAGCCGGTAGAAATTATACCCGCCGAACTCCTGCATGTCGGAAAGATCGCCAGCGGTGACGATGCGCAGCAGCTCGACGCGCTCCGGCGGCGTCAGCGACTTCAGGTCCTTCTCGGCAAAATAGGGCCAGACATACATTTCGTCGGGCGTGCCTGCGCCGACATGCACGAAGCCGGTCGAGATGATATCGAGCATGATGGCGAGGATCTCGTCTCCATCCGGATCGCCCGAAAGGTCCTTCAGCGTGCTGATCGGGTCGTCGGTCGGCTCGCCGACCGTGACCTGCGTCTGGTCGGCGCCGGCGCCCATCAGCGGCCGCAGCCGCTCGAGATCGCCGGAGGCGGCCGCCTCGACGATCTGTTCGCGCAGCTTGCGAACCGGCTCGGGCACCTTGCTGATATCGTAGATCACCTCGGCGGGCTTGGAAGCATCCTGTGCACCCGGCGTTTTGTCGACACCCTGATTGTTCTGGCTGCTGACCAGCGGATCGGCCATGGGAACGCCGGGAGCGGTTCCGCCCTGGGGCTGGCTCTGCCCTTGACCGATTCCCTGCGCGGACGGCGCTTCATTGGCGGCCTGGCCGGGGATTTTGTGCAGTTCGGAAAGGGCGTAAGCTGCCGGCGCCAGGAAAATATTGCCGGTCAGGCTGAACGCAAGCAGCACCGGCGCGAGCGGGATTCGCGAAACTTTCTCTTTACCGGTGCGCATCAAACTCTCTGATATCGGTTATTGCAGGGTGCGGTTTGCGGAGAATTCGCCGGCCAGCATGCGCTCGCGCAGCGAATCCAGCAGGGCTTCGGCGCTGCTTTCCCCGTGCAATCTGATCGTCTCGCGCAGGGCATGCGCAATTGCGGCGTCGGCAATGATTTCAGGCTCGATTCCGTCGGCCATGCCGTCGGCCCAAGCCTCGTTCTGGTACTCCAGAGCCGCCTGCATCTTCTCGTGGACGATCATGTCGTCGATTTCGTTGAGGCTTGCTTCCATTGTCTTTTCCTCAGAACTTCTCATGTCTTACTGCACCGTTAACAACACTAACAGCCTTTTCCCAAAACGACACGTCCGCATGCGAAAACAGGTTAATTAAACGTCAATTTCCAAAGCGCGAAGTAATTTCTGTGGCGAGTGTTGCACCTTCGTTACGGTAGCGCTCTTCTGCCACGATGGCCGCCGCGGTGCAATCCGTGTAGACCGAAGCGAAGGCGCGATAGCCGCGATTGAAGGCTGCAGTGAGCCTTTCCTTGCGCTGCGGCTCGCCCCCCGCTTCCGAATCGAGCAGCCGCTGCATGCCCCTTCGCCATTCGTCGCCGCCCGCCGCCTTGCAGAGCGTCCTGAGGTAATGCACGGAGCCCAGAACCTCGGCGAACCGCGCCAGCTTGTCGTCATAGGGCACGATTACAGGCGCCGGCGGCGGCGCAGTTTCCTGCACGGGTGGAGGCGGCGGCGTGTTCTTGCCCTGCGCCAGCGTAGGGCCGGCCAGGAGGAGCAGGGACAGAAAGACGCGGCGAAGAGGAATCATGCGATCAGTTGATACGTTGAGCATGACGGCAACAAGGCGGGCCGGATAATTTCCACTTCTATTCGCCGCTGAGCATGATGCCGAAAAGTGTGAGCGGTTTTCGGACGACATCATGCTCTAACTTTAAATTTAGAACAGGATTCAGATTTTAGGTCGAGTCGGCCTGAAATCTGTCCTGTTCCAATCGCTCTGCGCATTCGAGCACGCTCTGTGGCACAGGCAGCTGCCGGATTTCCTCCACCGTGTACCAGCCGAGTGCGGCTGCATCGTCGGCCGCTTCAGCCACGGCATCTGGATCCGCATCCACTCGAAAGACCGAGAGCAGGAAATGGCTGCTGACGCTGCCGTCGGCAGCATGGGTCTTGAGGTCATAGCTCGAAAACAGCCGTGGATTGCGCGCCGGGATGCCGGTTTCCTCATGAAATTCCCGAAGCGCCGTTTGTTCCGGCGTTTCGCCCGGCTCGGCCCGTCCGCCGGGAAAGGCATACATGTCGGCGGAAGGCGGATTGCGCCGTAACACCAGAAGGAATCGTCCGTCGCGTTCAAGAATGGCGGAAGAGGCGGCTTTGGCGGTGGAAATCATCGGCTGCTCGTGGCTCGGATGACCCATCCTATCTCATGGGCCGACATTTGCACCTCGTCCCTTCTTGGCTTCCCCACTTTTCGCGGGGATAGTCGTGGCGGATCGAAAGGGCTCCCATGACCTACATTATTTACGGCTTTGCCGCCGTCTTCGAAATCGCCGGCTGTTTCGCCTTCTGGGCATGGCTGAAGCTCGGCAAGCCCATCTGGTGACTGGTCCCGGGCATGGTCTCTCTGGCGCTTTTCGCTTGGCTGTTGACGCTGGTGCCGAGCGAGGCGGCCGGCCGCACCTACGCCGCCTATGGCGGCATCTATATCCTTGCTTCGCTGCTCTGGCTCTGGCTGATCGAAAGCCGCGTGCCGGATCGCTACGACATTTCAGGGGCGCTGATCTGCCTTGGCGGGGCGAGTATCATCCTCTTTGGTCCGAGAGGCTGAAGCCTGCCGTGTGAAACTGAGCAGCGCTTTGGGCGGCTTGACCTGACACGGGCAGGGTGCAAAGACAGGGCGTGTGTGGACGTTTCGCCCTGACAAGCTCCAGCGCCGACCTGCGCGATATCTTCTCCGGTCTCGATCTCGACGACTTTCCGGCGCGCTACAACATCGCGCCGACCCAGCCGATCCTCGTCGTCATAGAGGGCGAGGGCAGGGAGCGGAGCAGCAACCTGGCCGACCGTCGCGCCGTGCTCGTGCGCTGGGGCCTCACGCCCGCCTGGGTCAAGGATCCGAAGGAATTCCCGCTGCTGATCAATGCCCGCGCCGAGACCGCGATCGGCAAGGCCTCCTTCCGCGCCGCCATGCGCCATCGCCGGGTACTGATTCCGGCGACCGGCTTCTATGAATGGCATCGTCCATCCAAGGAAAGCGGCGAGAAGCCGCAGGCCTATTGGATCAGGCCGCAACGGGGGGGCGTCATCGCTTTTGCCGGATTGATGGAGACGTGGTCCTCGGCAGACGGATCCGAGGTTGATACCGGCGCGATCCTGACGACCGCGGCGAATTCCGGCATATCCGCGATCCACGACCGCATGCCTGTCGTCATCAAGCCTGAGGATTTCTCCCGCTGGCTGGATTGCAAGACGCGGGAGCCGCGCGAGGTGGTCGACTTGATGAGACCCGTTCAGGAGGATTTCTTCGAGGCCATACCAGTCTCGGACAAGGTCAACAAGGTCGCCAATATGGGACCTGACCTGCAGGAGCCTGTTGCCATCGAAAAGCCGGCCCAAGCGCCTGAGAAGCAGAAGCCGGACGACGCCCAGCTCAGTTTCTTCTGAAACGGCATCCGCCGCTTCTTGCCTGGCTTCGCATCCGCTTCGCTCGTCTTGCCCGACTTGCGTCAGCAGGCGATCGCCTCTTCGATCCTACGCTTTATGCGGATTTTTTGACGCCGGCCGGCTTATTTTTCGCCATCAGCGATGCTGCGGCAACGGCCTTCAGTCCGACCGGACGGTAGTTGGCGGCGAGATCCGGCTTGGCGGCCTGCGGTTCGCCGGTACTGTTCTTCTTCGAAGTCACGATACTCTCCTTACGTGGTTCGTCCCTAGCTGTTTATAGTTTCCTGTCTGGTCAAAAATAGCGACAAAACGGCGACGTCGCTTATCAGGAATTGTAAACACGCACCATAATTCGCGAGGCTTAACTGAAGCCTACGTTGGTTAATACTTACTGAAGGGGGTGGTTCCAATAAAAGCGCGTGGAGGCTTTTCCGGAAAAAAAGCCATGGCACTTTTCGCCGGGAATGAGGGGAGAGGACTATTTCCGCGACCTGGAGAAATCGGGAGTGCTTTAGAGTCAGATGTGCCGGCCGATGTCGTCGTCGCCGACGCCCGGTTCCTCGATCGTCAGCGTCCCGTATTTCCGGCGCCATTTGCGCGCGCCGAAGGGAAGCGATACGAGGTAGGCGGCAACGGTGAAGACCATCACCTCCCAGGTGTAGCTCATCAGCAGGGCCACATAGAGCACGACGCCGAGCATCATCGGCAGCACCAGATCGCGCCGCAGCCGGTTGCCTTCCGATTTCCCGGACCAGACCGGCAGCCGGCTGATCAGCAGGAAGGCGATGCACACGGTATAGATCGACGAGATATAGGCGAAGGTGCGGTCGGTCGCGAGGCCGAGGAAGCCGAGATAGACCGGCAGCAGCACGAGCATAGCGCCGGCAGGCGCCGGTACGCCGACAAAATATTCCGACTGCCAGGTCGCCTTGTTTTCGCGTTCGGCCATGACATTGAAGCGGGCAAGCCGAAGCCCGGCGGCGATTGCATAGATCAGCGCGGCGATCCAGCCGAGCGAGCGGGCTTGGTCGAGCGCGAAGACATAGACGACGAGCGCGGGCGCGACCCCGAAATTGACGATATCGGCAAGCGAATCCATCTGCGCGCCGAACTTGGAGGTCGCCTTCATCAGCCGCGCCACGCGCCCATCGATACCATCGAGGAAGGCGGCGAGCAGCACCATGGCGACGGCGAGCTCGTAACGGTTTTCGAAAGCGAGCCGGATGCCGGTCAATCCGGCACAGATCGCCAGGATGGTGATGAGGTTCGGAAAGACCAGCCGAAACGGGATTTCGCGCAGACGCGGACCGCGTGCAGAATCATCGGGTCCGTTGGGTTCGAAAGGCGGAAAGGGCGTTTCCATATCGCGTTCCAATCTTCCTAGCTGCGGCGGCTGATGATGGGGCCCTTGGCGGAGGCGAATTCGGCGATGACGGTTTCCCCCGCAATCGCGGTCTGGCCGAGCGACACGCGCGGCGCAGCGCCTGCGGGTAGGAAGACGTCGAGCCGCGAGCCGAAACGGATCAGCCCGAAGCGCTCGCCGGCATCCACCGGCTCGTTGGGGTTCGCCCAGCAGAGGATCCGTCGGGCGACGAGGCCGGCGATCTGAACGACGCCGATCTGGCCGTGAGCCGTTTCGATCACCAGTCCGTTGCGTTCATTGTCCTCGCTCGCCTTGTCGAGTTCGGCGTTGACGAAGCTGCCGGAGCGGTAGTTGATGCTGACGATCCGCCCGCGCATCGGCGCCCGGTTCACGTGGCAATTGAAAACGTTCATGAAGACCGAGATGCGCAGCATCGGCTCGGAGCCGAGGTTCAGCTCGGCCGGCGGCGTCACCATTTGGATTGCCGAGACCTTGCCGTCGGCCGGAGAGATTACCAGATCGTCGTCCTGGGGCGTCAAGCGCTCGGGGTCACGGAAGAAATAAGCGCACCACAGCGTGAAGATCATGCCGATCCAGAAGAGCGGCTTGAAGATCCAGCCGAGCACCAGCGAGGCGACGAAGAAGGCTGCGACGAAGGGATACCCCTCCTTATGCACGGGGACGATCGTGTTGCGAACCGTGTCGAACAGGCTCATGGTTGCCGGTCTCCTTGCGTTGTCGTTTTTTGCTGGTTAGCGAAAAACCGCCTTCTCGGCAATGCTGCGGGCTCAACCCCGGCTCGCATGCCAGGGTTCTGAACAACAAAAGCCGGCGGCGGCATTCGGGTTCCCGATTAGTTTGCCGGGGCAAGCCGCGTGACGACGCCCATGTCGTCGCTTTCGCGCACCTGCTTCAGATGTTCCTCGGCCTGCGTCGCCTCGCGCTGGCGGTTCCACATCGAGGCATAGAGGCCGTTCTTTTCGAGGAGGACCGCATGCGTTCCGCGTTCGGCGATCTCGCCGTTTTTGAGCACGATGATCTCGTCGGCGCCGATGACGGTCGAAAGCCGGTGGGCGATGACCAGTGTCGTCCGATTTTTCGAAACGACATCGAGCGCCGTCTGGATTTCGCGTTCCGTCGTCGTGTCGAGCGCCGAGGTCGCTTCGTCGAGGATCAGGATCGGCGGCGCCTTCAGGATGGTGCGGGCGATCGCCACCCGCTGCTTCTCGCCGCCCGAAAGTTTGAGTCCGCGCTCGCCGACCTTGGTCTCGAAACCCTCCGGCAGCATTTCGATGAAATGGGCGATCTGCGCCACCTCGGCCGCCGCATAGACTTCGCCGTCGCTGGCTGACGTGCGGCCGTAGCGGATATTGTAGGCGACCGTGTCGTTGAAGAGCACCGTATCCTGCGGCACCATGCCGATCACCGAGCGCAAGCTCTTCTGCGTCACGGAGCGAATATCCTGGCCGTCGACGGTGATCGTGCCGCTCTGGATATCATAAAAACGGTAAAGCAGGCGCGACAGCGTCGATTTGCCGGCGCCCGACGGGCCGACGACGGCGACCGTCTTGCCGGCCGGCACCTCGAAGGAAATGCCTTTCAGGATGGGGCGTGCCGGATCATAGGCGAAATGCACGTCCTTGAAGGAGATCGCGCCCTGACCGATGCGAAGCTCGGCCGCATCGGGCGCGTCGACGACCTCGGCTTCCACTTCCAGAAGCTCGAACATCTGCTCGATGTCGGTCAGCCCCTGGCGGATTTCGCGATAGACGAAGCCGATGAAATTGAGCGGTGCGGCAAGCTGCAGCAGCATCGAATTGACGAAGACGAAATCGCCGACCGTCTGCTCGCCGCGCTGCACCGCCAGCGCCGACAGCACCAGCATGATCGTGGTGCCGATGCCGAAGATGACGCCCTGGCCGAAGTTCAACCAGCCGAGCGAGGTCCAGACGTCGGTCGCCGCCTTCTCGTAGCGCTCCATCGACTTGTCGAAGCGTTTCGCCTCCATCTCCTCATTGCCGAAATATTTGACGGTCTCGAAATTGAGGAGGGAGTCGATCGCCTTGGTGTTGGCGTCGGTATCGCTATCGTTCATCGACCGGCGGATGGCGATGCGCCAGTCGGATGCGCGGATCGTGAACCAGATATAGGCCCAGACCGTAAAGGCGGTGACGGCGAGATAGGAGAAGCCGTAGCCCCACCAGAAGATCGCCGCCGTCAGCAGGAATTCGATGACTGTTGGCACCGAATTGAGGATCGTGAAGCGCACGATCGTCTCGATGCCCTTGGTGCCGCGCTCGATGATGCGCGAGAGCCCGCCGGTCTTGCGCTCCAGATGAAAGCGCAGCGACAGCTCGTGCATGTGCACGAAGGTTCTGTACGCAAGTTGGCGCACCGCATGCTGCCCGACACTGGCAAACAGCGCGTCGCGCAACTGGTTGAGGCCAAGCTGGATCAGCCGGGTGACGTTATAGGCGATGACAAGCGCGATGGCGCCGGCAAGCAGCGGCGGCACGGTGCCGGCGAGATCCATCCTGCCGTTCAGCGCATCGGTCGACCATTTGAAGAAATAGGGGACGAGCAGCAGGACGAACTTGGAGATCAGCAGGTAGACCGAAGCCCAGACGACGCGCATCTTCAGATCGGCCCGGCCGGCCGGCCACATATAGGGCCAGAGGTTGAGAAGCGTCCTGAGGAGATGGGATTCCGAGACTGTTTTGCCGTTTGCCATGCCTGTCTCCAGTCCGGATGGGACTTGCCGCGATGGCGGCGCTTCGATGCCCGGCAAAGCCCGGACCGTGGGACATATCTGAAAGCGTTCCCGTGACCCGGAGCCGCCATCGCCAGATAGGGTGCCGGCCGGACGAATGCAACGAGGCGGGGTTCTGGAAAAGGTAAGCCGGGCGGTTACCCGCCCGGCTCGTCCAGATGGTTTTTGCTGGCCTTAGAGGTGCTCGCGGGAAAGGCGTTTGCGGTGCAGCTCTTCGGCGTTCGGCAGGGCGTCCTTCGGCAGGCCGAAGATCTGGCCGGGGCGGATGCGATCGGGATTGATGATCTTGTCCTCGTTGGCCATGTAGATCGTCGTGTAACGCACGCCCAGCCCATAGGTGCGGCGCGAGATCTGCCAGAGCGTATCGCCGCGGCGGATGATGACCGCGGCATTGTTTGCCGTCAGCGGCGCCTGCTCGATCGTCTTCGGCTCGTTGCTCGCTGCATCGTTGGAGGCGGGTGCAGCCGGTGCGGCCGGCGCGGACGCAGCGTTGAGTTCTGCAATCAGCGCGCCGAGCCGGTCGATAGACGCCCCGACCGATTTCGCATCCTTCGGCAGGCCCTGAAGCAGGGTCAGCGCCGTGGAGGCCGTCTGCGAGGCGGCGCCGGATGCCCGCTTGAACGTGTCGGGCGCGTCCGCTTCGGGGCGGAAATCCACCACCGAGCGCAGGGCAAATTCCGTTGCCGAGCGGGCGGCCGCAAGCTGCTCGGCGCCAGGCTGCTTGCCATCGGCAAACAGGCCCTTCAGCAGGCCGAAGGCCTTGCCGGCCTCGGCCTTGCGCTTGCCGAGCTCGCCCTCGTCGAGGGGGACGAGCGAAGAGGCGCCGTTCGCATCGACCGGAGCCGATTGCGCTGCGACCCTGACCTGATCGCCCGCCGGGCGGTTGAAAGTCACGGCGGCGCGCACGATCACCTTGCCGGCGGGATCGACGACATCGACGCGGATCTTGTGGTCGCCGACCGAGAGTGCCGCCACGCCGTCAATGACGAAATGGCCGTCGGAGCCGGCCGTATCCTGGCCGATGAGGCTGTCGTCGGCATAGCCGAGGACCTTGGCATTGGCGCGCGTCGTGCCGGCGATGAAGATCTTGTTGCCCTCGATCTCGACGGCATTGACCATCACATCAGGCACGGCCGCCTTGTCGGGTTCCGCCGCGCCTGGCGCGGCGGGCGCGCTATTGGCGCTGCCGGGGGAGGCGTCGGGCAGGCCCGGCGTCTGCAGCGCCAGCTCGCCTGTTGGAGCGGGGGTCGCAGCGGGCGCCTCAGAGGAAGCCGCAGTGCCCGCAGCCGGTGCATTGGAGGCATCGGCAACCTCGGTTCCAGCTTTCGGCGCGGTGATGATGCGGCTCGCCGCACCGGGTTTGGAAACCATGGCAAGCAGGTTGGCGCCGTTGCCGTCCTTCGGCACGGAAATGGTCGCGACCTCTTCGGAAAGCGTGCTTTTGCCATCCTTGCCGGTTGCCTTCAGCACCAGCTGGTGATCGCCCGCCGTAAGCGGGTTATCCAGGACGGCGGCAAAATCGCCGCTCCCATCGACATCGGCCGTCGTCACCACCTTTTCGCCGTCGAGCACCTCGAGCTTGCTGTTCGGTTCGGCCGAGCCAGCAATGACGGTCGAGCCGTCGGGCTCGACGCGCAGGACGTCGAAGGCCGGAAGCTTCGGGCCGGTATTCTGCGCCGCCGTATTGGCCGCAGGCTCGGGCGCACCGGTCAGCGCCGCCTCGGCCTTGGCGATGGCGGCAAGCGCATCGGCGGCATTCTCCGGAAGCGCCTGAACGATGGCGAGCGCCTTCGCGCCGCCGTCCTTGGCCTTGGCGGCCACGGTCTGCGTCGCGGGATCGGCGCCGTCGGGAGCCGCAAAATTGGCAAGTGCGGTCAGCGCGTTGACGGCCTTGGTCTTGGCGGCGGTGAAGACATCGACGGCCGGCCCCTTGCCGTCGGCAAACAGTGTCCTAAGTTCGCTAAGCGAAGTGCCGGCGTCGGCGGAAAGGCGGCCCACCTGTTCGGCGACGGCAGCCGAATCGGCCACGGAGGAACGGGAAGTCTTTGCCGCCTCGTTAACCGTGTTCTTGAGGTCCGTGCTCGCCTGGTTGATTGTGTCGCCGATCTTGGTTGCATCGCCGCCGATGCGCGGCATGACGAAAAACACCATCAGTAAGATTGCGATTACGAGCACTGCAAGGGCCAGCAAGCCGGCACGGTTTTTCATCATTATGTCTCCCAAGGCGGCAATTTGCCGTAGTACCTAAAATTGCTAGCGATTCCCGTTGCTTTTCACAAGCATTCAAAGCAATTAGGCAAGCTAGGCACGCTGCTTTTCAGTCAATTTTCTTGACTGCATTGAAATGGAATAGTTGTTTCGCCTCTATGACCGAGCAATCTGTATCGATTCGATCCATCTGCGTTTACTGCGGCTCCAGGCCGGGACGCGATCCCTCACACATGGCGGCCGGGCGTGCTCTCGGAAGAGAGATCGCCGAATACGGCCTGCGCCTCGTCTATGGCGGAGGCACCAAAGGCATCATGGGCGCGGTTGCAAGCGGCGTGCTTTCAGGCGGCGGTCAGGTCACCGGCATTATTCCGGAGTTCCTGATCGATATGGAAGCGACGCGCCACTCGCTCGGTCAGCTCAACGAACTCATTGTAACCCCTGACATGCATGCGCGCAAACATACGATGTTCGAGCGCTCGGACGCCTTCGTCGCGCTGCCGGGCGGCATCGGCACGCTGGAAGAGATCGTCGAGATCATGACCTGGGCGCAGCTCGGGCGTCACGAGAAGCCGATGGTCTTTGCCAATATCAACGGCTTCTGGGATCCGATGATGGAACTGCTGCGCCACATGACCGGGGAAGGCTTCCTGCACACGGCCCACCGGGTGCAGCCGCTGATCGTCGACGATGTCTCCGGCATCATTCCGGCGATCATGGCCCAGGCGGCCCAGCTCGCCGCCGATCGCGACGGCGAGGACGAGGTGATCTCGAAGATGTAGGTGGGCAAGAGCCCCGGATTGCCCAGCCTTGTGGCCGGCATATTCAGCTGTAGGCCGAAACAAGCCGGGTCACCTGAGATCGCATCCATTGATTGGCGGGATCATTGTCACTTGCCGCCGACCAGACCATCGATATCGGGCTCACCGTTAAATCAAGGGGAACCTCGGCGGTCGCCAAGCCGAAAAGGCCGGCATACCGCTTCACGATCCTGGTCGGCAGGGTCGCGATCAGGGGCGCTTCCAGGACGGCGGTAAGCACGGTCAGGAATTCCGGCGCTGCTACCGACACGTCCAGTCGCACGTTGATCCGCTTCAACGCGTCATCGATGCAGCCTTCGATGGCGTCCTTCTGGGAAACGAGTGCATGCCTCAGCCCGACATAGCTGTCCCGGTCCAAAGTTTCGGGAAGATCGAGAAGCTCAGGATTGTAGCAACACATTAGCGATTGCTCGAACAGCAGGGTCCGCCGGTGTCTGTTGTTGCCGTCATCGTAGCAACCGACGCCGAGGTCGATGACATTGTCGTCCAGAAGCTTGTGGACCAGCTCCGGGTCGACCGCTCGCGCAAGCACTTTAATACCGGGGGCTGTCTCGTTCAACATAGCGGCGAGGCGCGGCACGAGCAGCACCTCAAGCTCGCTGGAAAAGCCGATGCGGAATATCTGCTCGGCCTGATCGGGCTCGAAGACTGCCGGCGTTACGATCGCCTGCTGCGTGCGGCTGAGTATCTGCTCTACGGCTTCGGCGAAACGCAGCGCCCGATGAGTCGGCTGCATGACCTGGCCGACACGCACAAACAGCTCATCTTGCAGCAATGTCCGGAGAGTGCCGAGATTGTGGCTCATAGCGGGTTGCTGGATTTTCAGGCGAACAGCAGCTTTCGTCACGCTCCGCTCCTTCATGAGCGCATCGAACGCGACCAGCAGATTGAGGTCGAAAGACCACAAATTGAAATGATCAATGGAGACAATTTCATTCATCGATTTGATCGTTGCATGAATCCTTCTTACTGTCCATAGCCATCAGACAGCGCTGTCCCGGTTCCAGTTCAACTCGAAAGGAATTCCATGAGCGATCTTGGAAAGGAATATCGTATTGCCGGCGTGACAGTGAGAAAGGTGCAGGAGCAGTACCTTCACGACGTTCCGCCCTCATTCCTCTACCCGACTGCCGGATCTGAGGAGATCAAGGCGGTCGAGCCGCGGCTTTCCGCCGTCGATATGGAAGAGGGCCGCGATGCCCTTGTAGTGAGCATTCATAGCTGGCTTGTCATCACGCCCGACCACGTCATCCTCATCGACACGGGCTCGGGGAACGACAAGGAGAGACCGCGCAATTCCGGCTTCCATCGTCAGACCATTCCGTTTCTCGATAGGCTGCGTCAAGCGGGTGTCGAGCCCGAAGATGTCGACTTCGTCATCAATACCCATCTCCACGTCGATCATTCCGGCTGGAATACCGTGCTTCAGCACGGACGATGGATCCCGACTTTCAAAAACGCCCGCTACGTCTTCCCACGCGCCGAGCAGGAATATTACGCGTCGACGGCGAGTCACAACGACGTCAACATTCCCAGCCTCGGCGTCTATGAAGACAGTGTAAGGCCGGTGATCGAGGCGGGGCTTGCCGATTTCATCGACAGCGCAGGCGGTCCTTTCCTCGATCGATTCATCTTCTTGCCGACGCCTGGGCACAGCATCGGCCATATGTCCGTTATGCTGGAGGCGGACAATGAAGCGGCAATCTTCGCCGGCGATGTCATGCACCATCCGATCCAGGTGGAACGGCCCGACCTCAACACGGTCTTCTGCGAATTCCTGGATCAGGCTGCCCAGTCCAGACAACGCGTCCTCGAACTCGCAGCTGATAATCGCGCCATGTACTTCTCCACGCATTTCCCCGGTTCGTCTGCTGGTTATGTCACCCGCGACGGCGAAAAATTCAGATGGTCCTATGTCTAACAACGAGCTCGCATCGTCAGCTTTTGACGCCAGTCAGATCGTATTCGACGAGCATTACGTCGACAGCGGAACCGGGGGCATCAAGCTCTATCTGCGCAATAAGCGAAGGAAGGACCACAAAGTCTTTCTTGCGGAGAAAACAATCGTGATGGTGCATGGAGCGACCTTCTCGTCCGGAAGTCTTTACGACGTTCCCTTCAATGGAATGTCCTTCATCGACTTCCTCGCGCATCATGGGTTCGACGTCTTTGCCGTCGATGTCCGGGGCTACGGAAAATCGACCCGTCCACCGGAAATGCAGGCGCAGCCCGATCTCAACCCGCCCCTTGTTTCCACCGACACGGGCGTCACCGACTTCGCAACGGCTGTCGAGTTCGTGCTTCGACTTCGGGGCCTGAAGGCTGTCAACGTGTTCGCAATGTCGTGGGGCGGTACCGTAGCCGGCGCATATGCTGCTCGCAACGCCGACAAGGTCGTCAAGCTCGCGCTGCTGGCGCCACAATGGCTGAGTGACGTTCCCATTCCCATCGACCAGGGCGGTTCCCTCGGCTCCTACAGGCTTGTTCCCGTCAAAGCGGCCCTGGCGCGTTGGCTGGGCACCGCACCTGAATACGCGCGTGAACGTCTTGTGCCCGAGGGTTGGTTCGATCTCTGGTCGGAATTGACCCTCTCGGAGGAGACGTCGCAAGACGATAGGGAGCAAGGCAAACTTCGCGCCACCAACGGGCCGATCCAAGACATCCGCACCTACTGGAGAGCTGGAACCCCATATTATCAACCGAGCGAGATTCGCGCGCCGGTGCTGCTGTTGCACGGCGAATGGGACATCGACGTTCCGCTTGATCTGGCGCGGGCCTATTTCGAGCAGCTGACCGGCGCCTCCTACAGGCGATGGGTGGAAATCGGGGAGGCGACACATCTGGCCCTGATGGAGAGCCACCGCATGCAGGCCTATGCCGAGGTCGTCCGCTTCTTCGATGAAGCTTTCAAACCGGAATAGAGTCTGAACGACCAGGCTCCGGCATCGAATCCGGAGCCTGCTTCCTCCATCAAGCCGGCCGTGCGTTCACCCGGCCATCGAGCCATTCGTTTCCATGACAATTCTGATAACCGCCATCCTGGATGCCGGGCGAAGTGCCGTCGACATCGCGATATTCACCTTTCTGCCTCTCATGATCGTGACATTTTCGCTGATGCGCTACCTCGAGAGCGTGAGCGCGTTGCGATCAATCGCCGGCAAGGTAAACCCGCTGTTCAGACCTTTCGGTCTGGACGGTTTTGGGGTTTTGGCAATCATCCAGCTCAGCCTCGTGAGTTCGGCTGCCCCGGTCGCTGCCCTGACGCTGATGGCGCATAAAAGAACGTCGGAGAAATTTATGGCCGCGGCCTTTGCCGCGGTGCTTGCGGCGGCGCCGGCGAATGCCAGTTTTCCGCTCGCAAGCCTCGGTGTCGATCCCGGCTCGATCATAATGAACGGCATTTGCGGGGCGCTCGCTGCGTCCACTCTCGCCGGTTGGATCGTCGGCCGCCGTTCCTTGCCTGGAAAGATCTGTTCCTGCGACAGGGCGGATGACCACGACGTCGTCAGGCGCGATCTGCTGGCCGCGATCAATCGCGGCGGCGCAGATGCCATTGGCGTCATTGCTGCGATCCTGCCGGTGCTCGTGATCTCACTTGCCCTGGTAAGGCTGACCCAAAATACAGGCGCACTTTCGGCTTTCACGTCCGTTGCGCAGCCATTGCTTCAGCTGCTCGGCGCCTCGCAGCAGGATGTGCTGTTCTTCCTCACAAAGTGCCTGGCAGGATCGAGCGCAACGGTCACGCTGTTACTCGACGCCCACAAGGAACTGAGTCTTACGCCAGAGAAAATCATTCACGGATCCGCATTTCTGCTAAACCCTCTTGACCTTCCTGGCCTCTCCATTCTTATCGCTTCGGTGCCGGCGCTCCGCTCGGTAGCAGGCGTCGCAGTCTTCAGCGCACTGGCCGGAATCCTGGTCCGCACAGCTCTGCTGTCCTGGCTTTGAGCCAAGTCGGTCGGGTCGAGACGAGCGCAACGGCTACATCCTTCCGCGGCTCCCTTTGAGCATCGACCAGCTGTAGAAGAACAGCCCCGCCCAGATCAGCGGGAAGGCGATCATGCGCGCCGTGCCGAGCGGCTCTTCAAAGGCGAACACGGCGATCAGGAAGATCATCGTCGGCGCGATATATTGCATGATGCCGATCGTCGAGAGCTTCAGGAGCTTGGCGCCGTTCGCATAGATCATCAGCGGCACGGCGGTCACGACGCCGCAGCCGAGCAGCAGGGCTGTGTCGGCAAGACCGGTGCGGTAAAAATGCCCCAGGCCGCTGCTGAATTCGAGATAGAGTATATAGAGTAGGGCCGGCCCGCTGAGGATCAGCACCTCGAGGAAGAACCCCTGGTTCGGCCCGAGTGGCAGTGTCTTGCGCAGCAAAGCATAAAAACCCCAGCTGACAGCCAGCGTCAGCGCCACCCATGGAATGCCGCCGCTATCGAAGGCGAGAATGGCGACGGCGAGCCCCGCAAGCGCAATTGCCGCGATCTGCAGCGGCTGCAGCTTCTCCTTGAGGAGCACCGCGCCGAGGAAGATGCTGAACAGCGGATTGATGAAATAGCCAAGTGCTGCATCGAGCGAATGGCCGGCGCCGATCGCCCAGACATAGGTGCCCCAGTTGACGGTGATCAGCGACGCCGTCAACGCCGCCATGGCCAGCATGCGCGGCGAGCGCAGTGCTGCGCTGATATCGGCGGTGCGCCCGAGCAGGATCAGCACGATGCCTGCCAGCGGCAGCGACCAGATGATGCGATGCGCGATCACCTCGGACGGCGGAATATGCGCTACCGCCTTCATGTAAAACGGCAGGAAGCCCCAGAGCAGATAGGCCGTCAGCGCGAAGGCAAAACCGCGTGGACTATCTTCGTTCTTGATCAGCGGAACGGATGCGTCGGTGGACATCGGGTGTTTCCATCTTTGTTCTTCTTCTGATCCGGCCTAGCTTAAGCGCCGTGAATAGGCCAATTCATTTCGTTGAATGAACGGTGAGAGGATTTGAAGCGCAAGACGCGACGATGGACCAAACGCGGCTTGCGATTTCCGGGTGCAGATCCGGATATTCTCGCCGAACCGGCGGAAAATCTTATTCCGCCGCTATCTTGCCGGCCAGCTGCCGGTTCTTCATCAGCTTGTAGATGACCGAATCCATCAGTGCCTGGAAGGAGGCGTCGATGATATTTTCCGAGACGCCGACCGTCCACCAGCGCACGCCGTCGCTGTCGGTGGATTCGATCAGCACGCGGGTAATCGCCTCCGTGCCGCCATTGAGGATACGCACCTTGAAATCGGCGAGCACCAGATCGTCGATCTCGTGTTGATACTTGCCGAAATCCTTGCGCAGCGCCAAGTCGAGCGCGTTGACCGGGCCTTCGGCATCGGCAACCGACATCAGCGTCTGTCCATCGATGGTGATCTTGACCACCGCTTCCGAGACGATTTTCACGCGGCCGAGACTGTCGAAGCGGCGCTCGATCATCACTCGGAAGCCTTCGATGGTGAAGAATTCCGGGATGGTGCCGAGCGTGCGATGCGCCAGGAGCTCGAAGCTTGCATCGGCGCCCTCATAGGCATAGCCGATGGATTCTCGTTCCTTGACGATCGAGATCAGGAGGTCGAGCTTCGGGTCGTCCTTGGCGACGATGATGCCGCGCCGCTTCAGCGCGTTGATGAAATTCGCCTTGCCGCCCTGATCGGAGACCATCACCTTTCGGAAATTGCCGACGCTTTCTGGCGGCACGTGTTCGTATGTGCGCGGATCTTTCAACAGAGCCGAAGCATGGATGCCGGCCTTGGTGGCGAAGGCGGAAGCGCCGACATAAGGCATCTGGTGATCCGGCGAGCGGTTGAGAAGCTCGTCGAAGGCGTGCGACAGCCGGGTGAGATTCAGCAGCCGCTCCTCGTCGATCGCCGTTTCGAAACGTGTGTTGTAGGCGCTCTTCAGCGCCAGGGTCGGGATCAGCGTCACCAGATTGGCATTGCCGCAGCGCTCACCGATGCCGTTCAAGGTGCCCTGGATCTGTCGGACGCCGGCTTCGACCGCGGCCAATGAATTGGCGACGGCCTGGCCGGTGTCGTTATGGGCATGGATGCCGAGACAGCGGCCGGGCACGCCTGAAGCGATCACCGCCTCGACGATGGCGCGGACCTCCGGCGGCTGCGTGCCGCCATTGGTGTCGCAGAGCACCACCCAGCGGGCGCCGCTCTCATAGGCGGTCTTGGCGCAGTCAAGCGCATAGGCCGGATTGGCCTTGAAGCCGTCGAAGAAATGTTCGCAGTCGACGATCGCTTCTTTGCCGGCGCCGACCGCCGCCTTGACGCTTTCGGCGATGCTTTCGAGGTTTTCTTCATTGGTGCAGCCGAGCGCCACCGCGACATGATAATCCCAGCTCTTGGCGACGAAACAGATGGCGTCGGATTTCGACTGCAGCAGCCCGGCAAGGCCCGGATCGTTGGAGACCGAAACACCCGCCCGCTTCGTCATGCCGAAGGCGACGAAGCGGGCTTGGCTGGTGCGCTTCTCGCTGAAGAAGGCGGTATCCGTGGGATTGGCGCCGGGATACCCGCCCTCGACGTAGTCCAGGCCGAACTCATCCAGCATGGCGGCGATCGCAATCTTGTCCTCGACGGAAAAATCGATGCCGGGCGTCTGCTGCCCGTCCCGAAGCGTCGTATCGAAGAGGTAGATGCGTTCTTTCATGTCGTTTCCTCCCGGCAGGCGGGTGTTGGTGGAATGCGGATGCTGCCCCTCATCCGGCTGCCGCCACCTTCTCCCCGTTCTGACGGGGAGAAGGGACATGCCGCACCGTTTCGCAGGGCACGTCCCCTCTCCCCGCGCGCGGGGAGAGGGCTAGGGTGAGGGGCTGCCCTGTTCAGGACAGTTAATCCAACTTCCCTGCGAACTTATCCGTCGCCCGGATCAGCTGGTCGAGAATGCCCGGCTCCGAATAAGCGTGCCCCGCACCCTCGATCAGGTGGAACTCCGCCTTCGGCCAGGCCTTGTGCAGCAGCCAGGCATATTTGGCCGGGCAGGGCATGTCGTAGCGGCCGTGCACGATGACGCCGGGAATATCTTTCAGCTTGCCGGCGTCGCGGATCAACTGCCCTTCATCCATCCAGCCGGCATTGACGAAGAAATGGTTCTCGATGCGGGCGAATGCATAGGCGAAGTCCGGCTCCTCGAATTTGCCGCTCGTCGAAGGCTCCGGCAGAAGCGTGATCGTTTCGCCTTCCCAGATGCTCCAGGCCTGCGCGGCTTCAAGGCGCACATTCCTGTCCTCATGCGTCAGGCGGCGATGATAGGCATGCATCATCTCGTGGCGTTCTTCCACCGGGATCGGAGCGATGAAGCGTTCCCACTTCTCGGGGAACATTTCCGAGACGCCGAACTGATAGTACCAGTCGAGCTCGGCCTTGGTCAGCGTATAGATGCCGCGCAGGATGAGCTCGGAGACCCGTTCCGGATGTTTTTCGGCATAGGCAAGCGCCAGTGTCGAACCCCAGGAGCCGCCGAACACTTGCCATTTCTCGACGCCGACCATCTCGCGTAGCCGCTCGATATCGGCAACGAGGTGCCAGGTCGTATTGGCGTTGAGTTCGGCATGCGGCGTGGACCTGCCGCAGCCGCGCTGATCGAAAAGCATGACGTCATAGAGGGCGGGATCGAAAAGCCGGCGATGGGCCGGCGAGAAGCCGCCGCCCGGGCCGCCATGCAGGAAGACGGCGGGCTTGGCGCCCGGGGTTCCCGAACGCTCCCAATAGATCACATGACCATCGCCGACATCGAGGTGGCCGGAGGCATAGGCTTCGATTTCGGGATAGAGGCTGCGCAGTATCTCGGTCATATCTTCACGCCTTTCGCGGGCCAGACTTCAGTATCGTGATCGGGGTGTTGGAAGGAGATGATCGCTTCCTGCCGCGCGTAAAAATCCTGATCCTTCAGCACCGGCGCGTCGAAGATCTCTACGACCCAGGGCAGGCGGGCATCATAATTGACCTGGATCTGCGGAGCGAGATCGCTGCGGTCGTCGAAAGTGCCGATCGCAAGCTCGAGGCCGCCGGGATGGCGATAGGTCATCGGCGTACCGCAATGGCTGCAGAAGCCGCGGTCGATATTGACCGAGGACTGGAAGTAGCTCGGCTCGCCGCGCGTCCATTCCATTCCTTCCTCCGGCGCGGTGACGAGCGCGGAGAAGAAGCCGCCGAACTGCTTCTGGCACATGCGGCAATGGCAGATCGAGGGGCGCCCCAGCTTGCCTGATATGCGGAAGCGCACGGCGCCGCACTGGCATCCACCTGTTCTGATCTTATCCGTCATGGGGTTTCTCCGAACGGCCAGCTTATCGTATCGTGGTCCGGGTGCTGATGGTTGCTTGCCGCGATCGCGTTCTCGCGGTCGGGCGTTTCAGGCTCGGCTTCCACAGGCAGCCGGTCGAGGGCGTGAAACCAGGACATCCTGCGGCCGGTGTTGGATTGCATCACGGGCCGAACCGCATCGGGATCATCGAGTGAGCCGAGCGCGATGTTGATGAAGTCCGCTTCCGGAATATCGTAGAAGAGCGGCGTGCCGCAATCTCCGCAGAAGCCGCGCCGCACGAGATCGGAAGAGCGGAACCATTTCGGCTCGCCGCGGGTCAAGTCGAAATCCTGATGCTTTGCTGCGGCGAGCGGCAGGAAATAGTTGCCGGCCGCCTTCTGGCACATGCGGCAATGGCAGACATGGGGATAGCCGAGTTCGCCGTGCGCGCGGTAACGCACCGCGCCGCACTGGCATCCGCCGGTATAGGTCGTGACTTCGCTCAAGCGCGATCCTCCGGCGGCCAGACCGACGTATCATGGTCGGGATGTTGATAGGAAACGAGTTCATGCAGGAAGGAGCCTGCCGTTAAATCGGCCTCGGTTCTTTCTCCGGGCAGTTCATGCAGATGATCGACGAAGGCAATCTTGCCTTCCACGCCCCACTGGATGGTCGGCGGCAGTAGCGAGGGATCGTCGAACGCGCCGGCGGCAACCGCCATTCCATCGGGCGCCTCATAGGTCAGCGGCGTGCCGCAATCGCCGCAGAAGCCGCGCTCGACGAAATTGGAGGAGCGGAATTTCTTGCGCGCTCCCCGCGTCCATTCGAACGCGGCGCCGCGCACCGAAACCAGCGGCGCATAATAGGCTCCGAACGCCTTCTGGCACATGCGGCAATGACAGATCGAGGAGTCCTTCAGTTCGCCGCTGACGCGAAAACGCACCGCACCGCACTGGCATCCGCCGGTATAGGTGGTCATGGCAGGTCCTTCCCGATGGTACGGATGATGTGGCTGCACACGTTGTCGATATCCTGGAGGATATCGTCATTCCAGAAACGAAGAACAATCCAGCCGTCTGCTTGAAGGCGCTGGGTCCTGTTGTCGTCGTAAGAAGCGTTCGCGCTATGACCGTGCTGCGAACCGTCTATTTCGACGATCAGGCGGTGAGTGGGGCAGGCGAAATCGACGATATAACCTGCGATCGGCATCTGCCTGCGAAAACTAAGGCCCATCAGGCGATGGGCGCGAACTTCGTTCCAGAGCTTCAGTTCAGCATCGGTCATAGCCTTGCGCATGCGCCGGGCATTTGCCCGTCGTTGCGACGGAACTGGTGTGTGCGACATGTCCGGTCTCTCGCGCTGGGCTATACCCCCCTCTGCCCTGCCGGGCATCTCCCCCACAAGGGGGGAGATCGGATAGCAGCGGCCTCTCGACTCGTTTAAATGCCTCAGATGGCGGAAGCCGCCTAGTGCCGGGCTGATGCCCTGGCGAGCGGGCGCCCCCAGCCGATCTCCCTCCTTGTGGGGGAGATGCCCGGCAGGGCAGAGGGGGGTATCTCTTGCCGCCCAACCCATCTACCGCTTCATCTCCCACGTCGTCACCCGCTCGCCCGTCGCCGGATCCTTGCCGTCCTTCAGCTGGATGCCCTTGGCCGTCAGTTCGTCGCGGATCTTGTCGGCTTCGGCGAAATTCTTCGCCTTCAGCATTTCCAGGCGCATGGCAACAAGCGCATCGACCGCCGCTGCGACGGCTTCGTCGATTTCGGCTTTCTTCGGCAACAGGCCGAGGAGGGCAGCCGTTGCGGCAAAACGGGCGCCTGCGGCGGGATCCGTATAGGCGGCCTGCGCCAGCGCATGCAAGGCCTGCACCGCCGCCACCGTGTTGAGGTCGTCGGCGAGCGCATTCAGCACGCTCTCGTCAGGTTCGGCATCGCCGGGCTCCGTCGCCGGCCATTTGGCGAGCAGACGTTCGGCTTCTTCCAGGCGCTTGATCGAGAAATCGATCGGCTCGCGGTAATGGGTCATCAGCATCGCGAGGCGCAGCACTTCGCCCGGCCATTTGCGGCCGCCGAAAATCTGCGTGTGCAGCAGATCGTGGATGGTGACGAAATTACCTTCGGACTTCGACATCTTGCGGCCTTCGACCTGCACGAAGCCGTTATGCATCCAGACATTCGCCATCACCTCGGTGCCGTGGGCGCAGCGCGACTGGGCGATCTCGTTTTCATGATGCGGGAAGATCAGGTCCAGCCCGCCGCCGTGAATGTCGAAGATATCGCCGAGATAGCGCCGGCTCATTGCGGAGCACTCGATATGCCAGCCGGGCCGGCCGCGGCCCCAGGGGCTCTCCCAGCCGGGTTCGTTATGGCTCGACAGTTTCCAGAGCACGAAATCGCCGGGGTTCTTCTTATGCGCATCGACGGCGACGCGGGCGCCGGCCTGCTGCTCGTCGAGCGGGCGCTTCGAAAGCTGGCCGTAATCGGCCATGGACCTGGTGTCGAACAGCACTTCGCCAGATGCGACATAGGCATGACCGTTGGAGATCAGCTTCCCGATGATCTCGATCATTTCTTCGATATTGTCGGTGGCGCGTGGCTCGACGTTCGGCTCCAGGCAGCCGAGCTCGGCGACATCGGCGTGAAACTGGGTCTCGGTCTTTTCCGTGACCGCGCGGATCGCGTCGTTCAGCGGCAGGCCGGGATGATCTCTCAACGCCCGCCCGTTGATCTTGTCGTCGACGTCGGTGATGTTGCGGGCATAGGTGACATGATTTTCGCCGTAGACATGCCGCAGCAGCCGAAACAGCACGTCGAAGACGATGACCGGCCGCGCATTGCCGATATGGGCGAAATCATAGACGGTCGGGCCGCAGACATACATGCGGACATTCTCGGCATCGATCGGCTTGAAGGCCGATTTCTCCCGCGTCAGCGTATTGTACAGCTTCAGTTCCGGCGTGCCGCCCATTTCACTCTCCCAAAACGCACGTTCAGAAAATATCGCAACCGGCGGGCCGGGGCGTTTCGCATCTTGACTATTTGGGAGACGAAAACGGCCAGGCCAGCGCTTGCGCTAGCGAATAATCTTTCCGCAGATAATGCAGATAACCGTTTTCATGCCGCGTTTTATGGCGCGGGAATGGCATTTGGTCAAGGAGAATAAAGCGATCCGAAACAGCGAATTCGATCCTGCGTCACGGTCAAGTCGTTAGCGGTTGTTGAGATCTTGCGTCTCGGAGAATACCGGTTGAGAACGCAATTTTTGAGTGAAGCCTGTTGCCGAAAAGCGGATCACACCTTTATCAAACTTGATCTCGTAATCCCAGACGAAAAAGTCACCGTTGGGAGTAGGGCGCATATTTTCCCGTGTGATATCCGATATGATTGTCGGAATAGTGTTTTCGGGTTCGATCGCGATCTTAAAATCGGAGACATTGTGAAAGGTGAGGTCGCATTCCGACACCCAAAAGCCTGTGAAAAGATCGCCTCGTCTTTCCCATTTGAAAATGTAGTCGATGTCGATTTTGAACTCGAAGTTTTCATTTGGAAGCGAGACTGAATAGAGGCGGCAGTCGTGCCAGCCCATCACATCAAAGTCCTCTGTTGTCCAAATTTCCTTCTCGATCACTGGATTATCCGGGCAGCCGGTAATCCACCAGCTTGTTCTCGCGGACGATAAACAGCTTGCCCGTCTCGGTCACGCCGGGGCCGAGCAGCGGCAGGATCGCCCTGGCGACCTCGGAGGGATGCGGCAGCGTCTGCGGATCTTCGCCCGGCACGGCCTGGGCGCGCATCGCCGTGCGGGTTGCGCCCGGATCGACGCTGGTGATGCGCAGCGGCGTCGATTGCGTTTCGCCGGCCCAGGTGCGGGCTAAGGCCTCGACGGCAGCCTTGGAAGCGGAGTAGGCGCCCCAGAAGGGACGGCATTTGTGGGCTGCTCCCGAGGACAGGATGACGGCGCGGCCGGCATCCGAGCGGGCGAGCAGCGGATCGACCGAGCGGATCAGCCGCCATGTCGCGGTGACGTTGATGGTCATGACCTTTTCGAAGACCTTCGCCTCGATATGGCCGATCGGTGAAATTACGCCGAGCACGCCGGCATTGGCGACGAGGATGTCGAGCTTGCCCCAGCGCTCGAAGATCGAGCCGCCGAGCGCATCGATCGCGTTCATGTCGGCAAGATCGAACGGCACGAGTGTCGCGCTGCCGCCGATGGCCTTGATCGCATCGTCGAGATCTTCCAATCCGCCGACCGTGCGCGCGCAGGCGATCACATGGGCGCCGGCCTTGGCGAGTTCCAGTGCCGTGAAGTAGCCGATGCCGCGCGATGCGCCTGTCACCAGCGCGATCCTGCCTTCAAGATTGATGTTCATCTGCCCGGGTTCCGGATGTGCTTGGAAAGGTGAGGGGCGCAATAGGCCCCTCCAACGGGAAAGTCAAAACGGAAGCGGCTCAGCCGTTGCTCGCAAGCATGGAAATCTTGTTGCCCATCGACTCGCCGTTCTTGTCCAGCAGGCGGGTCGGATAGTCGCCGGTGAAATAGTGATCGGTGAACTGCGGGCGGGCCGGGTTGCGGTCCTCGCCGCCGACGGCGCGATAGAGGCCGTTGATCGACAGGAAGGCCAGCGAATCCGCGCCGATATACTTGGCCATGGCTTCGACATCGGCATACTGGTTGGCGAGCAGCTTATCGGCGTCCGGCGTATCGATGCCGTAAAAGTCGGGGAAGAAGATCATCGGGCTGGCGACGCGGATATGGACTTCGCGGGCGCCGGCCTCGCGGATCATCTGTACAATCTTCAGCGACGTCGTACCGCGCACGATGGAATCATCGACCAGCACGACGCGCTTGCCTTGGATCATCGCCCGGTTGGCCGAATGCTTCAGCTTCACGCCGAAGGCGCGGATCTGCTGCGTCGGCTCGATGAAGGTGCGACCGACATAATGGTTGCGGATGATGCCGTATTCGAAGGGGATGCCGCTTTCCTGCGCATAACCGAGCGCTGCGGGCGTGCCGCCATCCGGCACCGGCACGACGACGTCGGCCTCGACCGGCGCTTCCTTGGCGAGGTTCATGCCCATGTTCTTGCGCGTCGTATAGACGTTCCGGCCGCCGACGACCGAATCCGGCCGGGCGAAATAGACATATTCGAACAGGCAGAGGCGCTCCGGCTGCGGCTTGCTGGGCTTGCGGGCATCGATGCTGATCGAGCCGTCGGGCTGGATTTCGCAGATGATGACTTCGCCGTTTTCCACGTCGCGGATGAACTTGGCGCCGATGATGTCGAGCGCGCAGGTTTCCGAACAGAAGATCGGCTTGCCGTCCAACTCACCCATGACAAGCGGGCGGATGCCGGTCGGGTCGCGCGCGGCGATCAGCTTGGTGCGCGTCATGGCGAGCATCGAATAGCCGCCTTCCATCTGGCGGATGGCGTCGATGAAGCGGTCGGCTGTGGACGTATGGCGGGAGCGGGCGATGAGGTGGAGGACGACTTCGGTATCGGAAGTCGACTGACAGATGGCGCCGGTGGCGATGATCTGGCGGCGCAGCGTCAGGCCGTTGGTGAAATTGCCGTTATGGGCAATGGCGATGCCGCCTTCCTCCAGTTCGGCAAACAGCGGCTGCACGTTGCGCATCGCCACTTCGCCGGTTGTGGAATAGCGCGTATGGCCGATCGACATGCCGCCCGGCAGGCGGGCGAGCGTCATCGGATTGGTATAGTGGTCGCCGACGAGGCCCATATGGCGCTCCTGATAGAAGCGCTTGCCGTCGAAGGAGACGATGCCGGCCGCTTCCTGTCCGCGATGCTGCAGCGCGTGCAGGCCGAGAGCCGTAAGCGTCGCGGCGTCAGGATGTCCCAGAATTCCGAAAACGCCGCATTCCTCATGCAGCGTATCTCCGTCGAGCGGATCGTCGGTCGGGAAGGAATGGGACTGGTTCATTTCTGCGGGCCTCTGCTCTCACAAGAATGGATCGGCATTACCAATAGCATGATACCGGACATCGCACGGATTTCCGATAACTTCATCTTGAACGACATCCGCTTTCAAAGCCCGTTTTCCGGCTCTGAAACGGCTTGGGTCCGGCGGAGCTGGAATGCCCGGCCGGACCCTTATTTCACGTCCCGCTCAAATGGCAATTGCCGAAAGGCGAGTCAAGCTGCTGAACACTGTGTCAATTCGCCGGCTGCTGAGCGCCGTCTGTGGGCGCTGCCGGTGCGTCTTCCGCCGGGGCTTGCTCGCCGGCCGGCGGGTTGGCGCCCTCGGTACCCTGTGCCTGCGGCTGCAGCTTATCACGGATGCTTTCCGGTATCATCTGGGCAAATTGCTCCGGCAGAACCGCCTTCAGCTTCACGACCATCGAATCCAGGAACGGCTTCGACTTGGCTTCATTGACCCAGGCCGGGCGGTGGTCGACATCGACGAGCCAGTTCCAGAAGGCGACGGCGACGACCAGGAGGAGCACGCCGCGCGCGGCGCCGAACAGGAAGCCCAGCGTGCGGTCGAGCGCGCCGATGCGGCTGTCGATGATGAAATCGGCGATCTTCATCGTGATGAAGGAGATGACGATGAGCGCGATGAGGAAGACGACTGCTGCCGAGCCGACGATCGCGATGCGGTCGTCGTCGGTGTATTTCTTCGCGTAGGGCAACAGATAGGGGTAGAGGTAGTAGGCGGCGGCGGCAGAGCCGCCCCAGCTTGCGATCGAGAGGATCTCGCGCGAAAAGCCGCGGACCATCGCCAGCACGGCGGAGAAGAGCACGACGCCGATGACAATACCGTCGAAAATCGTAATGGGCATGTAAATTCAACTCCAGGACTGCCGCTTGGCGGCCGTGTCGCGCCTTATCGTGTGCCTCCTATATCATCACCAATCTTGGCAATGAAAGGATCAAACCTCGTCTTCCACACGCAGCGCCCCCTTCGAGCCGGCGATGCGCGCGACCAGATCCGGCAGGCTTTCCACCTCGCTCCAGCGCCCGCCCGAATTCTTCGGCAGTTCGGCGGAGGCGGACGGAAGCAGTGCTGCGGAAAAACCCAGCTTCTCGGCTTCCTTGAGGCGCTGGGCGGTGTGCGCAACCGGCCGGATGGCGCCCGACAGGCTGACTTCGCCGAAATAGACGCAATCGGCAGGAAGGGCAATACCGGCAAGCGAGGAAACCAGCGCCGAGGCGACGGCGAGATCGGCGGCCGGTTCGGAGATGCGGTAACCGCCGGCGACGTTGAGATAGACGTCGTGCTGGCCGAGCCTGACGCCGCAATGGGCTTCGAGTACGGCCAGAATCATCGACAGCCGGGCCGAATCCCAGCCGACGACGGCGCGCCGCGGCGTGCCGAGCGAGGTCGGCGCCACCAGCGCCTGCACTTCGACGAGCACGGGACGCGTGCCCTCCATGCCGGCAAAGACAGCCGCACCCGGCGATTTTTCGTTGCGCTCGCCGAGAAAGAGTTCGGATGGGTTGGCGACTTCGCGCAAACCTCTGTCGGACATTTCGAAGACGCCGATCTCGTCGGTCGGACCGAAGCGGTTCTTGACCGTGCGCAGGATGCGGTAGTGATGGCCGCGATCGCCTTCGAAATAGAGTACGGCATCGACCATGTGCTCGACCACGCGCGGACCGGCGATCTGCCCGTCCTTGGTCACATGCCCGACGAGCACCATGGCTGCACCCGTCTGCTTGGCGAAGCGGATCATCGACTGCACGCCGGTGCGCACCTGCGTCACCGTTCCCGGCGCGGATTCGGCCAGTTCGCTCCACAGCGTCTGGATGGAATCGATGATGACGAGATCCGGCCGCTTGCCTTCGGCAAGCGTCGCCAGAATATCCTCGACATTGGTTTCCGCCGCCAGCATGACGTCGGTATCGGCCGCGGCAAGACGCTGCGCCCTGAGGCGGACCTGCGCCACCGCTTCTTCGCCGGAGACGTAGATGATCTTGTGGCCGCGCCGTGCAAGCGCGGCAGCCGCCTGCATCAGCAGCGTCGACTTCCCGATGCCCGGATCGCCGCCGATCAGCACTGCCGAACCGCGCACGAAGCCGCCGCCGAGTGCCCGATCGAGCTCCGACATGGCGGTATGGATGCGCGGGGCCTCCTCGATCTCGCCGGAGAGTGCCGTCAGCGTGACAGGGCGGCCCTTCTTCGGCGTCTTGCCGGGGCCGGAGCCGATCCCGCCCATCGGATCCTCTTCGACGATCGTGTTCCACTCGCCGCAACCATCGCATTTGCCGGCCCAGCGGTTATGGACCGCGCCGCAATTCTGGCAGATGAACTGTGTCCTGGCCTTCGCCATCAATCGCTCTTTCAGTCGAGTTATCAAGATGAAGCGTCGCGTGCTTCATCGAATCATTGTCGTGCTTGAGATAATGGCTATCGCGACGGATCAAAACTAATGATTTCCCCATCAGTGGTCGCCGTGCCTATGTTTCCCGCTCTGCTTATCCAGGATGGCGGAAGATGTTCGATTATTCGCTGACTCATTGGCTTGCATTTCTGTCGGCGGCGGTTTTGCTCAACCTCTCGCCAGGCCCCGACATCGCCTTCATCCTCGGCCACACGATGCGCGGCGGGAAACGCGCCGGCTTCTCCGCGCTGTTGGGCGTCTGGTCGGGTGCCTGCCTGCATGTTCTGATGGCGGCGCTCGGCCTGTCCGCCGTTCTCGCCGCCTCGGCTTTCGCTTTCTCCACGGTCAAATGGATCGGCGCTGCCTATCTCGTCTGGTTAGGCATCCAGGCTTTGCGCGCCGGTGGCGGCAGCGGCCTGATGAAGGCAGCGGATGAAAAACTGCCGGCGGCAAGGATCTATCGGCAGGGAATCCTGGTGTCGCTGCTCAATCCGAAAGTGGCGATATTCTTCTTGGCGTTCCTGCCGCAATTCGTCGTCGAAGGGGCAGGGCCCACCTGGGCTCAGCTCATGCTGCATGGAGGGCTCATCATCGCCGTCGCGGCCTTCATCGAGCCGCCGCTCGTCCTTCTCGGCGGGCGCCTTGCAGATGTTTTGAGGCACAACGAAAAAATCGGACGGTGGCTCGATCGCGGTCTCTGTGCGCTTTTCGTGGCGCTCGGCGTCCGTCTCGCGCTCAGCAGCCGCTGACAGCAAACTCTACTCCTCGGCCACGTAGCGCCGTTCGTGGCGCAGCCCCATGCTGGTCAGGATCTCGTATCCGATGGTGCCTGCTGCCCGCGCCACCTCGTCGAGCGACATGTTCTTTCCGAACAGCTCGACATAATCGCCGGCGCGTACGGCATTGTCCGGCAGGTCGGTGATGTCGAAGATCGTCAGATCCATGGTGATCCGGCCCGCGACGGGCACCTTGTGTCCGGCGATGAAGCCTTGCCCGCCCTGCGGCACGGCCTGGCGCAGGGGCACGCCGCCGCTCGACTGGCTGCGCAGATAGCCGTCGGCATAACCGGCCGAGACGATCGCCAGCCGGCTGTCGCGGTGAAGCTGCAGCGCCCGCCCGTAGCTGACGGTCTCGCCGGCTTCGACCGTCCGTACCTGGATGACGCGTGCTTCCGCGGTGGCGACCGGGCGCATCGGGTTCGCCATGCCGCTGACCGCTTCGCCTCCATAGAGCGAGATGCCGGGACGGGTCAGGTCGAAGTGATAGTCTTCGCCGAGAAAAATTCCGGCGGAGGCGGCAAGACTTGAATCGATGCCTTCATAGGCCGCGCTAACCCTGCGGAATGATTCGAGCTGGCGCCGGTTCATCGCATGGCCGGGATCGTCGCCGCAGGCGAGGTGGCTCATGACGAGCACCGGCGCAAAGCTTGCCGGCCGCGAGACGTCGTCGGCAAGCGCCAGCGCATCGTCGATGTGCAGCCCCAGCCGGTTGAAGCCTGTATCGACATGCAGCGCGCAAGGGTAATCGCCATAATCGGCAAGCACAGCCATCCAGAAGGCAAGCTGCTCGTCGGAGGAGATCACCGGCACCAGATCGTTCTCGAAGAAGCGCCGTTCGGTGCCCGGCCATATGCCCGAGAGCACGAAGATGCGCGCCTCGGGCGCATAGAGACGAAGCGTCACCCCTTCATCGACGGTTGCAACGAAAAAATCCCTGGCGCCCGTGAGGTAGAGCGCTTCGCCGGCATCCTCGATGCCCATGCCGTAGGCGTCCGCCTTGACGACGGCCGCGGCGCGCGCAGCGCCGGAGCGCCGCGCCATGTCGCGCCAGTTCTCGGTGAGCGCAGTCAGATCGACGGTCAGCCGCAGGCCCGCGGAAGCGAAAAGATCGTCATCTTCGAAGGGGATGGGAAAATCTGTCATGAATCGCCGTGAAGTAATGAAAGGAAATCGCTTTAGCCAGTCTAGTTTAAAGAGCATGATCGCCGAGGGAAAGCGCAGGCGGTGACATAACACCCTTTGCCTGTCCCACGATCACTTTTGTTCAAGACGCGTGCGCGCTTCCGCGATAATCTTGGTGGATGCAGAACGTATCGCAAAAAGAGGCGGCCGAAGCCATGCCGCTTGCGAACGTGGAATCGGCCCGCTTCTGGCGGGATAGCCGCTTCCGCGACATGGAGTGTTTGAGCGCCACCTTC
Source organism: Rhizobium sp. R339 (assembly GCF_002211395.1). Classification (NCBI taxonomy): domain Bacteria; kingdom Pseudomonadati; phylum Pseudomonadota; class Alphaproteobacteria; order Hyphomicrobiales; family Rhizobiaceae; genus Rhizobium; species Rhizobium sp. R339. The sequence continues at coordinate 40,103 of NZ_LOKV01000024.1, forward strand.
CTGACGCATGAATATGCGCCGCATGCGCATGATACCTTCAGCATCGGCGCGATAGAAAGCGGTAGCCAGATCGCCACTCTGAGCGGCAGGCGGGAAGAAACCGGCCCGGGCGACCTTTATCTCATCGATCCCGGTGTGATCCATGACGGCGCTCCTGGCGGCGAGGGCTATCGCTACCGGATGATCTATCCCGACATGAAGCTGTTCGTTGATATCCTCGAAGATGTCACCGGCAAGGCCTTTCATGCGACGCCGTCTTTCCCCGGCGGGCTTCCGCGCGATCCACAGCTTGCCAATGCCTTTCACGCCGCCCATCGAACGCTCGAGAGCGGCGCCGGCGCGCTGGAGTCCGATGAGGGAATGTTTTCGGTGCTGGCGGCGATCTTTGCGCGCCACGGCAGCGCGATCATCGTTCCCGTCGATACGAAGGAACGAAGCGCGGTCGCCCGCGCCCGCGAATACCTCGTCGAGAACTTCGACAGCGACGTCGGCCTCGAGGAACTGGCTGGCGTGGCGGGTCTGAGCCGCGCCCACCTCATCCGCGCCTTCCGCAAGGAATATCACATCACCCCCCACGCTTTTCTGACGGACCGGCGCGTGCAGGTGGCCCGCCGGCTGCTGCGGCAGGGACGCATGCCGGCCGATATCGCGCTCGAATGCGGTTTTGCCGATCAGGCGCATTTCACCCGGCACTTCAAGGCGCGCACGGGTGTGACGCCCGGCCAATTCCGCACGGGCTGATCACTTTCGTTCAATACAGCCATGGCCGCCTGAGTTAACCCTCCGCGATCTTGATCAGGAGGTTGCCATGTTGCAGCACAGCCGGCCATCCGGCGAATTTCTTGCCGGAATGCGCGCCATTTTTCCGCTTGTTGTCGCCGTCTTGCCGATCGGCCTCGTTTTCGGCGCGGTCGCGGCCGCCAAGGGGCTTTCGCCGCTGGAAACGGGGTTGATGAGCGCGCTGGTCTTTGCAGGCGGTTCGCAATTCGTGGCCATGGATATCTGGACGCACCCGGCAAGCTGGATCGGTGTCGGCTTCGCAGCCCTCCTGGTCAATATCCGCCATGTGCTGATGAGCGCGTCGATCGGCACGAAGATGCAGTCTTTCTCCGGCGTCAAACGTTATGCCGCCATGCTCTTCCTCGCCGACGAGCTCTGGGCCATGGCGGAATTCCGCGCCGGCAGCACGCGGCTGACACCGGCCTGGTATGCCGGCATCGTCGCGCCTTTCTACCTCACCTGGGTCGGCTCTTCGCTGGCGGGCGCACTGCTCGGCGCCTTTCTCGGCAATCCAGCGGTCATCGGCCTCGACTTCGCCTTTCCGGCCGTCTTCATCGTGCTCGTCATGGGTTTCTGGAAAGGGCCGGAAACCGGCGCCGTCCTTGCTGCGAGCGGAGTCGCATCTGTTGCGATCCATCACTTCGTGCCGGGGGTCTGGTATATCGCCGCCGGCGCTCTGGCCGGGCTGGCAACGGCGCTCTGGCAGGGCAGGGCACGGGAGCAGGCGGCATGACGCTCGACCTCAACACCATGATCGCCATCCTCGCGATGGCCGCCGCAACGGTATTCACCCGCATCAGCGGCCTCGTCCTGATCCGTCATGTCGAGATGGATGAGCGGCGCAGAACGGCGATCGAGGCCATCCCGCCGGCCGTGCTGATGGCGATCATTGCCCCGACCGCTTTTGCGGCCGGCTGGGCAGAGACCTTGGCTTGCGCGGCAACGGCGATCGCCGCGCGCCGTCTCCCCATGCTTGTCAGTGTCGCAATTGGCGTCGCAACGGTTGCCTTGTTACGGGTCGCCGGGTTCTAAGGAAATCGACGCGGGAACCGCGTCAATGTTCCTCGTACTGTATGAAGGAAGGATCGGCGAGATCGGCGAAACGGGTGAACTCTGCCTGGAAGGCGAGCTTCACCGTGCCGGTCGGCCCGTGACGCTGCTTGGCGATGATGACGTCGGCCGTGCCCTTCACCTTGTCGAACAGCGCTTCCCATTCCGGATATTTCGGATCGTGGGGATCGCGCGGCTCCTGGTTCTTGACGTAATATTCCTCGCGGAACACGAAGAGCACGACGTCGGCGTCCTGTTCGATCGAGCCGGATTCGCGAAGGTCGGAAAGCTGCGGGCGCTTGTCATCGCGGCTTTCGACCTGGCGGGATAGCTGAGACAGCGCGATGATCGGAACGTTGAGTTCCTTGCCGAGCGCCTTCAGGCCGGTGGTGATCTGGGTGATTTCCTGGACGCGGTTGTCGCTCGATTTGCCCGAGCCGGTCATCAGCTGCACGTAGTCGACCACGAGCACGTCGAGGCCGCGCTGGCGCTTGAGGCGGCGCGCGCGCGCCGAAAGCTGGGCGATCGAGATACCGCCGGTCTGGTCGATATAGAGCGGCACCTTCTGCATCATCATCGAGCAGGCGACGAGCTTTTCGAAATCCGCATCGTTGATGTCGCCGCGGCGGATCTTCGAGGAGGAGACTTCCGTCTGTTCGGAGATGATACGGGTGGCGAGCTGTTCAGACGACATTTCGAGCGAATAGAAGCCGACGACGCCGCCGTTCTTGGCCTTCATGCTGCCGTCCGACTGCACCTCACCCTCATAGGCGGCGGCGATGTTATACGCGATGTTGGTGGCGAGCGAGGTCTTGCCCATACCGGGGCGCCCGGCCAGGATGATCAAGTCCGAACGCTGCAGGCCGCCCATCTTGGCATCCAGCGAATGGATGCCGGTGGAGATGCCCGAAAGCCCGCCGTCGCGTTCCTTGGCGACGGCCGCCATGTCGATCGCCAGCGCGACGGCATCGTTGAAGGATTGGAAGCCGCCGTCGTAGCGGCCGTTTTCGGCGAGTTCGAAGAGGCGGCGCTCGGTATCCTCGATCTGCGACTGCGGCGGCATGTCGAGCGGCGCGTCGTAAGCGATGTTGACGACATCCTCGCCGATTGTGATCAGCGCCCGGCGCAATGCGAGATCATAGATCGCCCGGCCATAGTCCTCGGCATTGATGACGGTGACCGCGTTGCTGACGAGGCTTGCCAGATATTGCGAGACGGTCATGTCGCCGACCTTCTCGTCGGCTTTCAGGAAGGTCTTGATCGTCACCGGGTTGGCGATCTTGCCCATGCGGATGATGTCGCCGGCAACCTCGAAGATCTTCCGGTGCAGCGGCTCGTAGAGATGGATCGGCTTGAGGAAATCCGACACCCGGTAATAGGCGTCGTTGTTCATCAGGATGGCACCCAGAAGCGCCTGCTCGGCTTCGATGTTGTTGGGTGCTTCGCGATAGTGCTGCTCCGAAGGAGCAACGGCTGCAATCTTTCGAGCGGCGTCGTTCATCATCATCCGTTCTGTCTTTTTCCAACTCCGGATTTGCAATTCCGGATGGAGAAATCAAGGGGCTGCGATCGGAGCGGGGCTGGTCTCGCCTAAATCCTGAACGCCTGTGCCCATTGTTCGACTTCTCCACAGTCCGGGGTGCCACAAACGCCACAAAAGAGAAATACTGGTAGTGTCACCCTGAGGACACGGTACGGAGCCGACTCAGCTCGTCCGTTCCGGAGAAGGAGATGTTAGCGCCATGACATCGGGCACGCAGCAAAAACATCGAGACAATCCCCCGGTAAAAAATGATCCAGCGGCTGCCTGAGCACCAAACGAACGGAAACGAAAAAGCCCGGCGCGGTGGCCGGGCTTCCCTCACGCGGATCGCTCCGGCGATATTATGCTTCGTCTTCGTCGACGCCGTCGGCTTCCGGATCGAAGAAGTCTTCCGGACGGAGCGCGTCTTCGTCAACGCCGTAGATCGCGTCAACCGAGGTGAGTTCTTCGCCCTTGGCCTGGCGTTCTGCCTCTTCGGCGGAACGGGCAACATTCAGCTCGACGTTGATTTCGACTTCGGCATGCAGCTGCAGCTCGACCTTGTGCAGGCCGATCGACTTGATCGGCGTGTTGAGGTGAACCTGGTTGCGGCCGATGTTGAAGCCTTCGGCGGCGAGAATCTCGACGACGTCACGGGCAGCGACCGAGCCGTAAAGCTGGCCGGTTTCGCCGGCCGAACGCACAACGATGAAAGACTTGCCATCGAGGACGTCGGCGACCTTCTGGGCTTCCGACTTGCGCTCGAGGTTGCGGGCTTCGAGCGTCGCGCGCTCGGCTTCGAAGCGGGTCTTGTTGGCGGCGTTGGCGCGCAGCGCCTTGCCGAGCGGCAGCAGGTAGTTACGGGCAAAGCCGTCGCGAACCTTTACGGTTTCGCCCATCTGGCCGAGCTTGGAGATGCGTTCGAGAAGGATGACTTCCATTTTCTTTTCCTTTCTTGTGTCTCAGATTTTCGTATCGGATTGTTTGGGGGCATCGGCATCTTTCGTCGGGGTCAGCGCGATCGCCTTGCGCGTATCGCTAAGACCCACGACCAGGATGAGGAGAGCTGGCAGCAGCATGAGCATCGAAGCCAGGTAGCAGAGGATGAGGGCCGGTATGCGCCAGTCCTTCCCACGCGTGCGGAAATGCAGCGAGGCGAAGCCGGAGAGCATGAAACCGGCGCCGAAGGCACCGATCACGGTCGCCCCGAGCAGCGCCGGGACGCCGCCGAAGAAGCAGGCCGCTAGCCCGGCCAGGAAGATGAAGATCGAATTGCGGTTCATGCGCAGCGATGAGGGAATGTCCTCGCGCGGACGAAGACCCCGGCCTGATGCCGCGACGATGCGCACGGCGAAATAATAGGCTGCGAACAGCATGCTGACCCACATGCCGCCTTGCACCGCCGGCAGCATCAGCAGGATCAGCGATTTGGTCTGCGCGGTCGCCGTCGGATCGGGCATGAATTCCGGTTGCTGCTGTTTGACCGAGGTGATCAGCAGATCGACGATCGGATCGGTGACCTCGGGCCCATAGCCGATCATCACGCCGATGACGATGACGGCGATCGTCACCAGGCCGCAGAGATGCAGCAGGATATCGGAGAGCGGGTACCAGGCAAGCAGATGGTCAGGGCCGCCGAGCTCGGAGGCGGGACGTGCGAGATTGGCGAGATGGCTGAGCCAGCCGGCCGGCAGCAGCGTCACCAGCGTCATGATGAGCGCGAAGGAGGGGGAGATCATGACCGCGCCGAGTGCGGCTGCGGTGACGACGGCCGAAATCGCGGCGGCATTGCCCCAGCCGAGCCCGACGATCAGGATCGGAAGCGCCGAGGCCGTGTAGAGGATCGCGCTGAAAAACGACGGCTGCATGCTCGCGCCCAGCACCAGCAGGGCGGCGGTCAATCCGGCGAGTGCGCCGATCAGCAGCGTTCTAAGGTTCGGTCGTTTCAAGATCGCTGTCCTGCTTCATCAAGCAGTTAGAGGTGTTGCTGAATCGAATTCAGAAACGTCTCAACATGGGTTTTAAGAATTCCGATCCACGCCCATCGCGGAAGGGAGAAGGGAAGGCACGAATGCCTTCCCTCGATTGTGATAGCGTCAGCCGATCAGGCGACGACGTAGGGCAGCAGGCCGAGGAAACGGGCGCGCTTGATCGCCTGGGCGAGTTCGCGCTGCTTCTTCTGGGAAACGGCCGTGATGCGGGACGGAACGATCTTGCCGCGCTCGGAAATGTAGCGCTGCAGCAGGCGTACGTCCTTGTAGTCGATCCGCGGTGCGTTTGCGCCGGAGAACGGGCAGGTCTTGCGGCGGCGATGGAACGGGCGGCGGACCGGTGCGGAGGAAGCTTCAGACATTCTTATATCTCCTTATGCACGGTCTTCGCGCGGAGCGCGATCCGGACGCGGGCCACGCTGGAAGTCGCCGTCACGGCGCGGCGGACGGTCGCCGAATTCGCGGCGCGGGCCACGATCGCCGCCTTCACGCGGGCCGCGGTCGTCGCGGTCGCGCTTCTGCAGCATGGCAGACGGGCCTTCTTCGTGCTTTTCGACGGCGATGGTCATGTAGCGAAGAACGTCTTCGCTGATGCGCATCTGGCGCTCCATTTCCTGGATCGCAGCCGGCGGTGCATCGATGTCCATCAGCGCGTAGTGCGCCTTGCGGTTCTTCTTGATGCGATAGGTGAGGGACTTGAGGCCCCAGTTCTCGATGCGCCCGACCTTACCGCCGTTAGCTTCGATCACGCCCTTGTACTGTTCTACGAGGGCATCGACCTGCTGAGCGGAAATATCCTGCCGGGCAAGGAATACATGTTCATAAAGAGCCATGACAGCTTTGCCTTTCTTGCGTTTGGTTCAACCCGATATTCGGCGGCTAAGCCTCAACGACTGCTCCTGATTGGGCGGACCCAGGCAAGAAAAGCGTTTCCGAGACGGTCGAGAGCGGAGACACGGGAGGCTGGAACGCTTCCGTTCCGAACGATTTCCACGAGGAAACCGGCCCTCCGTTCAGCCACCAGCCAGAAGACCGGGTTAACGAACAGGGCGGCTTATACGGATTTTTGCGGGAAAGGCAAGTGCACGCGGCGGAAAACCCCGCCGCATGCAGATCGCTGACCTGAAATCCTCAGGCTGTCACCGGCTGCGGAGGAGCCGGCTGAGGAACGAAGAAGAGTGAGCCGTCGAATGGCAGGCCGGACATTCGAATGATGGCAGGAAATCCCCATTGAGGATTGCCCTTGTTTCCGCCGTCCTCGTTGAAGGACTGATCCTTGAGCAGCGGGTCGTCATTGGGGCTCCACAAAGGTTGCTGGTTGAACCAGGAGAGCGGGTCGCCTTTCAAGATCCCGGCGAAGGTCGCGCAGACGATGATGGAGCCCACGTCCCCCAGGTGGTTGCCGCCTGTCTGCTCGGCTTCCTTGAGGATGTAGTACCATAGCGTTTCCGGCTCCTTCGCATTCAGCGCTACGACGGGCACGCCGAGATGGCGGGCGACATCGGGGCCGGAGGGAAGTTTCATTCGCACCCCGCGCGTGAGGTTGCGCGCAGCCAGAACGTTGAGCACTTTGGTCGGATCCGCAGGCGACTGTGGATCCTCGGACAGGAACATCAGTGCGTTCGAGAGCTTCGTGTCGATCTTGCGCGCCCGCTGCGGGAAGTTCTGCACGGAACTCTTCATCTGGAAGAACCAGTCCCATTGCAGTACCCGCCGGACGTCGAGCGGCTTTCCGCTGATCAGGTCGCTTGAATGGTTCTTGTTGAAGATCGGGAAAAAGACTCCCACGCCGGCCGGCGGCTTGCGCACGTTGGTCTGGTAGGCGTTTCTAACCATCGAATGGCCGAAACGGTAGGCGGCGACGGAGAATTCGAGCGGCATGAAAGGCTGGTTCTTCCATGAGTAGACGTCGTCATAACCGGGCTTCCAGATATGCCTTCCGTCCGCTTGCTTCTTGCGTGCGAGTGCTGCGTTGTGCACGCCCTTGTCGGCAATCCGCATCAGGAAGTCGTTCCAGACGATCCACTGATAAAGCCAGCGCAATGTCTTGCGCGCCTGGTTGAAGGCTTCCGTTGCCGAGATCGGCTTGCCGGCCGGAGCCTTGGAAAAGGCAATGTCGACGAGCTTGTTGTGGGCGAGCGTAAAGGCGAGATGGATTTGCGCGACAATGGAGTTCTCATCATTGCGCGGATCCCCGATCAGCGCTTTACCCTCGCTGTTTCGCTGCAAGTCGAAGAGCTTGCCGGCAAGCGTGCCGAGATCGGGGCCGGTGATCGGCGTTACGAGCAGCTTGCCGGTAAAGGCACCGGTCGTGCTGTCGTGCTGATAGAGATGCGGCTGGGCATCCGGTCCCATCCCGTAAAGACAGTCGAGGTCGAGTCGAGGCGTTCGGAAGTTGTGCAGGCGGTTCGGATCGAGCTCGGCATCGCTGAGCGGCGTTACATCGAGCGTCAGATCGTGGTCGATGAACTGGCCGAAATATACGTAACCGGATGGCATTGCAGAGTTCAGCGGCGAATTGGGATTGCCGGCGTCCGCCGTGCTGTCGCTGATAATGATCTCCTCCGGCTTTTTGCCGGGGAATTCGACCATTTCTTCCGACGCAAACTTCAGAAAATGCTCTTCCAACTGATGATCAGGTACGCCTTCTGGCGCCCATGGATCAAGATCGGCAAATATTCGGCCGAAGCCGCCTTGGTAAAAGCGCGAGCGCGGCGCTGTTACATCGAAATTCTTGCTTCCGTGATGCATGATAATCTCCCCCCAAGAAGGGGCACAGTTCATGTGCCCGGCGGGCGAGATTATCTATTTAAATAAGGGCTAATGCAATTATAAATTAATACTTCGGGATTCGTGCAATTTTATGTTTGTATTCGCTTACCATCGTTTTTTTGAAGGTTAGACCCAGCGAACGCTCAGGAAGGGACGCGTGCGTCCCTTCCTTTAGCTTCCGGAAGCCGTCACAGCGTCAGCGGATACTGCCGGTGCACCTTGGCGATTTCCGCCAGCACCTCGTCCGACAGCCTCACCTCGGCCGCGCCGATATCGACCTTCAACTGCTCCATGGAGGTCGCTCCGATGATGGCCGACGCCATGAAGGGTCTCGACAGGCAGAAGGCGAGCGCCATTGCCGCCGGGTCGAGCCCGTATCGCGCTGCGATCTCCAGATAGGCCTTGGTCGCCGGCTCCTGCAGCGGCTGCAGGCGGCCGCCGATATCGTGGTTGATCGAGCCGCGCGAGCCCTTCGGCCTGGCGCCGCCGACATATTTGCCGGTCAGGATGCCGCCGGCGAGCGGCGAATAGGCGAGCAGCCCGACATCCTCATGATGCGAGAGTTCGGCGAGGTCGAGATCGAAATGGCGGTAGAGCAGATTGTATTCGTTCTGGACGCTGGCGACGCGCGGCAGGCCCTTCTGTTCTGCGAGCGTCAGATATTTCTGGATGCCCCAGGTGGTTTCGTTGGAAAGGCCGGTCGCGCGGATCTTGCCTTCATTGACCAGCGCGCCGAGCGTTTCCAGGATGTCGAGCATGTTGGCGACGGCCTGTTCGCGGTCCTGGTTGAAGGGATTATAGCCCCAGTTCTGGCGGAAGTGGAAATGGCCGCGGTTCGGCCAGTGGATCTGATAGAGATCGACGTAATCGGTCTTTAGCCGCTTCAGGCTGGCCTCCAGGGCCAGTCGGATATTCTTTGCATCCGCGCCGTCGCCGCCTCGCAGGTAATCGCGGCCGCGGCCGGCGACCTTGGTGGCGAGCACGATATCGCTGCGCTTGCCTGACTTGCCGAACCAGCTGCCGATGTAATCTTCGGTCCAGCCCTGTGTTTCCGCCGAGACCGGGGTGGTCGGATAAAGCTCGGCGGTATCGAAGAAATTGACGCCCTTCTCGACGGCGTAATCCATCTGCGCATGAGCGTCGGTTTCGCTGTTCTGCGAACCCCACGTCATGGTGCCGAGGCAAATTTCTGAAACGGAGATGCCGGTGCGGCCGAGCGAATTATACTTCATGGGAAAAACCTTGGGGAGCGATCTTGAGATGGAAGCCTTGGGAAGTGCCCGCGCAAATCTAGGCCGGATTTGACGGAGCGCAAGAGCAAAACCGGGCTTTTGTGCCGGTGCGAAAGGCTTTGCAGAGAACTTGCCGCCACTTGACTCTCCCGGAAAGAATGTCAATTGGAGGCAAAATAGCCTCGCGGGGCGCAACCAGGGATACGAGAATGACCATCGCTTTCACTTTTCCCGGCCAGGGCAGCCAGGCCGTTGGCATGGGCAAGGATCTCGCCGAGAATTTCGCGGAAGCGCGCGCCGTTTTCGAGGAAGCCGACGAAGCGCTCGGTGAAAAGCTTTCGGATGTCATGTTCAACGGTCCCGAGGACACGCTGACCTTGACGGCGAATGCCCAGCCGGCCCTGATGGCCGTGTCGATCGCCGTCGTCCGCATTCTTGAGGCCAAGGGACTGGATCTGAAGTCGAAGGTCGCCTATGTCGCCGGCCACTCGCTCGGCGAATATTCCGCACTTTGCGCTGCCGGCACCTTTTCGCTCTCCGATACCGCGCGGCTGCTGCGGATCCGCGGCAATGCCATGCAGGCCGCCGTTCCTGTCGGCGTCGGCGCCATGGCCGCGATCATCGGCCTCGAACATGCCGACGTCGTTGCCGTCTGCGAGGCGGCCGCAGCCACCGGCGCCTGCCAGATCGCCAACGACAATGGTGGCGGCCAGATCGTCATCTCGGGTGAAAAAGCGGCCGTCGAAAGGGCGGCCGGCCTTGCGACCGAGAAGGGCGCCAAGCGCGCCATTCTGCTGCCGGTTTCCGCTCCCTTCCATTCCAAGCTGATGGCGCCCGCCGCCGACGCCATGCGCGAGGCCTTAGCAACGGTTGCCAAATCCGACCCCGTCGTCCCGCTGATCGCCAATGTCCGCGCAGCCCCCGTCACGGGCGCCGACGAGATCGCGGGTCTCTTGGTCGAGCAAGTGACCGGTCAGGTCCGCTGGCGTGAGACGGTGGAATGGTTCGCCGGCAACGGCGTCACGACGCTTTATGAACTCGGCTCCGGCAAGGTGCTGACCGGTCTTGCCCGCCGCATCGACAAAACGATCAACGGCGTCTCGGTCAATGGTCCCGCCGACATCGATGCGGCCGTCGCCGCCCTCATGGCCTGATTGCTATCTCCAGACAATAAGGAACGTTTCCATGTTCGATCTTTCCGGCCGCAAGGCTCTCGTCACCGGCGCATCGGGCGGCATCGGCGAGGAAATCGCCCGCCTTCTTCATAAGCAGGGGGCGATCGTCGGCCTGCACGGCACCCGCGTCGAGAAGCTGGAAGCGCTGGCAGCCGAGCTCGGCGAGCGCGTCAAGATCTTCCCGGCCAACCTGTCGGACCGCGACGAGGTCAAGGCGCTCGGCCAGAAGGCGGAAGCCGATCTCGAAGGCGTCGATATTCTGGTCAACAATGCCGGCATCACCAAGGACGGTCTCTTCGTGCGCATGAGCGACGAGGACTGGGACGCCGTTCTCGAAGTAAACCTGACCGCGACCTTCCGCCTGACGCGCGAATTGACGCATCCGATGATGCGCCGCCGCTATGGCCGTATCATCAACATCACCTCCGTCGTCGGCGTCACCGGCAATCCAGGCCAGGCCAATTACTGCGCCTCCAAGGCCGGCATGATCGGCTTCACCAAATCGCTGGCGCAGGAGATCGCCACCCGCAACGTGACGGTCAATTGCGTCGCGCCCGGCTTCATCGAAAGCGCCATGACTGGCAAGCTGAACGACAAGCAGAAGGAAGCGATCATGGGGGCAATCCCGATGCGGCGCATGGGTACGGGCGGCGAAGTCGCCTCCGCCGTCGCCTATCTCGCCTCCTCGGAGGCCGCTTACATGACCGGCCAGACGCTGCACGTAAACGGCGGCATGGCGATGATCTGAAACGACAAACCATCGCCACGGGAATAATTCCCGCAATAGCATGTTGAGCAATCACGAAGCGTTGATTTTCTGGCTTTGCGGCAGACATAAAGCATGTTAAGCGGGCCATGACTGTGAACAGTCGTCCCGAGAAAGCAGACGGACCGGCGGGCTTTTCGCAAGCCTGGGACATCTCTGAAGCCGGGTAAACGAGTTTGCCGAGGATGTCTGAAAACATCGCAGGCTGAAACAGGTAGGGATGCCGTAACGGCATGCCGATCAGGACATAAGGTCGAGGAAACCGACATGAGCGATATCGCAGAACGCGTAAAGAAAATTGTTATTGATCATCTTGGCGTCGATGCCGACAAGGTCGTCGAGAGCGCCAGCTTTATCGACGATCTGGGCGCTGACTCGCTCGACACTGTCGAACTTGTCATGGCTTTCGAAGAAGAATTCGGCGTTGAAATTCCCGACGACGCCGCTGACTCGATCCTGACGGTCGGCGATGCTGTGAAGTTTATTGAGAAGGCCCAGGCCTGATCCAGTGCATTTGAGAAAGGGCGGGCCGGGAGTCCGCCCTTTTCTTATCGGCATATTTCTCCATAGAACATAAGAGACGGGGGAAAGCACGCGATGAGACGTGTCGTCATAACCGGTACCGGCATGGTATCACCCTTGGGATGCGGAACAGAGGTCACGTGGTCGCGCTTGCTTGCCGGCCAGAACGGCGCCCGTCTGGTCACCGAATTCGAGGTTGACGACCTTCCCGCCAAGATCGCTTGCCGTATCCCGCTCGGTGACGGTGCCGACGGCACCTTCAATGTCGATCAGTGGATGGAGCTGAAGGAACAGCGCAAGGTCGATCCCTTCATCATCTACGGTATGGCCGCCGCCGACATGGCGCTTGCCGATGCCGACTGGCATCCCCAGACCGACGAGGACCAGATCGCCACCGGCGTGCTGATCGGCTCCGGCATCGGCGGCATCGAAGGCATCGTCGAGGCGGGCTACACCCTGCGCGACAAGGGCCCGCGCCGCATCTCCCCCTTCTTCATTCCCGGCCGGTTGATCAACCTCGTCTCCGGCCAGGTTTCGATCCGCCACAAGCTGCGCGGACCCAATCATTCGGTCGTCACCGCCTGCTCGACGGGCGCGCATGCGATCGGCGATGCCGCGCGGCTGATCGCGCTTGGCGATGCCGACGTCATGGTCGCCGGCGGCACGGAATCCCCCGTCAGCCGCATTTCGCTGGCAGGCTTTGCTGCCTGCAAGGCGCTGTCGACCCAGCACAATGACGATCCGCAGAAGGCTTCGCGCCCCTATGACCGCGACCGTGACGGCTTCGTCATGGGCGAGGGCGCCGGCATCGTCGTGCTCGAGGAGCTGGAGCACGCCAAGGCGCGCGGCGCGAAGATTTACGCCGAAGTCGTCGGCTACGGCCTGTCGGGCGATGCCTATCACATCACTGCGCCGTCCGAAGACGGCGAGGGTGCCGGCCGTTGCATGGCGATGGCGCTGAAGCGCGCCGGGCTGACGCCGGCCGACATCGACTACATCAACGCCCACGGCACGTCGACCATGGCCGACACGATCGAACTCGGTGCCGTCGAGCGGCTGGTCGGCAACGCAGCGTCGAAGATCTCCATGTCCTCGACCAAGTCGGCGACGGGCCACCTTCTCGGCGCGGCCGGCGCCATCGAGACGATCTTCGCCACGCTCGCCATCCGCGACAATGTCGCGCCGCCGACGCTCAATCTCGACAATCCCGAACGCGAGACGGCGATCGATCTTGTTCCGCACAAGGCGCGTGAGCGAGAAATCAACGTGGCGCTGTCCAATTCGTTCGGATTTGGCGGCACGAACGCATCGCTCGTGCTGCGCCGTTACGCCTAGCGGATACCCACGGGTATCCCGACGCCGTCGACAAGGCCGTCCTGCACGCGCATGGCAGGGCGTGCGAAAGCACAGCAGGTGACCGGCGTCATTGAGCGGCGGTAGACCTGCTTTTGCCGCATTGCTTCGCGAAATAGCGAAGTGAAGGCCAAGTTTTAGAGGATTGCCGGTGAGCGATACGACGAACCAGAGCAACGATACCCCGCAGGGCGAGAACGGCCGGCAAGCGCAGAAGGGACCGATCATCCCCAAATCGCCGAATGAGGCCCTGCGCCCGGAGCGCGTTCCGGAGCCGCCGAAGCGGTCCAAGAATGCCCGCAGCCAGGTTGTTCTTTTCCTGAACTTCATCATGACGATGGCCGTTCTGGTCTGCATCGTTGCCGTCATCGGCTTCTACTACGCCAAATCGACCTATCAGAGCCCCGGTCCGCTGCAGACCAACACCAATTTCATCGTTCGCAACGGCGCTGGCCTGGCCGAAATCGCCTCGAACCTCGAGCGCAACGCCATCATTACCGATGCCCGCATCTTCCGTTATCTCACAGCCACGCATCTGTCGGCCGGAGAGAGCCTGAAGGCCGGGGAATATGAGATCAAGGCGAAGGCTTCCATGAGCGATATCATGGAGCTTCTGAAATCGGGCAAGTCTATCCTTTATTCCGTATCCTTCCCCGAAGGCCTGACGGTCCGCCAGATGTTCGACCGCATGCTGGCCGATCCGGTGCTGGAAGGCGATTTGCCGGCAGCGCTGCCGGGCGAGGGCAGCCTGCGTCCGGATACCTATAAATTCTCGCGCGGCACCAAGCGTTCGGAGATCATTCAGCAGATGGCGGCGGCACAGCAAAAGCTCGTCGACCAGATCTGGGATAAGCGTGACGCGTCGCTATCTCTACGGTCCAAAGAAGAATTCGTGACACTCGCTTCGATCGTCGAAAAGGAAACTGGCGTTCCCGACGAGCGCGCCCATGTCGCCTCCGTCTTCCTCAACCGGCTCGGCAAGGGCATGCGCCTGCAGTCCGACCCGACGATCATCTATGGCCTCTTCGGCGGCGAAGGCAAACCGGCCGACCGGCCGATCTATCAGTCGGACCTGAAGCGGGACACGCCGTACAATACCTATGTCATCAAGGGTCTGCCGCCGACGCCGATCGCCAATCCCGGCAAGGATGCGCTGGAAGCCGTCGCCAATCCCTGGAAGACGCAGGATCTCTATTTCGTCGCCGATGGCACCGGCGGCCACGTCTTCGCGGCCACGCTCGAGGAGCATAATGCCAATGTCAAACGCTGGCGTAAGCTCGAGGCCGACAAGGGTTCGGATCCGAACATAGCGGTTGACGGCCAGCCGGAGGAGCCGCCGGCAGATAATGGCGCGGCCGTCGTTCCGCCGAAGAAAAAGAAAATCAACTGACAGATTTCGGGAGGCTCGCATGGCTCTGCAGTCCATGACCGGTTTTGCGCGGCGCGAGGGAACGAGCGGTCGCTGGCGCTGGGCATGGGAGCTGCGCTCGGTCAACGGCAAGGGCCTTGACCTGCGCTTGCGCCTGCCGCCCGGGCTTGAACGGATGGAGGCGGAGGTTCGCCGCCTTGCCGGCGAAAGCTTCAGCCGCGGCAACCTGCAGGCATCGCTGTCGGTTACCGCTGACGAGAACCGTTTCGAGGCGGTGCTGAACAGGCAAGCGCTTGCCGCCGTGCTTGCCATGCGCGAGCAATTGGAAGGCATGATCGACCCCGCGCCGCTGAAGCTCGACACGCTGCTTCTCGTGCGCGGCATCGTGGAATTCCGCGAAGGCGAGGATAGCGAAGAGGCGCTCGCCACCCGTGACGCCGATATCGCCGCCGGCCTGCTGGCCGCTCTTTCCGATCTGAGGGCAATGCGCGAACAGGAAGGATCGGCGCTCGTCCGCATTCTTCTCGATCATGTCGCCACGATCGAAGGCTTGACGCGTGTGATCGAGAGCGATCCCTCGCGCTCGCCGCAGGAGATCGCGGCGCGGCTTACTGCACAGGTGACTTTGTTGATGGACGGCATGGCTGCCCTCGACCGCGACAGGCTGCACGCCGAAGCTGCGCTGTTGGCGACCAAGGCGGATCTGCGCGAGGAAATCGATCGGCTCAAGGCGCATATTGCCGCTGCACGCGATCTTCTGGTGAAAGGCGGCCCCGCCGGCCGCCGGCTGGACTTCCTTGCACAGGAATTTAACCGCGAATCGAATACCATCTGCTCGAAGTCGAATGCTTCGGCGGTCACCGCCGCCGGCATCGAGCTGAAAGTCGTGATCGACCAGTTCCGCGAGCAGGTCCAGAATTTGGAGTAGGACATGAAACCGGCGAAATCCTCGCCCGTCCAGATCGCCCGCCGCGGTCTGATGCTTGTTATCTCGTCGCCGTCGGGCGCCGGCAAGTCCACCATCGCGCGCACGCTGCTGGAGCAGGACAGGCAAATCGGCCTCTCCGTCAGCGTCACCACGCGCCAGCGCCGCCCGAGCGAAGTCGAGGATGTGCATTACCACTTCAAGAGCGTGCGCGAGTTCGAGCGGCTGCGCGATAGCGACGCGCTGCTCGAATGGGCCGAGGTGCATGGCAATTTCTACGGCACGCCGCGCGAGCCGGTGGAGCAAGCCATGGCCGAGGGCCGCGACATGCTTTTCGACATCGATTGGCAGGGCGCTCAGCAATTGCAGGAGAAGATGTCGGCCGACGTCGTCTCTATCTTCGTGCTTCCGCCGACAATGACCGAGCTGCAGTCGCGGTTGCACCGCCGCGCCGAGGATTCGGAAGAGGTCATCCAGACGCGGCTGGCCAACAGTCGCGCCGAGATCGCCCATTGGCGCGAATATGACTACGTCATCGTCAACGACGACCTCAACGCCGCCTTCGATGCCGTTCAGTCGATCGTCAAGGCCGAGCGCCTGCGCCGCGACCGCCGCCATGGCATGTTCGATTTCGTCCGTGGATTGCTGGAAGAGACGCCGTCGCTTTAAAGGGAATTCGCAAGCAGGCAGAACTCCTCGACGGACAAGGTCTCCGCCCGGCGCACCGGGTCGATCCCTGCCTTGACGAGCAGGCTCTCACCGCCGAGCGGCTTCAAGCTTTGACGCAGCATCTTGCGGCGCTGGCCGAAGGCGGCTTGCGTCACCTTTTCCAGATTGCCGACAGCGCAGGGAATAGGGTTTTCCCGGGGAAGCAGCTGCACGACGGTCGACGTTACCTTCGGCGGCGGCGTAAAGGCTTGCGGCGGAACATCGAAGGCCATGCGAGCTTCCGTCCGCCAGCCGCAGAGAACGCCGAGACGGCCGTAGTGATCGTCATCCTCGGCGGCGACGATACGCTCGCCGACTTCCTTTTGAAACATCAGCGTCAGCGACTGCCAGAACGGCGGCCAGGCCTTCGGCAGCAGCCAGTTGACCAGCAGCTGCGTGCCGATATTATAGGGCAGGTTGGCAATGATCTTGACCGGACCTTTCGGCACCAGGGCCTCGAAATCGGTCTTCAGCGCGTCGCCTTCGATCACGTCAAGCCGGCCGGGATAATGACCGGCGATTTCGGCGAGCGCCGGCAGGCAGCGCGCATCGCGTTCGACGGCGATCACCTTCTTGGCGCCGAGCGCCAGGATCGCGCGCGTCAGCCCGCCGGGACCGGGGCCGACCTCGAAGACGGTGGCTTCTTCGAGAGCGCCGGCCGTGCGGGCGATCTTCTGGGTGAGGTTGAGGTCGAGCAGGAAGTTCTGGCCGAGCGCCTTGCGCGCATCCAGGCCATGACGCTGGATAACGTCGCGAAGCGGCGGCAGACCGTCGAGTGCTGCCATCAGCGGCGGCTTTCCATGCTGCGGTCGAGCTGCGCGGCAAGCTTCAGCGCCGCGACGAGGCTCTCCTCGCGTGCCAAGCCTTTGCCGGCGATGCCGAAAGCAGTGCCGTGATCCGGCGATGTGCGGACGAAAGGAAGCCCCAGCGTCACGTTGACGCTGTCGTCGAAACCGAGTGTCTTGGCCGGGATCAGCGCCTGATCGTGATACATGCAGACGGCAACGTCGTATCGCGCCCGCGCCTCGTCATGGAACATCGTATCGGCGGGCAGGGGGCCGATCGCATCGATGCCCTCGTCGCGAAGGCGCTCGATTGCCGGACGGATGATGGTCTCATCCTCCTTGCCCATTGCCCCGCCTTCGCCGGCATGCGGGTTGAGGCCGGCAACGGCAAGCCGCGGCGCCTCGATGCCGAAGCGCTGCCTCAGATCTTCATGGGCGATCCGGCAGGTTTCCATGATCAGTTCGCTCGTCAGCGCCTGCGGCACGTCGCGAACCGGAATATGGATGGTGACGGGAATAGCCTTGAGCTTCGGTCCTGATAACATCATCACAGGCGTGACCGGACGGCCTGTCGCCTTGGCGGCGAGATCCGCCAGAAACTCGGTATGACCGGGAAAGCGGAAGCCTGCTTCATAGAGCACACTTTTGGAGATCGGGTTGGTGACGACGCCAAGCGCCTCGCCATCGATCACCAGTGATACGGCTTTCTCGATCGCCGCGATCGTGCCTTTCGCCGTTGCCTGGTGCGGCTCGCCGGCCACCACCTCGATGCCGGCCGGCACCGTCATGACGGGCAGTGCATCGGCAAAGATACCGGCAGCCTCGCTGGCGCCATCGCTCTCGCGGATCGAAACCGTCAGATTGAGCTGGCGGGCTCTTAACGCCAGGACATCAGGGTCGCCGATCAGGAAGAAAGGCGGCAGCCCAAGTTCACGCCGCCGGAGCCACGCCATCAGGGTGATATCCGGCCCGATGCCGGCGGGATCGCCCTGAGTGAGCGCAAGCGGTCGTGAGAACGGTATTGCCATCGTCTGTCAGCGATAGGCGATCTGCGCCTTCTTGCGCAGTTCTTCCAGGTATTTCTTGGCGTTCTCGTTTTCCGGCGGACCGCTCTTGTCGGCCTTGGATTTGTCGAGATCTTCCTGGCGGAAGACCATTTCGGCGGCCTGGTCGTCGGAAACCTGACGCTGACTGCAGATTGCCAGGTATTCGACCCCCTTGTCGGTGACGCGGGTGCCTGTGGTGTTGCCCTTGGCCTGTTCGACCAGCGGCTTCCAATCCGGCGGGATCTCCGGGGCGAGCATGCGGCCGAGGTCGCGCACGGAAACGTCGCGCATCGTCGCGGCAAAAACCTTTGACTGGTCGCAGCCGGGGAATTTCGAGCGCGATGCCTCCGCCTCGCTCTTGCGCTTGCCGGTGATGGCGCCGCGCTTGGCTTGCGGAACGACGAAGATGATCTGCTGCAGCATATATTCCGTCGTCACCGGCTTCTGCTTGTTGTTCTGCATCATGCGGGAGACGAGGTCGTAATTCGACAGCCGAGACGTTGAACCGTAGCGCGCATTGACGACGCGCGGCCAGCTCATCTGCACGGCAATGAAACCCTTGAAATGGTCGACACCGACGCCGGCGCGATCGAGGATCTGCGACATCTGCTCGACGGAAAGCTTGTTGCCGCTCGAGAAGCGCGCGAACGAGGCATCGACGTCCTGCTGCGAAACCGACATACGAACGCGGGCGACCTCCTGCCGCTTGAGCGTCTCGTCGATCAGTTGCTCTTCGGCAGTCTTGGCGTCCGCCTTCGTATGCTGCAGCCGCAAGAAGGCCTGGCGCTTGGCGACGTCGCCGCTGGTGATGGCGGTGCCGTTCACCACGGCTTTGACTTCGCTTGCGGCAAATGCCGGAGCCGCAAAGCCAGCCAGCGTAATAGTTGCCCCCGTGATGAAGGCTGTTATGGCTTTTTTCGCGTCAATCATCTGTTGACCTCCCGATGGCGCCGCGAGACGTGTTCGCGGCGTTCTTACCACAGTGCGAGACAAGCGGAAATCGCTTCCATCATGGCGCGAGACCGCTATGCCTCAGATATCGACTGGCGGCAATGTCCTGCACAGGCTTACGGCGAAAGAATGACTGAAGGTCATGTCCCTGTCCGTCATTCGACGCTATCGGTGCCGATCTTGATATCGCCGAGCGTGCGGAAGGTCAGCCGAGCGCCGATCGTCCAGTCACTTCCCGACTCATCGTCGGCGTCCCTCGTATCGGTATAGGCGATCGTAAAGATCGTGCATTCGTCCTCGTAGCTGAGGCCGAGCGTGCGGCGGCTGAGCACCTCATTGTTCAGATCCCAGGCAATACCGCCGAAGATTGACCAGTAATCCTTGAACTTGACGCGGCTGCTGGTCTGGATCTCGTCGTTGTCGTCAGCGAAGCCATATGCCGGTTGCGCGCTGAGGTGGGTGTAAGTCACCTGCGTGGAGAAGGTGTCGTTCTGGTAAGCCGTCGTCAGGTCGCCGCGGCGGAAATCGAAATCCTTCTCGTCGAGGCGGTAGGAGGCTGTCACGGAAACGCCGAACGGCGTTTCGATGCCCCCGAGACCCACATAGTCGGAGCGAGCGGTTTCCAGGCCCGAATCCGCACCCACGTTGACAAGGTCATTGGTGGCGAACGAGTTCTGTCCGGCGATCTGGTAGGACTGGCCGAAGAGGCCGTGCAGCTTGTAGCCGCTGTCGAACGTGCCGGTATACTGAATGCCGACATTGGCGCGGGTGCCGCCTTCGATACGGTCGTAGCCCGAGAATTTGTCGCGGTCGAACAGCGAGGTGGCGTCGAAGACGAAGCTCTGCGCATCCTCGTTCGGCAGCCGGCCGGCGAGCTGCTCGTCCGGGCGGGCATAGATCTGGGCGATCGGCT
Organism: Rhizobium sp. R339; assembly: GCF_002211395.1. Lineage (NCBI taxonomy): Bacteria > Pseudomonadati > Pseudomonadota > Alphaproteobacteria > Hyphomicrobiales > Rhizobiaceae > Rhizobium > Rhizobium sp. R339. The sequence continues at coordinate 59,963 of NZ_LOKV01000024.1, forward strand.
CGAGGATGTGGGTGCTGTTGTCAGTCGTCATCAGGATCGGATAACGAATCTCCAGCCCGGCAGTGAACATCGAACGGGTGGCGGAATTGCCGTCATAATAGTTGCCGCCATAGCCGGTCGGATCGTCCATGTTCAGCGCGAAGGCGTCACCGCGCGCAGCCAGCAGCGGCGTAATCACCAGGCCGGTCGGCGTAACGTAGGTGCGCTTCCACTGCAGCTCCGCGGTCAGGCGCGAGGTCTGTCCCTTCAGGCCGCGGAAACGGTCGAAGCCGTCAACGGTATAGAAGTCGTCATGCGTGCGCGAAATATTCGTCAGGTTGACATCGGCCGATAGTTCGCCGCCTGCAAGCGGCTGCGGCGCCACATAATGATAGTCGAGCGAAGGATAGACGATCGCCTGCTGCTTTTCGGCCGTGTTCGTCCGGTCAGCATCTTGGACGTCGAAATAGAACGCCCGCATGTCGAAGTAATTCCGCTTGCCCAATCCCGTCAGGTAGATCTGGTTGGTGCGATCTGTGCCGCTGAGCCCGCGCAGCTTATAGGTTTTCGAGAAGTTGTTGTCGCTCTGGACCATGACGTCCCAGCCGAACGTCCAACGCGGATTGATGCGGAACTCTGCCTTCGACGCCACCATGCCGCGCCGCTCGGCTTCGGCATCGCTGGTGCCGGAGCTGAAATTGCCCGGGGTTGCCTGGTCTATGCCGGCGACGCGCAGGATATGCGTGCCATTTTCAAAACGCTGGCGGAACTCGCCTTCGACAAGAAAGCCCTGGGCCGTGTAGCCGGTGGCGGTGACCGTCGCATCCATGCTCGGCGAGATCACGTAATAATAAGGAATGGAAAGACCGAAACCGAGATTCTGCGACAGGCTCATCGTCGGGAAGAGAAAGCCCGACTTGCGCTTCACCGTGTTATCGGGAACCTCGATGAACGGCAGGAAGGCAATCGGATGGCCGAGCAGCTCGAATCGCGCCCGCTCCAGCCGGACCGTGTGCGTTTCGCCATTCTGGATGACACGCTGCGCCTTCACCTGCCAGAAGGGCGCCCGCTTGGGATCTTCGGCGCAGGGAAGGCAGGCCGTATAGACGCCCTTGTTGAGAATCATCAGCGTGCCGCCGACCCGCTCGCCGCTTTCGGCGACGATACGTGTGTTGTCGGAGGTTTCGATGCGCAGCGAGTTCAGGAACCCGTCGGCGAAATTGTCGGTCACATCAAGATTGTCGGCGTAGATGCGGTTGCCGTCGGGGCTGACCAGCTCGACATTGCCGATCGCCGTCATCCGGCCGGTCTTCTGATTATATTCGACCTTCTGAGCGACCATTTTGTAGCCGCCATAGTTGATCTGCACGCCGCCGACCGCCGACACCATGTCCGCATCGCGATTATAGACGAGTTCATTGGCCGACAGGAGAAGCTTGGCTCCTTCGGGGATCTTCTGCTGGATATTTTGTTCGGGCGTCGTGACCTGGCCGAAAGAGGCCGGAACGCTGCTGAAATAGGAACATAGAGTCGCGCCGGCAAGCAGGGCAACCAATTGTTTACTAAAGTACTTGCGGTCGCCTGCCGCCACTAGCCGTCCTCCTGATGAAGCAGAATAGTCGCGCCCAACGCCAACGCGACGACCACCGGTATCCACGTCGCCACGAAAGGAGGCACGACTCCACTGCTTCCGAATGCTTTTACAAGCACGGTGATGACATAAAGCACGAAGCCCGCGAGGATGCCACCCAGAATCACGGAGCGGGATTGGTTGAACCGGCTAAATTTTAGGGACACTGTTGCAGCAATGAGAGTCATCGCCACCAGCAGCAACGGCTGGGACAACAGCGCGTTGAATTGCGTCTCCAGCGCCTTGGTTGAGATGCCGAAGGATTTGGCCGCTGCAATGCGGTTCGAAAGGTCAAAGAAACCAATTGTTTCCGGCGCCGTCAGCCGCTCCTGGACGAAATCCTGTTTCAGATTGGTGCGAAGTTGAACCGAAGCTTTGCGCACGGGGATTTCGCCAGGCTTGCGCTCGACGACAGTGTTAAGCTGCCAGTAACCATCTTCCAACTTTGCCGTCGCGGCGTCCTGTCTCAGAATGACCTGACCGCTTGAATCGAAATGGATCAGCACAGCGTCGATTAGCTTTGTCCCGTTCTCCTGAACGGTCTGGGCGCCGATGATGACATCGTCCCGGCCGCTGATCTGGCGCAGCCACGGAATCTGCGGCGCCTTGCGCAGGACCGCATTTTCGCCGCGCCAGTCGGATTCGACGAGAAGAGCCTGACGCTGTCCCCAGGCGGCAAGCGGGTTGAGCGCCGTCATCGTCAGCACGCCGATGGCCAGGGATCCGACGATGAAGGGAAACATGAATTGCCAGACGGAAATGCCGGCTGCCCGCGTCACGACGAGCTCATATTTGCGGTTGAGACCGATCAGCACCGTCATGCCGACGAACAGCGTGATGAACGGCACCGTCTGCTGCAGGATGAGCGGCAGGCGAACGGCGGTCATCAGGATGCCGCCGCCGATCGTGTAGCCGGGCAGGCCGGACATGCGGCCCGCCGTCTCGCTGAAATCGAGGAGGAAACTAATCGCCGACACGCCGATCAGGAACCAGCCCGTCGTCGCCAGATAACGACGAAAAAAATAACGCGACAATGTACCGAACATCATTGGGTAGCGCCCCCGCCGGTCCTGCCCGCAGCGGCAAGCAGTCTCTCCTGCATCCGTCTCCAGAACGACGAGATCCGATCCCGGATGAACGAAGGCATGACCAGTCGCTTGTGCAGGCCCAGGAAGACGATCGAAATGATGCTACTGACGATCGGGATCGCGTAGAGGACGGCGATATATTCAGGATCGGTGTCGATCTGATTGGCCGCGTAGAAGGCCGCCCAGCGCAGCGCGAAGGCGTAGGCGAGGGCACTGACCATCGGATGCAGCCGGGCTTCGCGGTGCGAGCGCGCGTCGCCGGCGATCGCCAGCGAAAACAGCGCGAAGACGACGGGCAGGATCCAGTCCGTCAGTCGCCGGTGCAGCTCGGCGCGGTAGCTCTGCGGCCGGATCGTGTAGTCCTTGTCGGCCGGGTCGGGATTGAACAGGAACCACAGATCACGATCGCTGGCGCGCAACGTCGCCTGACCGCGATTTTCCGTCATGTCCGAGAGGTCGAAGGAATAGGAATCGAATTTGATGACCGAGACGTTGCCATCCGGCGTTTTGCGGTGGACCTCGCCGTCATGCATGATCAGCGTCGTGCCTTTGTCGTCGACGGCGCCTTCCTTGGCGTAATAGATCAGCTCGTAGGCCGGATCGCGCTCATCTGCGACGAAGAGACCTTTCAGCGTGCGGCCCGCCATGCGCTTGGAGATCTGCACATAGAGGCCTTCGTCGAGCTTGCGGAAGGTCTTTTCCTCGATCACCGAGGAGAGCAGGTCGGCATAAGTCTCCGCGATCATCTGGCGGACCACGGTCTTGGCCCGCGGTTCGACGATGTTGTCGACGAAGAAGGAAAAGACGCTGATGACGGCGGCAAGCAGCAGGATCGGACGAATCAATATGCTGCGCCGCGCGCCTGCCGCATCGATGACGGTGAGCTCGGAATCGTTGTTCATCGTCGTCAATGTCTGCGTGATGGCGATGACGAGCGCGAAGGGCAGCACGACGGGAATGATCGACGGCAGGATCATCGTCGCCAGCTTGGCGAACGAACCGATCGACTGGCCGCTGTCGGTGACGAGGTTGATGCGCTGCAGAACCTGTGTCGTCCAAATAATCGCCAGCACGGGCAGCAGAGCCACGAGAAACATCTGGCCGACGCGCCGCAATATGTATGTCTCGAGTAGTTTCATGCCGGCCCTTGAAAGCACCCTGCACGCCCAAGCGGCTTGCAGGAGAATCCCTCTACGCTCTTTGTCGCGCTTTTGCGACAAGCTGGTGTCAAAATTCATTCAAATTTCAGAATTTTTTTGGCCCTGTTGCGACTCAGTTAATGCCAGCAGCGCGGCGAAGATGACGATAGAAGAAAGCCATCCGAGCATGACATCGGAAAGGTAATGCGCACCGAAGGATAGTCGCATCGCCGGCGTGAGGATCGAGATCATCACCACGGGCGGCACGATCGCGTAGCGCAGCGATTTCGGAACGAAGAGCAGAAGGCAGAGCAGCCAGCCGGCGCTCGCCGCCTCGCCGGAGACGAAGGAGCAGTTCGAAACGCATTTGCCGGCGAGCGAACCTGCCTCGGCGAAATGCAGAGGACCGCCGAAAATGTCCGTCTGCAGCGGCCGCGGCCGCCCCCAATGTTCCTTCAGGATGACATTGACGAGCAGCACCGGCCCGATCAGCAGCGTTCCCAGTGCGACTTTGAGCTTGCGCGCCCTCTCGGCATTGAACGTGGCGCCATGCTGCTGATAACATTCGATGAATTTCCACGCCATCACGATCGCCACCACATAGGGCAGGCGGAGGAAGATGGTGCGCAGCAGGTCGAAGTTTCCCGAGTCGCGATAGGGAAAGCCGCCGCAGATGCTGCCGGCCGCCGCCGTCGCGTCGCAATCTACAGCCACGAAAAAAAGCCGGGAAAAATAGATGTCTATTTCGGGGAAGGCGCGGAACACGGCAAGCAGCGCCCACCACGTCCAAAACAGCAGCACGAATGCACCGAAAGTCGTTTTCGGCAGGCGGATTGCCGAGCCGTGCCACCGATTTTTGGAAAAAATTGTCAACGCGAATATCTACGGAACTGACGAAAACAGGAGGCCCTGACGGCCGCGGGCGACCATAACAATTGTCGCAAGCCATTGACAGACCCGCCAAACACGAAATTATCCGCCAGGAACGGATCCCGAAGAATCCCAGCGGAGAAGACATGTCAGCAAAGTTCGAAATTTCTTTCTCAAAGTCGGCAAAGCTCAATGGCGGCCTGGCAATCCTGCTGAAGACGACCGAGGCCGAGAGCGCTGCGGGCGTCGAAACGGTCGATCCGGCCGGCGTGGTCGCCAAGGCCGCGAGGATCGGCCGATTCTCCGCAAGGTCCATGGCCGCTCTCGATATCGTCGCTCCCGAAGCCGCGCCCGTCGAGCGCATCGTCGTCATCGGGCTCGGCAAGGCTGCCGAACTCACCGCCCATGACTGGCTGAGGGCCGGGGGCGCCGCTGCATCGAAAATCAAGAATACCGACAAGGCAGCAATCTTCATCGATGTTCCCGGCCTCGAGATGACCGCTCGGGCAGCCGCCGATTTCGCGCTCGGTTTGCTGCTGCGCGCCTATAGCTTCGATACCTACAAGACGAAGAAGAACGACGAGGAGGAAAAGCCGGCGAAATCCGTGAAGGTGACGATCGTCACTGCTGATCCTGCCGGCGCCAAGAAGGCCTTTTCCGATTCCGAAGCCATCGCCGGCGGCGTCAATCTTGCCCGTGACCTCGTCAACGAGCCGCCGAACGTGCTTGGCCCTGTCGAGTTTGCGGCCAAGGCGAAGGAGCTGGAAAAGCTCGGCGTCGAAGTCGAGATCCTGACCGAGAAGGAGATGCGCCGTCTCGGCATGGGCGCCCTTCTCGGCGTTGCCCAGGGCTCCGTGCGGCCGCCGCGTCTTGCGATCATGCAGTGGAAAGGCGGCAAACCCAAGGATCGTCCCGTCGCCTTCGTCGGCAAGGGCGTCGTCTTCGATACCGGCGGCATTTCGATCAAGCCGGCCGCCGGTATGGAGGACATGAAGGGCGATATGGGCGGCGCTGCAGCCGTCACCGGCCTCATGCATGCGCTTGCCTCCCGCAAAGCCGCCGTCAACGCCGTCGGCATCATTGGCCTGGTCGAGAACATGCCTGACGGCAACGCCCAGCGTCCCGGTGATATCGTCACCTCCATGTCAGGCCAGACGATCGAGGTGATCAATACCGATGCCGAAGGCCGCCTCGTGCTCTGCGATGCGCTCTGGTATTGCAACGATCGTTTCAAGCCGCAGTTCATGATCAATCTCGCCACGCTGACAGGCGCGATCGTCGTCGCACTCGGCAATGTGCATGCGGGCCTCTTCTCCAATGACGACAAGCTTTCGGCCCAACTGACGGCAGCCGGCCTCTCGACCAACGAGAAGCTCTGGCGCATGCCGCTCGGCAAGGATTACGACAAGCTGATCGACAGCAAATTCGCCGACATGAAGAATACCGGCGGCCGGCAGGCGGGCTCGATCACGGCGGCGCATTTCCTCAAGCGCTTTGTGCAGGAGACGCCCTGGGCCCATCTCGACATTGCCGGCACGGCGATGGGCTCGCCGCAGGACGAGATCAACCAGTCGTGGGGGTCCGGTTTCGGCGTGCGCCTGCTCGACGAGCTCGTCCGCGCCCATTATGAAGCCTGATGACCGACGTTCTCTTCTATCATCTGACCGAAACCAGGCTGGAGGATGCGCTTCCGCCGCTCATCGACAAAAGCGTCGAGCGCGGCTGGCGCGTCGCCGTCCAGACGCGGGAACCGGCGCGACGCGACGCGCTCGACACGCATCTTTGGACTTTTCGTGAGGAGAGTTTTCTGCCGCACGGCACCGATGAGACGGATTTCGCCGAGAGCCAGCCCGTGCTTTTGACGGTGACATCGGACAATGCCAACGCAGCCACCGTGCGCTTCATCGTCGACGGCGCCGAACCGCCGCCGGTCGCAGCCTACGAGCGCGTCGTCTTCATGTTCGACGGTCACGACCAGGAGCAACTGGACGCCGCACGCGCGCAATGGAAGAGGCTGAAAGGCGAGGGGCATAACCTCACCTACTGGCAGCAGACGCCGGAAGGGCGGTGGGAGAAGAAGGCTTAAACGTCCCGTCCGGATCGTCCTTGCCCGTCGAGTCGACCGGCAAGGACCGCCAATCACTCAGTCGTGGAAGGCTTCGACGAACTTCCGCTTGCCGAGCATGAAGGCGTCGGCGACGTGGCGGAGCGGCGCGAGATCGACATCCGATTTGCCGGCCTTGATGATTTCGGCGAAGCGGCGGTAGAGCGAGGGGTATTCCTGCTCCGGCTCGGCGAATGTCAGCGTGCCGTTGATCGAAAGCTTGGCGCCGCCTTCGGAGAGAACCATCTGGCCGGCTGCCGTTTCCGCGACGATATCCCAGCTCTGCTTGCCGGTCTGGCGCCAGTCGAATTCGGCGTGAACCGGCAGGCCCTCCGCATTCTGGAAGCGAATGTCGGCAGCGATCGGCGCATCGCGGTTTTCAGGAAATTCGAGCACGGCCCCGGTGATGAAGATCGGACTCAAGATATGCGTGACGATCGACAGCGCATTGATGCCCGGATCGAAGACACCAAGGCCGCCGGCCTGCCAGATCCATTCCTGGTTCGGATGCCAGTGGCGGACATCTTCTTTCCAGATCACATGCACGCTGTTGATCGTGGTCGAGGCCAGAAACGCCTTGGCGGCCTCGACGGCCGGCGCATAGCGCGAATGCCAGCTGGCAAAAAGCGACGCGCCTTGTCTTGCGGCGAGCGCCTCAAGATCGGCGACTTCGCTGAGCGTTGCGCCAGGCGGCTTTTCCAGGAAGACGTGCTTGCCGGCGAGGAGAGCCTTATAGGCTGCCTCATAGCGATATTGCGGCGGCATGCAGAGCGAAACGGCATCGATCGAGGGCTCGGCATCGAGCATCGCGTCGATCGTCGTATAGGCGTTGATGCCTTCGACCGTGCCGTGGCGGCTTGCGGTGGCGACGAGCTTGAAGTCCGGGTTCTTGGCGATGGAGGGAAGGTGCTGGTCGCGGACGATCTTGCCGACGCCGACGATGGCGAGGTTGATAGGAGACATGGTGTTTCGCTCGAGCCTGTGAAAAGTATGATTTATTGAGCTTCTTGTAGCAGAAAGAGGAGCGCCGACAAGCTCTCCTCATGCATTCTATCGCATCCCGAAGCGCATCGCGAACTTTCAGATTCGCTGCTTCCGCCCTAGGTCTTTGTTTTTACCCATGTCATTGCAGCAAAGCCGCTGCACAGTTTCACGCCTATGCGTTAGCGCATGATGGTCTGGCGAAGGAAGCTGTAACCCATCGCCACGCGGGCCGCGCGCTCCTCGGAATTACCGTCGCCGCCATGCCCGCCCGAACCGAATTCATGGAAGAGCGGCCGATGCCCTGCCTCATCGAGCCGCGCGGCAAAGCGGCGCGCATGCGAGGGATGCACGCGGTCATCATTGGCCGAGCTTTCGATGTAGATCGGCGGATAGGCGATCTCGGCTGCCGGCCTGACATTATGGAGCGGCGAATAGCCGAGCATGAAATCCCGGTCCGCCGGCGTATCAGGGTCGCCATATTCGTCCATCCAGGCTTTTCCTGCGCTGAACAGATGAAAGCGCGTCATGTCGAGCACCGGCACCTGGCACCAGACGGCGCCGAAATCCTGCGGATAGCGCGTCAGCATGACGCCCGTCAGCAGGCCGCCATTGCTGCCGCCCTGGCAGGCGATCCGCGACGGCACGGTGTAGCCGCGGGTGACGAGATCGCGGGCAATGGCGACGAAATCGGCGAATGCTTTGTCTCGTCCCTGCCGCTTGGCGCTGCGATACCAGTCGGGTCCGAATTCGCCGCCGCCGCGGATATAGGCCTGCACAAAGGCGCCGCCTTGCTCCAGCCAGCGTCCCGTTACGCCGGAATAGCTCGGGGAGAGCGCAACATCGAAGCCGCCATAGCCATAAAGCAGCACCGGCAGTTCTCCTTTGGTCCACTGCCTCGGCAATACCAGCCGGTATGTAACCCTGGTTCCGTCTTCCGAAACAGCTTCCAGCAGTTCGGACGACATATCTGTTGCATCGAAATAACTCGGTGCGGCCGCGACGAAAACCGGCTCGGCCTCTCTGCTGCGATCCGAGAGTTCCAGGCGGTAGCAGGCCGGAGGCTGCAGAAAACCCTGGCCGACGATATGAACCGTATCGTCACCGAGATGCAGATCCGCGTAGAGCGGTCTGAAATGGGCCGTCTGCATGTCCGCGGGCAGCGGGATCTCGCGCTGTTCGGCATCCGGCCTTGTCAGATCGAGCACCATCAGACGCGGACGCAGCCGGTCGGAGATAATGAAGACGCACCATTCGCGCATCAGCATCAGCTGTGAGATGGACTGGCCTTCGCCGGGCTGGAACAGGATCCGCTCCGGCCCGAGCACGCTCTCAGATGTCGGGTCGAAGCGCTGCAGCACGAGGCTGCCGGTGGGAACGCGCTCATCGGTCTTCGCTCGCCAGAGGCAATGATCGCGATTGAACTGGAAGTCGGCCTCCGCAGGCAGATCGATGCGCTGCCGCTTACCATCGTCGGCGATGAGGAACGCGCTTGCGACGCCGATCTCGTGGCCGGCGACAAAAATGTTGATCAATCCGGCATCCGGCGAACCACCGGACAGGGCGGGGTCGATGACCAGATTGGAGCCGTAGACATCTTCGTCCGCAGCCTCGAACATGACGGCGGCATCTTCCGGCCGCTGGCCGCGCTTCAGCCGCCGCCCGACGCGCGGCCAGCCGGAGCGCGTCGCCGCAAATCGGTCGATGGAGCCGAAATAACAGATTTCGTCGCGGCTGAGCCAATTGGCGTGCGATCGCACGGCGGGGGTGTCGAAGCCGTCCTCGACGACCTGCCTGGTTTCGGCGTCGAACTCGAGCAGCCGGGTAAGGTCGGAGCCGCCGTCCGAGAGAAGGAGCAGCACCCGCGTCGGCTCCCAGGGGCAGGTCACGGCACCGCGCCAGTTCCAGCGCTTTCCCTCGCTGACGCAGAAGGCGTCGAGATCGAATACCGGCTCCCACTCAGAATCAGGCAACGGGTTCTGGTCGGCCGGCAGGCGAAGCCAAACGCCGAGCGGGTTGTCCTTGGTCTGACGGAAGTCGAACAGCCAGTCGCCTCGCCGCATTGGGATGATCAGCCTGTCCTGGCGCTCGATGAGCGCCTTGATCGCATCGCGATCCGTGGCGAACTCAGTTGTTCTAAGCGCCATGTCCGAGTGCGCGTTGTGCTCGTCGATGAACTGGCGGGTGCGAAGATCGTCGTCCGTTTCGAGGTGAAGATTCATGTCGGACCTATCGGCTTTCATTGCGATCGCACTGGTCTAGGCAGCTGCCCCCGACTTTGCAACCCGCCTCAGCGGGTCGCGGTGAGATCGGCCGAGGCGACGAGGTTGCTTGGGACGCGAGTCCCCTTGAATTTCAGCGTCACCACCTTGTAGCCTTCGACCTCGAGTTCCGACAACAGGGTCGGCAGCATCGTCGCCGTCCGCTTGTGGATGTCGTGCATCAGGATGATACCGTGGCCGCGCTTGCGCAGCAGGTCCATGGTTCGCTGCGTCACCGAGGCCGGCGTTCCGGTGAAATAGTCCTTGCTGTCGATATCGACATCCATGACCACCATATCACGCATGGCGATTGCGGCGCGCAGCTTATGGCTCTCGGCAAGGTAGGGGAAGCGGAAGAAGGAGACATCCATTCCGGTCGCCTTGGTCACCGCCATTTCGCCCTTCATCACCTCGGCCACCGCCGCTTCGAAGCTCAGTGCATTCAGATTGGCATGCCGGTAGGTGTGGCTGCCGATCGTATTGCCGTCCATCGCCACCTTGCGGGCCAGCTTCGGGTGCATCTCGGCCATCTGGCCGACCATCATGAAGGCGCCTTTGACGCCGAACTGGTCGAGCGTCGCCAGCACCTTGTCCGTCCGCCCCGGCACCGGACCGTCGTCGAAGCTCAGGATCACTTCCTTGTTGTCGAGCTTGAGATCGGCAAGCGAGGCGACCTCCAGCGTTCGTCCGGCCAGATGATGCGGACCGGCCGGAAATTGCGGCGCATCACCATCCGCCTTATCGGCGGGCTTCTGCCCTTCGGGGGCTATCACCGAGGAGGTTTTGATCGATGTGTCGGGAGCTTGTCTGGTCGTGCTGCAGGCGGTGAGGGCGGCTGTCAGGACGATGCAGGACAGAACGAAAAAACGATGCATGAAAGGGCTCAACAAATCAGTAATGAATGTTGAGGCAACCTTTCGAATTATGGTTAACGAACGGTTGAGAACGGTTGGAGTTTGTGCCGAAACGCGGCACTCCGCCGCGTTTCTTCGAAGCCCGTGGCTATCCTGCCATCGCTTCTTCGTATTCGGCCGACAGCATCAGCCAATCTTCCTCGGCGGCGGCGAGCTTTGCCGCAGCTTCGCCGCGCTGCTTTGCCTTTTCGGCGGCCTTGGCGGGCGTCTTCTCGTAGAGGGCGGGATCCGCAAGTTCCGTATCAAGAGCCTGAATCTGTTTCTCCAGCTTGGCCGTCAAGGATTCGATTTCGTTGATCTTTTTCTTGAGCGGCGTCAGCGAGGCGCGCTTTTCCGCATTGAGCTTGCGCTGATCGGCCTTCGAGGTCGTGTCTTCGGCGGTTTGCAGCTTTTCGTCCTTTTTCTTGCCGGAGCTGACGATCAGGTCGCGGTATTCGTCCATGTCGCCTTCGAAACTGGTGACCGTGCCGCCATTCACCAGCCAGAGCCGATCGACCGTCGCCTCGATCAGATGGCGGTCGTGCGAAATCAGGATGACGGCGCCTTCATAGTCGTTCAGCGCCTCGATCAGCGCGCGGCGGCTGTCGATGTCGAGATGGTTGGTCGGCTCGTCGAGGATGAGCAGGTTCGGTGCATGGAAGGCGGCAAGCCCCATCAGCAGCCGGGCCTTTTCGCCGCCGGAAAGATCCTTGGCCGCCGTTGCCATCTTCTCGGTCGCCAGCCCCATCTGCGCCACCCGAGCGCGCACCTTGGCCTCCGGCTCGGCCGGCATCAGCCGGCGCACATGCTCCACCGCCGACTGCTCGGGGATGAGGTCGTCGAGCTGATGTTGCGCGAAGAAGCCGATCTTCAGGCCCGGCGCGAGCCGGACTTCGCCGCTCTCCGGTGCAAGCCGGCCGGAGATGAATTTGGCGAAGGTCGACTTGCCGTTGCCGTTCGAGCCGAGCAGGGCGATACGGTCGTCATTGTCGATGCGCAGGCTGAGGTTCTTCAGGATCGGCTTGCCGGGCTCATAGCCGACGGCGCCGCCCTGGATCGCGACGATCGGAGAGGCCGGCTGCTTCTCCGGCTCGGGGAAGGTGATCGGCTGCACATGGTCTTCGATGACGGCCGCGACGGTTCCCATGCGCTCGAGCGCCTTGACGCGCGACTGCGCCTGCCGCGCCTTGGAGGCCTTGGCCTTGAAGCGATCGATGAAGCTCTGCAGATGTTTGCGCGCCGCCTCGTTCTTCGCCTTGGCCTTCGTCTGCAGCTCGTCGGCTTCCGCCTTCTGCCGCTCGAACTGGTCGTAATTGCCGCGGTAGAAGGTGAGCTTCCTCTGGTCGAGATGCACGATGGAATTGACCGCGTTGTTCAACAGGTCGCGGTCGTGGCTGATGATGATGACGGTGTGCGGATAGCGACGGATATAGTCCTCCAGCCACATCGTGCCTTCGAGGTCGAGATAGTTGGTCGGTTCGTCGAGCAGAAGCAGGTCCGGCTCGGCGAAAAGCACGGCGGCAAGCGCCACGCGCATGCGCCAGCCGCCAGAGAAGGAGGCGGCGGCGCGGGCTTGCGCCGCCTGGTCGAAGCCGAGGCCGGCCAGGATGCTTGCCGCGCGCGCTTCGGCCGAATGCGCGTCGATATCGACGAGGCGCATTTGAATTTCGGCAATGCGGTGCGGGTCGCTCGCCGTTTCCGCTTCGGCGATCAGCGCCGCGCGTTCCTTGTCGGCGGCAAGCACGATCTCGATCAGCGAATCCTCGGTTCCGGGCGCCTCCTGCGCCACCTGACCGATGCGCGCGCCCTTCGGGATCGAGACTGATCCGGTTTCCGCGCTGAGGTCGCCGGTGATGACGCGAAACAGCGTGGATTTGCCCGCGCCGTTACGCCCGACGAGGCCTGCCTTCGTGCCCGAAGGCAGCGACACGGCGGCATTGTCGAGAAGCAGGCGGCCGGCGATGCGGGCGGAAATATCTGTGATCGTGATCATGGCCGGCGTTTTGGCCGAAAGCGCCCGTCAAGGCAAGAGTGCTTCAGCGGCCGAAAGCCTGCACCGGCAGGCGGCGGTTCGATTGCGCGGCGAGAAGCGCCACGCGCGCATTGGCCTGCAGCTGTCCCGGACTTGCCGCATCGGCGCTGAGCGCGACGCCGATCGAAACGGTAAGCCTGCCGGGATCTGATGTGTCGGAGGTCGAGAAGACGAGATTGTCCTCGACGGAGGTGCGCAGACGCTCGGCGATTGCCATTGCATCCTGCATGCCGACATTGGAAAACAGGAAGGCGAATTCGTCGGCTTCGGTGCGGGCGACGAAATCGTTCTTCTTGATCGATTTGCGGAAAAGGCTGGCGAGCTTCTTCAGGAGCTTGTTGCCGGCCTGCGTGCCGTATCGGCCGTTGAGATCGGTGAAATTGTCGATATCGACCATGATCAATGCGCTGCCGGCCGCTCCCTCCTCGCGCTCATAAAGCTCGGCCATCGTCCGGTTGAGGGCAATGCGGTTCGCAAGTCCGGTGATCTTGTCGGCCACGGCGGCCGATTGCATCGCCGAAATTCCGCGCTCCAGCACTTCCAGCGCCTTGATGTCTTCCTGCAGCTTGGCTGCCGTTTCCATTTCCGCCGAGAGCACCGTTGCGAGCGAGGCGGAGAGATAGTCGAGTTCGCCGATGAAAGCGGCAAGGCTCTGGTCCTCGTGGCCCGACACGGATTTCAGGATGGTGCCGCAGGCGCGCGCAAAGGCGTTCTTGTGCCTGAGGTCTTCGGCAAGCCTCTCGGCGACGTCGCGCAGCATCCGGCTTGCCTCGTTCCGTGACGTTTCGCCTGCCAGCCCGCAATGGCCGACCAAGCGGTATTTCAGTCCAAGTTCGTCGAGCATCGCCTGTTGCGGTTGGGGGCCGAGCGCGGCGATATCCTGGGCGAGGCCGGGATTGAGCCCAATGATCGCCTCGTGGAAGAGTTCGTAATTGCGCGGCAGCGCGGCGACGTTGAGCCGCGCCATATGCTGGGCGATCCTCTGAATGTCGGCCGTCGACGACGGGCGCGCGGCCTCGCGCGGCACCAGTGCATTTGCGCTTGCATTCTGCATGACGATCCCTCGCGGCCCGGCCTGATCTCTGATGTTCCGCTATGCCGACAAGCTTTTAAAAGAGGCTGAATTTGCGAGGGGAAACGCCGGATAGGCGAGGAGAACCGGCAAAGGCGGTTAATTCAGTCTTGATGTCTGCCTCACATCCACTCGCGTCCCTCGTGGCGCAGGAAGTGGATCAGGTCCAGCTGCAGGCTCGGCTTGCCGAGCGCCGTCAATGTCATATGGCACTGGCCGCGATGATGGGTCTGGTGGTTGAAGAGATGCGCGAGCGCCGTCCACAGCGGCTGGGTGATCCCGACCGGCCGCGTCACCATCCTGTAGGTGAAGTCGGCCGCAAGGCTCGCCTCATCGAGCGTGCCGGCCCAGGCAACGATACGCTCGTCCTCTGCCTGGCGCGCTGCTGTGAGCGTCTCCAACTCCTCGTAGAGCACGGCATCGAGGGTAGACGGCGCTTCGCCCGTGCCGGTGAAGCGCTTCATCCAGATCCGGTCGGCGACGAGCAGGTGATTGAGCGTTCGGTGGAGCGAGCCGAAGAAGGCGCCGCGGTCGCTGCGAAACTCCGCATCGCTGAGCTCTGCCGCGGCTGCGTAGACGAGCGCGTTGGCCCAGCGGTTATAGGCGGCGAACATCCTGTATTGCCTGAGCATCCGGTCCCTCCCGTTCTCGTCGCGGCAGTTTAACCGGTTTGCTCGAAAATCGCAGTGATGGGCCCATGAAATTTCCTGATTTGATCGCCGGCGCCTTCTGTCATCGAATGGAGAAAGCTGTGATCGCGAAAGGACTGATATGACCAGAGTTCTCTATTCCCTCTGCGGTGCCGACGAGCGGCGCTTCTTCTCTCCTCATTGCTGGAAGGCGGTGATGGCGCTGGCGCATAAGGGGCTCGATTTCGAGGAGATTCCGACGACTTATACCCGCATCCGCGCGATCGGCGGCGGCGTTTCCCCGACCGTTCCCGTGCTCGACGACAACGGCCGGCTGATCCCCGATAGTTTCGCCATCGCCCTCTACCTCGAGGAGGCCTATCCCGAGCGGCCGTCGCTCTTCAACGGCGAGGGCGGCAAGGCGCTCTCACGCATGGTGGAGGGCTATTCGCAGATGATCATCCATCCGGCGATAATGCAGATCGCGCTTCTCGATATCCATGGCAACCTCGATGAAGGCGACAAGCCCTATTTCCGCGAGAGCCGCGAAGCCCGTCTCGGCAAGCCGCTGGAAGTCGTCGCTGCCGACAGCGAAGCGGAGAAGGCAGCCTTCGGCGCCAAGCTGGAGCCGCTCCGGCATATGCTGAAATTCCAGCCCTTCATCGGCGGTGAGACGCCGCTCTTTGCCGACTATATCGTCTTCGGCGCGCTGCAATGGCTGCGTGTCTCTTCCGGCCTGACGATGCTGGCCGCCGACGATCCTGTCATGCTCTGGTTCGAACGCGGCCTCGATCTCCATGAAAGCCGAGGTCGGACTGTGACAGCGGCGTGAAATTGCCGCCGGCCTCTTGTTTTCGGGCGTTGGGGCGGGTAAAGACCGCCCACTTTTCCCGAGAAAACAGAGGATTTGACTATGGCGATTGAACGCACCTTCTCGATGATCAAGCCGGATGCAACCAAGCGCAACCTGACGGGCGCCATCACCAAGATGCTCGAAGACGCCGGCCTGCGCGTCGTCGCCTCCAAGCGCGTCTGGATGAGCCGTCGCGAAGCCGAAGGCTTCTACGCCGTTCACAAGGACCGTCCCTTCTTCGGCGAACTCGTCGAAGGCATGACCTCCGGCCCGACCGTCGTTCAGGTCCTGGAAGGCGAAGGCGCGATCCTCAAGAACCGCGAAATCATGGGCGCGACCAACCCGGCAAACGCTGACGAAGGCACGATCCGCAAGGTTCACGCCCTTTCGATCGGCGAAAACTCCGTTCACGGCTCCGACGCTCCGGAAACCGCTGCCCAGGAAATCAAGTACTGGTTCTCCGACACCGAAATCGTCGGCTGAGGCCACACTTCGGCATTGTCTTGCAATGCCTTGAATTGACTCTCGAAAGCCGGGGCTTCGCTCCGGCTTTTTCTATTCCGGTCCTATGCCGGGCATTTGTCGGTGTTCGAGAAATCGACGCTGCCGTCCGGCTTGAAGACCTCGGGGTTCTTGTCATAAAGCGCACCAACGACGAGCGGCTTGCTCGGCAGCACGGTCTGGTCGAGGTCGGACCGGAACTGCGTCTTCAATTCCTGCAGCACCTTGCCGTTCTTATCGACCAGCCGGACGTTGACCGTATAGGGGCGGTCCTTGCGCACGCAGTGCAGGTTTTCGCTCTGCAGCGCGATCTTGTCGTCGATTGGATAGATCTTCTGGTTCAGCACCAGCGGCGCGCCGCCTTGCGGATTTTCGAATTCGGCGACGATCACCGAACCGTCGGGAATGGGCCCGGTCTTCTTCAGCGTCAGCAGATAGGTGGCGCTCGCGACGCGATAGTTGAAGACGAAGAGGTGGCCGGTCACCTCGACCAGATTTTCGGCCTGGCGCTGGCAGGCGGACAGCAGAAGGCCGGCGGCTGCCGCCGTTATGATCAGCTGTTTCCTCATGGGATTTCCTCCTTCTTGCGGCGGTAGTGCCGGTTCGCCTTGGCGCGGTTGCCGCAGACCGCCATGTCGCACCAGGCGCGGCTCCTGTTCTTGCTGCGATCGATGAACAGCCAGCCGCAATTGCCGCAGATCTTCATGCGCTCCGGATCCGGCATGGCGATCAGCCGCAGCACCGAATGCGCGGTCGCCGCGGCCAGGCCCCCGGGGCTCGCGCTGCGCAAGGTCTTTGCCAGCGCCTCCAGCAGCTCGGCCAGCAGCCGGTCGTCGCCGCCATCGAGTATACGCCTGCGGAAATAGAGGTCGATCGCTTCGCGGAGCGCAATAAAATCCGTCTCGTCTTCCCCGGCCACCGGCGCGATATCGCCGAAGAGAGCGCGTTCGGCGCAGAATTTGGCGGCAGCGCTGGGAAAGCTCAGCATCTGGTCCCTGACCGCAAAGCGGTCGATCCGCCGATTGGTGTCGTGGCGCAGCACGACGCTGTTAGCGACATCGAGCGCCAGTGCGCCGCCCGCAAAGCGGTGAGGGGTCCAAGAGAAGCTCATGCCAAAATTATAACTGGTGAAATAGGTTTTACCAGTTATAATTTCGTCGACGCGGAGTGTCTGGAATGGCCTATCTTCTGCAGCAGTTAGCGAATGCGGTTCCGCTCGCCGCTCTTTATGCAGCGCTCGCTTTCGGTTATGCGGTCGCCTTCGGCGTGACCAAGCGCGCCGACATCACCTATGGGGCGATCTTCGCCTTTTCGGGCCAGATCCTGCTGCTCTTCACGGAACTCGCTTTCGTCAGGTTCTGGCTCGTGCTGCCGGCGGCCTTGGCCATAGGCGCCTGCGCCTCGATCCTCTACTCGCTGGGAACGGGCCTGTGGATCGGCCGCTCGATCATGCTGCCGCTGGTCAGGACGTCGCCGAACACGGTCATCGTCGCCGCCCTCGGCATGATGATCGTGCTGATGGAAACCGCCCGGCTTGCCGCCGATACAAGGGCCATCTGGCTGCCGCCGTTTCTGAACGATGTCGTCGTCTTCTGGAGCGACGGCCCGTTCAAGGTGACGCTCACCTATATCCAGCTGGTCGATACGGTGCTGATGTCCGCCATCGTGGCGTTCGGTGCTCTCATTCTAAAGCGCACATCCTGGGGCCGCGTCTGGCGCGCCGTCACCGACGATCCGCTGGCAGCCGAGCTTTGCGGCACCAGCGCCGATCGCGTCTTTCTCGTCGCTTATACGGCAGCCAGCCTCGTCGCTGCGGTCTGCGGCATCCTCGCGACCTTCTATTACGGTTCGATGGACTTCGGCGCTGGCCTGATGTTCGGGCTGAAGGTGCTGCTGATATCAGCCGTCGGCGGCTATTCCGATCCGCTGCGCTCGGCAGGCGGCGCTGCCGCGCTTGCCGTCGTCGAAACCATGTGGGGCGCCTACGGCCCCTTCGTCTGGCGCGATCTCGTCATCTTCTCGCTGCTCGTCCTGCTCCTGGTCATGAGCCGCAGGGAGCGCGTGATGCTTTAGAAAAAGCTGGTCATTTCCACTTGTCGCGCGCCGCATCGTCGGCGTCTTTCGCCGCGACCCAGTCGCCGGCAGTGCCGTCCTTGCCGTGCTCCTTCTTCCAGAAGGGGGCGGCGGTTTTCAGGAAATCCATGACGAAATTGGCGCCGTCGAACGCCGCCTGCCGGTGCGGCGCGGCCGCGACGACGAGCACGATATTCTCACCCACGGCGATCTTGCCGTAGCGATGGATGGCAGTCAGGCCGAGCAGCCCGAAACGGGCAATGGCAAGCTCACCGATGCGGGTGATCTCGGCTTCGGCCATTCCGGGATAATGTTCGAGTTCAAGGGCAACCAGCACACCACCGTCATCGCGGCAGAGGCCGGAGAAGGTGACGACCGCGCCGACGCCGGGCTTGCCCTTGGAGAGCAGGTCGACTTCGGCCCGCAGGTCGAAATCTTCGCGCTGGACGCGGATAGTGGGGGTGATGGTCATTGCAGGCGTTTCCGCTGCTTCGATGCGCTGCCGTATCCCAAAGCTCCCTCATTCCTGTGCTTGTCACAGGAATCCAGTGCGCCCAAGTCCTTGGGCGCGGGAGACATTACTCGCGGGCGAAAGGAGTAATTCACCGCGCGGACGCGCGGTGGCTGGATTCCTGTGACAAGCACAGGAATGAGGGAGAGAGAAGGAGATGCAGCCCTGCCCATTATCAGCCTCCTACAATCACCCCCCCGTCATCGGCGGAAAAATCCCGATTTCCTTCGCGCCTGAGATCGGCTCGTCATGCTCGACATGTTCCATATCGAGCGCCACGCGGATCACGTCGGGATATTGAAGTGCGGCCTCATATTCTTCGCCCAGCGTCTTCAAATGATTCAGAAGATCGGCGACGGTGATGACGGAGGAGGGGAGGTCGATCTCCTCCTCGCCCTTGCCGATGCGTTCGCGCACCCAGGCGAAATAGACAAGCCGCGTCATTCCTCGTCATCCACGATATGTTTCAGCCCGGCGCGGAAATAATCATAGCCGGTATAGATGGTCAGCAGCGCTGCGATCCATAAGAGCGCGATGCCGGTCTGCGTCGTATAGGGGAAGATCTCGTCGCCGGCAGGACCGGCAAGCAGGAAGGCGATGGCGACGAGCTGCAGCGTCGTCTTCCACTTGGCGATCCGTGTCACCGGCACGCTGACCTTCAGCGCCGCCAGATATTCGCGCAAGCCCGAAACCAGGATTTCGCGGCAGAGAATGATGATGGCTGCCCAGATCGACCAACCGGCAATGGTCTGGTCGGCAGCGACAAGCAGAAGGATCGAGGCGACCAGCAGCTTGTCGGCGATCGGATCCAGCATGCGGCCGATATTCGACGTCTGGTTCCAGATGCGTGCGAGATAGCCGTCGAGGAAATCGGTAAGCGAGGCGATGACGAAGATCCACAGCGCCACCCAGCGCGCCGTATTGCTGATCGACAGCCTGCCCTCGACGAAGAAGCACAGAACGATCAGCGGCACGGCGAGGATGCGGCCGTAGGTCAAAAGATTGGGAATGCTGTACGCACGCGATGCCATGGGATCGTTCTCTGAATTGATGCGCCGCGACAGCGCCGCGCGTCTTTACGAAAATCGATTCCGATTTTCGGGGCCGATGCGGTAGATGACGGCTTTGACCGCGGACCGTCAACATTCTTTCTGTCTTTTCGCTGCCTTTGCGTGGAATTTACGACGGAGGCCGGTTATTTCGCGGCGTCGTCGTGAAAATGGTTATAGACCTGCCTTGCGACAGCTTCCGATATGCCTTCCACCGTCATCAGGTCGGAGAGAGCCGCGCGCGAAACCGCCTTCGCCGTGCCGAAATGTTGAAGCAGCGCCCGTTTGCGCGACGGCCCGATGCCGCCGATCTCGTCGAGCGGGTTCTTGACCATTTCCTTCTTGCGCCGTGCCCGGTGCGAGCCGATCGCAAAACGGTGCGCCTCATCGCGCATGCGCTGGATGAAGTAGAGCACCGGGTCGCGCGGCGGCAGGGTGAAGCTCTCTCGCCCCGGCGGAAAGAAGCGTTCGCGCCCGGCATCGCGGTCGACACCCTTGGCAATGCCGATCGCCATGACGCTGTCGGTGATGCCGAGCTCGGCGAGGATGGCGCGCACGGCGGTCATCTGCCCCTGGCCGCCGTCGATCAGGATCACGTCGGGCCAGGCGGGGAAGGGCATATCGGCGGCGTCGGCGGCAGCTGCCTGCGCCGTCCGGTCGGGAATGCCTTCCTCCTTGATCAGCCGCGAGAAGCGCCGCGTCATCACCTCCTTCATCATGCCGAAGTCGTCGCCGGGGGTGATGTCGGTCGATTTGATGTTGAACTTGCGGTATTGGTTCTTCACGAAGCCTTCCGGCCCCGCCACCACCATGCCGCCGACGGCATTGGTGCCCATGATGTGCGAGTTGTCGTAGATCTCGATGCGCTGCGGCACATAGGCAAGCCGGAAGGTCTCCTTGAAGCCTTCCAGCAGCCGCGATTGTGATGCCGTTTCGGCAAGCTTTCGCCCATGCGCTTCGCGCGCATTGCCGATGACGTGCTCGACGAGGTCGCGCTTCTCGCCGCGCTGCGGCACGAGGATGGAAACCTTGTGCCCGGCCTTTTCGCTGAGCGCCGCCGCGAGCAATTCCAGTTCCTCGACCGTTTCCGACAGCATGATCTGTTTCGGCACCGGCTTGTCGTCATAGAATTGCGCGAGGAAGGCGTTCAGCACCTCGGCGCTGGAAAGCTGCGGGTCGGCCTTCGGGAAATAGGCCCGGTTGCCCCAGTTCTGGCCGGTGCGGAAGAAGAACACCTGGATGCAGGAGACGCCGCCTTCGTGATGAATGGCGAAGACGTCAGCCTCTTCGACACCGGCGGGGTTGATGCCCTGATGGCTCTGCACATGCGAAAGTGCGGCCAGACGGTCGCGATAGATCGCCGCCCGCTCGAAATCGAGGTTCTCGGCCGCCTGGTTCATGGCTTCCGCCATGTGCGACTTCACCTTCTGGCTCTTGCCGGAGAGGAAGTCTTTCGCCTCCTGCACCAGTTCGGCGTAACCCTCGTCGCTGACCTCGTGCGTGCACGGCCCGGAACAGCGCTTGATCTGATAGAGCAGGCAGGGCCGGGTGCGCGTTTCGAAGACGCTGTCTGTGCAGGTGCGGATCAGGAAGGCGCGCTGCAGCGAGTTGATCGTACGCCCGACCGCGCCGGCCGAAGCGAAAGGCCCGAAATAGTCACCCTTGCGCGCCCTTGCGCCGCGATGCTTGAAGATGGCGGGTGCCCGGTGATCGCCGGTGATGAGGATATACGGAAACGACTTGTCGTCGCGCAGCAGCACGTTGAAACGCGGCCGCAAGCGCTTGATCAGATTCGCTTCCAGCAGCAGTGCTTCGGTTTCCGTGCGCGTCGTGACGAATTCCATGTTCGCCGTCTGGCGGACCATCTGGGCGATGCGGTTGGAATGCACGCGGCCGACGGCATAATTGCCGACGCGCTTCTTCAGGCTGCGCGCCTTGCCGACATAAAGCACGTCGCCGTCGGCATTGAACATGCGGTAGACGCCCGGGCTGTTCGGCAGGCGCTTGACGAATTCGCCGATCAGATCCGCGCCGATGAGGCCGGTCTCGTTGAGGCTGCCCGCATTCCAGTCGACGGCTGCCGCGAGCGGCGAGGCGGAAACATCGCCTTCCACCTCGATATCGTCTTCATTCTCGTCCGTATCGTCGTAGAGAACGCCGCCATCCGGCAGCTTTCGTCCGTTCATTCCGTAATCTCCGCCACATCGGGCGTCTGCCAGGCAAGGTGCTGGCCGCCGTCGAGGGCAATCATCTGGCCGGTGATCGAGGGCGTGTCGTAAAGGAAGCGAATCGTTTGTCCGAATTCCTCCAGGGCCGGCCCTCGCTGCAAGATAAGGGCTGAGACCTGCGCTTGGAAGTCCTCCAGCGCCTGCCGCTCGCTTGGCATCGATGGACCGGGGCCGATGGCGTTGACGCGGATGCGTGGCGCCAATGCCTGGGCGAGCGTCTGTGTCGCCGTCCACAGCGCGGACTTGGAGAGCGTATAGGAATAGAAGCTGGGCCTCAGCGCCCAGACCCGCTGGTCGATGATGTTGACGATCAGTCCCGCTGCCTCGGCGGGCATCTGCTGCGCAAAGGCGGCTGCCAGGATCGAGGGCGCACGCACATGCAGGTCGAAGTGCAAGGCCCATGTGGCGGCGTTGAAACTGCGGGCGGAATCATGCTGGAAGACCGACGCATTGTTGACGAGCAGGTCAAGCGGCCCGAGGGCTTCGGACGCCTTTGCAATGAGCTCGCCCGTCTCGCCGATATCGGTGAGATCGGCCTGCAGCGCGATCGCCCTTTGCCCCTTTCGCCGCAATTCCGCCGCCAGCTCCTCGGCCTCGCCAACGGAGCCGTTGGCATGGATCGCAACGGAAAAGCCATTTGCAGCAAGGTCTTCGGCGATTGCCCGGCCTATTCTCTTGGCAGCCCCTGTTATGAGGGCTGAGCGAAGTCTTTTGTGGTTCAAAATCCTGCCTTCTGATCCCGCGAGTCTGTGTGCAACCTATATAAGGGCCGGCGGAGATTATATAAATAGGCGGTCGTGGTTGCGTCGGTGGCCGGGATATTCTATGTATTATTTAATAATGTGATTTCTTAAAATAAGTAATTTAAGTTTAACCATTCAGTAGGGTTAATGAAGTGTATGTTGCTTCAAAGCAACATCGAATTTCGGCCATGTGGCAGCCACAATGATATCACAATTTGGCTCTTTCAAATCCGCAATTCAGTTCCAATTTCAGTCTCGATCCGGAAGGGACATCTGGCAAATTTCCCGCCGATGCTTCGCTGAGAGACAGTGATCAAGCGGTGCGGGACTGAAAGGAGAAAAGTATGCGTGTACTCATTGCTGGCCTCATGGCCTCCGCTTTTGCAATTGCGGGCATTTCGGCAGCTCAGGCGGCTGATGCCGTCGATCAGGTTCCGGAAGCACCGGTTGCCCAGGACGCCCCGGTCACGCCGGCCGGCAACTGGGAGGGCTTCTACCTCGGCGGCGCCGGCACCTACAACATGGGTGACTTCGGTTCCGATCGCCACACCTACGGCTTCGGCGGCCAGGTCTTCACTGGCTACAACTGGCAGCAGGGCCAGATCGTTTACGGCGTTGAATCCGATCTCGGCTACAGCGGCGACGACGTCTCTTCGGGCGGCGTTGAGAACAAGTATGGCTGGAACGGCTCCGTCCGTGGCCGCGTCGGCTACGACATGAACCCCTTCCTGCTCTACGGCACGGCTGGTCTTGCCATCGGCGACGTCAAGGTTTCCGACGACACCTCGTCCGAAAGCAAGACGAACTTCGGCTACACGGTCGGCGCCGGTGTCGAAGCCTTCGTGACCAACAACATCACGACGCGCCTGGAATATCGCTACACCGATTACCAGAGCAAGGACTACGACCTCGACTCCGGCAGCTTCTCGCGCGGTTACGACGAGAACAGCGTCAAGCTCGGTATCGGCGTCAAGTTCTAAGCCGACAGCATATCCAGAAATAAAGAAGCCGGGCACGTTGCCCGGCTTTTTGCTGTTTGGTCGTCAGTCGCAGGCGCCCTGTGCCGAGGCGCGGATCAGGCGCTTGCCTTGAGTTCGCGATGGGCGGGGAATTTCTTTTCGAACTGCGCCAGCCAGTCGATCAGCGGCGCATGATCGGTTTCCCACTGATCCTTGAAGCGCAGGTCGAGATAATCGAGCGTGGCGGCGAGCGCGAAGTGTCCGCCGTTCAGGCTCTTGCCCAACTTCGGCGGGTTGGCGCCGAGATGAGCAAGCCCGGCCGTCGCCTTCTTCCATTGCCGGTCAATCCAGGGCTGGTGAACCTTTTCTTCGTCGCGGAAGCGCCGCTCGTAGACGATCGCGAGCAGGCAATCGCAGATCCCGTCGCAGAGCGCTTCGAGAACTTCGGCATCCGTGCGCTTGCCCTTCTTGGAAGGGTAGAGCCCGCCCTTCGTCAGCCGATCGAAATAATGCATGATCGCCACGCTGTCGAAGATCGAGGCGCCGTCATCGGTCAGAAGCGTGGGAATTTTGCCGAGCGGATTGTTGTCCACCAGGATCGCCGGCCCGGTATTGGTATCGACCCGGATGGCGTCCAGCTCGATGTCAAGATAATGCGCCGCCATCCTGACTTTGCTGGAATAGGGCGAGGCGGGTGAACAAAGCAGCTTCATGGAACACCTGATGAAATTTGAGATCTGTAGGCGGGACTGTTCCCGAAACTAGCGCAATAAGCCCAAAATCGGAATCGATTCTCGGAGATCAATCGTCCTTGACCGCCTTGTTCTCGCCGCGCAGCCAGAAGGCGCGGTGCGAGGCGAAGCGGTCCTGCGCCAGGTGGTCCTTCAAGGCCGGCAGCATCTGATGCAACTCGTCCTTCAGCGTGAAGGGCGGATTGACGATGACGAGGCCGGAGCCCGTCAATCCTGTCATCCCGCGGTCGCTGCGAACGGTCAGCTCGGCGCAGAGCATTTTCGCAATGTCGAGCGCCTGCAGCGTCTCGTGGAATTCCTTGATCGGCGCGCCCTTCTTCAGCGGATACCATAGGCAGTAAGTGCCGCCGGGAAAGCGGCGATAGGCCTTTTCCAACCCCCTGGCCAGGCGCTCATATTCATCTTCTTCCTCGAAGGGCGGATCGACGAGCACGATACCGCGCTTCTCCTTCGGCGGCAGATGCGCGCCGAGCGCCAGCCAGCCGTCGAGTTCCGTGACGCGGGCGTGGTGATCGCCTTCGAACAGCCGGTGCAGGCGGGCGAAGTCTTCGGGATGCAGTTCCATCGCCGACAGCCGGTCCTGCGGGCGGAACAGCATGCGCGCAAGCTTCGGCGACCCGGGATAAAAGCGGATGCCGCCCTCCGGATTGAGCTCGCGGATCGCCGAGAGGTAGGGCTCCAGCAGTTCGGAAACCTGGGCCCCGAGGTCTGCCTCCATCAATTTTCCGATGCCATCCTGCCACTCTCCGGTCTTTTGCGCTTCTTCGGAGGAGAGGTCGTAGAGCCCGATGCCGGCATGGGTGTCGAGCACCCGGAAGGCGCCCTCCTTCTTCTGCATGTAGCGGATCAGCCGCGCCAGAACGGCGTGCTTGAGCACATCGGCAAAATTGCCCGCGTGGTAGATGTGGCGGTAGTTCATTTTCGCTGATGTCCGTATGAATTCGCGTCATGGGGAGCTTTTGTGGCTTTTGGCCATTCAAGGCTTGGCATATACAAATGCCATGAACATTGCGACCCCCATCCACGCCAAATCCCCCAAGCTGGACAGCAAGGTCGGCCACACGGCCTGTCCGCACGACTGTCCTTCCACATGCGCGCTCGAGGTCGAGATATCAGAGGATGGCCGCATCGGCCGCCTGCGCGGCGCGGGCGATCACTCCTATACATCAGGCGTCATCTGCGCCAAAGTCGCTCGCTATGCCGAGCGGCTCTATCATCCTGACCGCCTGATGCATCCGCTGCGCCGCGCCGGCGCCAAGGGGGCAGGGCAGTGGCAGCAGATATCCTGGGAAGATGCGCTGGATGAGATCGCCGAAGCCTTCGTGAGGGCCGAGGCCAAAGACGGCAGCGAGGCGATCTGGCCCTATTTCTACGCCGGCACCATGGGCTGGGTGCAGCGTGACTCGATCGATCGTTTGCGCCACGCCAAGCGCTACTCCGGCTTCTTCTCCTCGATCTGCACCAACCCCGCCTGGACCGGCTTCACCATGGCGACCGGCGTGCTGCGTGGTCCCGACCCACGCGAGATGGGCCGCACCGATTGCGTCGTCATCTGGGGCACCAATGCGGTGTCCACCCAGGTCAACGTGATGACCCACGCGATCAAGTCGCGCAAAGAGCGCGGGGCCAAGATCGTCGTCATCGACATCTATGACAATCCGACGATGAAGCAGGCCGACATGGCCTTGATCGTCAGGCCCGGCA
Organism: Rhizobium sp. R339; assembly: GCF_002211395.1. Taxonomy (NCBI): domain Bacteria; kingdom Pseudomonadati; phylum Pseudomonadota; class Alphaproteobacteria; order Hyphomicrobiales; family Rhizobiaceae; genus Rhizobium; species Rhizobium sp. R339. Next base: position 86,014 of record NZ_LOKV01000024.1, read on the forward strand.
CCGACGCGGCACTTGCCTGCGCCGTCATGCATATCGCCTTCCGCGACGGCTATGCCGATCGCCAATACATGGCTAGATATGCCGACGATCCGGCCGGTCTCGAAGCGCATCTGAAGACCAAGACGCCGCAATGGGCTGCCGATATCACCGGACTTTCCGTCGAGGAGGTCGAAGCCTTCGCCCGCCTCGTCGGCACGACGAAGAAGACCTTCTTCCGGCTGGGCTACGGCTTCACCCGCCAGCGCAACGGCGCGGTCGCCATGCATGCCGCCGCCTCGGTCGCCACCGTTCTCGGCTCCTGGCAATATGAGGGCGGCGGCGCCTTCCATTCGAACAGCGATATCTTCCGCATGAACAATGTGGAGCTGACCGGCCGGTCGATGAAGGATGGCGACATCCGCATGCTCGATCAGTCGCAGATCGGCCGCGTGCTGACCGGCGATGCAGTGGCGCTGCGTCATCGCGGCCCGGTCACGGCCATGCTGATCCAGAACACCAATCCCGCCAACATCGCCCCAGAACAGCGCCTCGTCAGACGCGGTTTTGCCCGCGACGACCTGTTCGTCGCCGTCCATGAGCAGTTCATGACCGAAACGGCGGAGATCGCCGATATCGTGCTGCCCGCGACGATGTTCGTCGAGCATGACGATATCTACCGGGCCGGCGGCCAGAACCACATCCTGCTGGGGCCGAAGCTGGTCGAGCCGCCGCCGACCGTGCGCACCAATCTCTTCGTCATCGAGGAACTGGCAAAACGCCTCGGCGTCGCCGATCGCCCGGGTTTCGGTTTCACCGCCCGCGAAATGATCGACCGCATCCTGAAATCGAGCGACCTGCCGGACTACGACCACTTCCTCGAACACAAATGGTTCGATCGCCAGCCGGCTTTCGAGGAGGCGCATTTCCTGAACGGCTTCGCCCATCCGGACGGCAAGTTTCATTTCCGGCCGGACTGGATCAACCAGCCGGCGCCGAATAAGCCGCCGGCTGCGATCGGCGTGCTTGGGCCGCATGCCGAGCTGCCCGCTTTTCCCGATCAGGTCGATGTCATCGAAGTGGCCGATCCCGAGCATCCCTTCCGTCTCGCCACATCGCCGGCGCGCAATTTCCTGAATTCGAGCTTCTCCGAGACCAAGACCTCGCGTCAGAAGGAAGGCCGTCCCGAGGTGATGATCAATCCTGTCGATGCCGAAGCCAATGGCATCGTTCATGGTGATCTCGTCCGCATCGGCAACGGCCGCGGCGCTCTGCGCATCCACGCCCGCATCACGACTGAAGTGAAGCCGGGCGTGCTGATCGCCGAGGGTCTCTGGCCGAACAAGGCGCATATCGACGGCGAGGGCATCAACGTCCTGACCGGCGCCGATCCGGTCGCGCCTTATGGCGGCGCGGCCGTGCACGACAACAAGGTCTGGCTTCGCAAGGACACGGTATGATGCAGCCGAAATCACGGGTGAAGATCGTCGGCGAGGAGATCCTGTCGAATGGGTGGACGCGGCTGAGCAGCTATCTGCTCGACTACATCGACCGCAAGGGCGCGACCCAGCGACTGAAGCGGGAGGTCTACCACCGCACGCCGGCCGCCTGCATCCTGCTCTATGATCCGAAACGCGATCTCGTCGTTCTCGTGCGCCAGTTCCGTCTCGCCGTTCATCTGAACGGCGATCCCGCATGGATGATCGAGGTGCCGGCCGGCCTTCTTGACGACGACCATCCCGAACAGGCGATCCGTCGCGAGGCGATGGAGGAGACCGGTTATCTGCTGCGCGATGCCCGTTTCCTCTTCAAATCCTATACCGCGCCCGGCGCCATCACCGAAGTCGTCCATTTCTTCGCAGCGCTCATCGACACTGCCGATCGCGTCGCCGAAGGCGGGGGCCTGGATGAGGAGCACGAGGATATCGAGGTTCTGGAGATTCCGCTGGACGAGGCGACCCGGATGATCGAAACCGGTGAGATCTTTGACACCAAGACGATCGTGCTGCTGCAATGGGCAGCCTTGAACAGGCACAAAATTCGATAGCGGATGAGGCGGTCTTCGGGCGGTTTGGCAGTTGAGCCCATGACGTTTCCGCATTGAGAGAATAGCGCTTACTTTTTTCATACGAATGTCATGGAGCGGTTCTATCCGCTGGGGCTTGTCAATCATCGGATCGGTCAGGAGAAAGCCCATGTGGCTCAGCAATTTTACGCTCGTTCTGCCAAACGAGGTGGTGGGTGAAGGTTCCGTGCGTGTCGAGGATGGCGCCATCGCCGAGATCCGGCCGGAACCGGTTGCCGGTGCCGTCATCGATGGCGGCGGGCGGCTGCTGATGCCAGGTTTCGTCGATCTGCACGGCGACATGATCGAGCGCGAGATCGCGCCGCGGCCGAATGCGACGATGCCGATCGATTTCGGCATTCACGAACTCGACAAGAAGCTTGCCGCCGCCGGCGTCACGACGGCATTTGCCGCCGTCTCCTTCGCGACCGAAAGCGTCTACGGCCACGTCCGCTCGCTGGAGACGACATCGGCGGTGATCGAGGGCATCAATCGGTTGCGCGACGATCTCCTGATCGACCACCGCGTCCACGCTCGCTACGAAATCACCAATGTCGGTGCCGCTCCGGCGCTTGAGCGTTTGCTGAACGCCGATCAGATCGACATGGTTTCGCTGACCGATCACACGCCGGGCCAGGGCCAGTACAACAACCTGCAGAGCTACATCCTCAGCATTTCCGAGCGCCGCGCCATCTCCGAGGAAATGGCGGCCGAGATCGTCGCCAAACGCATCGCTATGCGCAATAACCCCGAAATCGAGGCGAAGCTAAAGGAGATCGTCGCGCTGTCGCTGAAGCACAAGCTGTCGCTGGCCTCGCATGATGACGACAGCGTCGAGAAGGTTGCCGAAATGCACGATCTCGGCGTCACCATCAGCGAGTTTCCGGTGACCGCGCCCGCCGCCGAAGAGGCGCGCCGCCGCGGCCTCTGGACGCTGATGGGCGCGCCGAACGCGTTGCGCGGCCAGTCGATGTCGGGCAATCTCAGCGCGCTCGATGCCGCTAGGGCCGGCCTGCTCAGCGTCATCGCCGCCGATTATCATCCGGCCGCCTTCGTGCCCGGCATCTTCAAGCTTGCGGAGATGGTGAAAGGCGGCCTGCCCGCCGCCGTCGCCATGGCGACCGGCAATGCCGCCCGTTCGGCCGGCCTTCAGGATCGCGGCGAAATCGCCATCGGCCAGCGTGCCGATCTCGTGGCGGTCGAACCCGGCGACATCAACCGCATCCGCGCCACCTTCCGCGCCGGCCGCTTCGTCTACAGCGACGGCACGCTGCATCCGTTGCGGGCGCTGGCGGCTTAGGTGCAACGCAAGCGATTCGTCCAGCTGTGTGAGCCGCGTTCGATTGGTCGTGACGATGTGTGGGAATGGCCAAAGCGGATTGCTCCGGTTTTTCCATTATCGCGCGATTTAGCGCTGCAATGGCGGGCATTGACCCCGATTTGTCGACACGGTCCTGCTGCCAGCAGCGGGATCCCTCAACAATATTAAAACTTTAGCGCCCGTTGCGATAATTAATTCAGCCTCCGTGGGTACTATCAACTCAAGGGAGAAAAGGTCGCGCGGACCTTTCAAGGAAGAGTAGGAATCATGCGACACGTCTCGGCTGACCGAAACCTGAGCAAGAGTGGACAATAGGCTGTGGCCGATGATTTAGCCCGTTCGGCATTCTACGAAACAACGGACCTTGGTGCTAACGATGCCTCGTACCTCGCCAGCCGGGGAAACGAGGTGAAGGACCACTTTGTCTTTCTCGACGAGCTTCGGGGAATAGCTGCGCTGTCGGTGGTTCTTTTGCATGCCAGCCAGACCTTTGGATTCGGCCTTGCTTCCTACGCCTATCTAGCCGTGGATTTCTTCTTTTGCCTGAGCGGCTTCGTGCTGGCAAATGCCTACGATCAAAAACTGAAGTCGGGCGTTCTGCGAAGCCCGATGTTCCTCCTGAAACGCATGGTGCGGCTTTACCCGATGATCGTCGCCGGCGTTGCCTTGGGCGTTGTCACCTTGCAAGTCGCTTACGCGCCATGGATTCCTCTCGCGGATGTCTCGGTTCTTGCCGTCGGCGCATTACTGTTATTGCCCTTGGGGTTTCTGGTGGGGCAAGAGGCCTTCGCGATCAATAATCCGCTTTGGTCCATCTTTTTTGAGATCGTGGCAGGCGTAATTTATGGATTGGTTGCTCGCCGACGAATTCATCGTTGGCATGAGATAGCGGCTCTCGGGTTATTGGCGGCGGCGCTTTTCGTCGTTGTTTCGTTCGAAGGCACTATCGGGCCTGTTGGATTTGGGAACTGGCGAGCGTTCTTCGAAGGACTTGTCAGGGTCGGCTTTTCGTTCCTCGCTGGCGTCTTGATCTTCCGCTGGCAGATCGTTCACCGTATTGCGGCGGTACGACCGCAAATCCCGCTTTTCATCCTGATCACAGTTCTATTTTTCCCGTTTGCCGTCCCTAGAGAAATCTACGACTTCGTCTGCATCGCTGTCATTATACCGATCGTAGTTGCGCTCGCGGCCGCAGTTCCGCGTAGTGGGGAACAGCCATTCGCGGCCTACCTTGGGCAACTGTCCTATCCTCTTTACGTCGTCCATTTTCCTGTTATTCAGCTTGGCTCTTATTTCCAGAACGTCACAAACAGCTTTATTCCTTTGCCGATCACCGTGAGTTGCACGTTCTTGGCTGCTATTGGTGGGGCACATTTTCTGTCCACCCAGTTCGATAAACCCATTCGCGCTTATCTAAGCCGCAAGTTTTCTCTGAACTAATTCACGCCCGGTCGCCGATCAGCGAGATGAGCTGGACCTTGGGGGCAACCGCCGAGGCCTCGGCGCCGACGGCTTTGCCGCCTTCCATCGCCACGCGGCCTTCGGCAAAGAGCTGCAGCGCCTGCGGATAAATCTGGTGTTCGACGGTGAGCACGCGCGCCGCAAGGCTTTCGGCCGTATCGCCGGAAAGGACCGGTACGGCGGCCTGGCCGATCACCGGCCCCTCGTCCATGCCTTCGGTGACGAAATGCACCGTGCAGCCGGCGATGCGCATGCCGGCATCGATGGCGCGCTGATGGGTATGCAGGCCAGGAAACAGCGGCAGCAGGGAAGGGTGGATGTTGAGCATGCGGCCTTCATAACGCTGGATGAAGGTCGCCGTCAGCAGTCGCATGTAGCCCGCCAGGCAGAGGATGTCGGGCGAAAGCTCGTCTAGCGCGGAAAAGATCGCCGCCTCATGCGCTTCCTTGCTGGCATAGTCCTTGCGGGGGAAGGCGAAGGTGGCGATGCCCTCGGCGGCCGCCTTGGCCAGCCCGCCGGCATCCGCCTTGTCTGATATTACGCCGACGATTTCGGCCGGATAGTCGGCCGCTTTCGCCGCCGCGACCAGCGCCATCATGTTGGAGCCGCCGCCGGAGATGAGGACGACGACGCGTTTGCGCGGCGCGCTCATATGGCAAGCGTACCCTTATAGACCGTGCCGGCAGCGCCTTCGGCGCGGGCAATCATGCGGCCAAGCGTGACGACCTTTTCGCCTTCGGCTTCGAGCGCCTGCGATACCGTGGCGGCATTCTCTTCAGCGACGACGACGATCATGCCGACGCCGCAGTTGAAGGTGCGCAGCATTTCCTTGGCCTCGACGCCGCCCATCTTGGCGAGCCACGAGAAGACCGGCGGGACCTTGACGGCGGCAAGATCGATCTCGGCCGCCAGATGCTTCGGCAGGACACGTGGAATATTTTCCGGGAAGCCGCCGCCGGTAATGTGGGCGAGCGCCTTCAACGCACCCGTCTCACGGACCGCCTTCAGCAGCGGCTTCACATAGATGCGGGTCGGCTCCAGCAGCGCTTCGCCAAGCTTCTTGCCTTCGGCGAATGGCGCCGGCGCATCCCAGCCGAGGCCGGAGAGTTCGACGATTTTGCGCACCAGCGAGAAGCCGTTGGAATGGACGCCCGAGGAGGCAAGGCCGAGGATCACGTCACCCTCGGCAATATCGCCGGAGGGCAGCAGCCTGCCGCGTTCGGCCGCACCGACGGCAAAACCGGCGAGATCGTAGTCGCCGGAGGAATACATGCCCGGCATTTCGGCCGTCTCGCCGCCGATCAGCGCACAGCCCGCCTCGCGGCAGCCGGCGGCAATGCCGCCGACGATCGCGGCACCCTGGTCGGGGTCGAGCTTACCGGTCGCGAAGTAATCGAGGAAGAACAGCGGCTCGGCGCCCTGGACCACGAGATCGTTAACGCACATAGCGACGAGATCGATGCCGACGGTGTCGTGATAATCCGCGTCGATCGCGATCTTCAGCTTGGTGCCGACGCCGTCATTGGCGGCGACGAGAACCGGATCGGTAAAGCCCGCTGCCTTGAGGTCGAAGAGCCCGCCGAAGCCGCCGATTTCGCCGTCGGCGCCGGGACGGCGCGTCGAGCGCACCGCCGGCTTGATCTTCTCGACGAGGAGGTTGCCGGCATCGATGTCGACGCCCGCGTCGCTGTAGGTCAGGCCGTTTTTCCCAGACTGGCTCATGCTGGTCTCCGATGGCTGTTTTTCAGGCGGTCAACATGCCGCGTCATCTGCCGGTCGCAATTGCATGACAGGGGCGTTTATGCAAGCGCTGCATGGGAAAAGCCCCCAATTTCCCGCGTCTTCAGCCGGCATTTTCCGGAATTGCCGCGACAGGGTTGACCATCTTTGCGCCTGCATCCTATGTGCTGATGACCGCGTCGGAGAAGACGCGGCGTTTAGCGGCGGCGAGCGATCAGCGGGGAAGCGATGCCACAGCAAGTCAGCGGCAACAGTTTGAAGCGCCAGATCTTCTTCTGGCTGGCCGTGCTCGTCTTCTTCATTGCCTTTCTTTATGTCTTCAGCTCGATCCTGCTGCCTTTCATCGCCGGCATGGCGATCGCCTATTTCCTCGATCCGGTGGCAGACAGGCTGCAACGGCTGGGCCTGAGCCGCATGATGGCGACGATCGTCATCCTGATCGCCTTCGTCATCACCTTCACCCTGGCGCTGATGATCCTCATTCCCGTGCTCGTCAGCCAGTTCAACGATTTCGCCGAGCGGCTGCCGGGCTATATCAGCCAGCTGCAGCAGTTCATCGATAATTCGAAAAATTCGCTGCTGCCGGAATGGGTCAGGAGCCAGGCCGGCGCGATCAAGGATAATTTCTCCGGCATCCTCTCGGAGGGCATGGGCTTCTTGACCGGGCTCTTCGCGCAGATCTGGAATTCCGGCAAGGCGATCGTCGACGTCATATCGCTGCTCGTCGTCACGCCAGTCGTCGCCTTTTACATCCTGCTCGACTGGGACCGCATGGTCTCCAAGGTCGATCAGTGGATCCCGCGCGACTACGTCGCCGATGTCCGCCAGATCGCCAAGGAGATCGATCAGGCGATCGCCGGTTTCATTCGCGGCCAGGGCTCGCTCTGCCTCATCCTCGGCATCTATTATGCCGCCGGGCTCTCCCTCGTCGGCCTGAATTTCGGCCTGCTGATCGGTCTCTTTGCCGGCATGATCAGTTTCATTCCTTATGTCGGCTCGCTGGTCGGCCTCGTTCTGTCCGTCGGCGTGGCGCTCGTGCAGTTCTGGCCGGATTATCCCTGGATCGGCCTGGTGCTCGTCGTCTTCTTCAGCGGCCAGTTCCTGGAAGGCAATATCCTGCAGCCGAAGCTCGTCGGCTCCAGCGTCGGTCTGCATCCGGTCTGGCTGATGTTTGCGCTTTTCGCCTTCGGCGCGCTTTTCGGCTTCGTCGGTCTTCTGGTCGCCGTGCCGGCTGCCGCCGCGGTCGGCGTTCTTGTCCGTTTCGCGCTTTCACGCTACCTTCAGAGCGATCTTTATTTTGGCGGGTCGCCTGGCACTCGCGCCCGGAAGACGAAATCAGTTCCCAATGAATGACGTGAAGAATGCTGCGCTGAAGCGCAAGGCCGCAGAGCAGTTGTCGCTGCTCTTTTCGCACGATGCCGCTAGCGGCCGTGACGATCTCCTGATCTCGGAGCGTCTTGCCGCCGCCGTTTCCATCGTCGATGCCTGGCCGGAATGGCCGTCGCCGGTCGTGGTGCTCGCCGGCCCCGTCGGCTCGGGAAAATCCCATCTCGCCCGCATCTGGAGCGAGTTGAGCGGCGCCGTCAGCATCCATCCCGGGCTTGGCTCGGACGCCGCGGTTGCCGCAGCCGCCGGCCCGGTGCTGTTCGAGGATGCCGACCGCCAGGGCTTTGACGACAACGCGCTCTTCCACGTCATCAACAGCGTGCGCGAAAACGGCACCAGCCTGTTGATAACAAGCCGTCTCTGGCCGATGTCCTGGCCGGTTCAACTGCCCGATCTGCGTTCTCGCCTCAAGGCTGCGACCGTCGTCGAAATCGGCGAGCCCGATGAGGCGCTGCTGTCGCAGGTGATCGTCAAGCTCTTCGCCGACCGGCAGCTTTATATAGATGACAAACTCGTGCTCTATATCGTCAACCGGATGGAACGGTCGCTCAACGCGGCCCAGACGATCGTCGAAAGGCTGGACCGGCTGGCCCTGTCTCGGGGCACGAAAATCACCCGGTCTCTTGCTGCCGAAGTATTGAATGAATTGGGAAATTCGGAACCGGCCGATTGACTGTCACAGTTCCGTCGTGAAACTGATATATTCGCCGTCGCGATTGGAAACGGGGGAAGCGGATCATGGACAGCGCAGTCGCAGAAAATCAGGAAGCTTTCCCTCAGACTAACGACAACATCCCCCCGCTGGAAGAGCTGCTCACGAGCCCCGAGCGCTTCATCAACCGCGAATTCTCCTGGCTGCAGTTCAACCGCCGCGTCCTCGAAGAGACGCTGAATACCGAGCATCCGCTGCTCGAGCGGGTTCGCTTCCTGTCGATCTCGGCCGCAAACCTCGATGAGTTCTTCATGGTGCGCGTTGCCGGCCTCGAAGGCCAGGTGCGCCAGAACATCGCCATACGCAGCCCCGACGGCAAGACGCCGGCCGAACAGCTCGACTCGATCTTGCAGGAGATCGACCATCTGCAGATGGAGCAGCAGGCCTCGCTCGCCGTGCTGCAGCAATATCTCGCCAAGGAAGACATTCTGATCGTGCGGCCCGGCGCCCTGAGCGAGGCCGATCGCCAGTGGCTGGCAAACGAGTTCGAACAGTCGATCTTCCCGGTTCTGACGCCTTTGTCGATCGATCCGGCCCATCCATTCCCGTTCATTCCGAATCTCGGTTTCTCAATCGGCCTGCAGCTCGTCAGCAAGAGCGGCCGCGAGCCGATGACGGCGCTGCTACGCCTGCCGCCGGCGCTCGATCGCTTCGTCCGTCTGCCGGATGACGCAGGCACCATTCGCTACATCACGCTCGAAGATGTCGCCAATATCTTCATCCACCGGCTCTATCCGGGTTACGAGGTGCAGGGTTCCGGTACGTTCCGCGTCATCCGAGACAGCGATATCGAAGTCGAGGAAGAGGCCGAAGATCTCGTCCGCTTCTTCGAAACGGCGCTGAAGCGCCGCCGCCGCGGCAAGGTGATCCGCATCGAGACCGACTCCGAAATGCCGGCCTCGCTGCGCCAGTTCGTCGTCCAGGCGCTGAGCATTCCCGACAATCGCGTCGCCGTTCTGCCTGGCCTTCTGGCGCTGAACACTCTTTCCGAGATCACCAAGGCGCCGCGCGACGATCTCAGGTTCCAGCCTTACAATGCGCGATTTCCCGAGCGCGTCCGCGAACATGCCGGCGACTGCTTCGCCGCCATCCGCGAAAAGGACATGGTCGTCCACCACCCCTACGAATCCTTCGACGTGGTGGTCCAGTTCCTTCTCCAGGCTGCGCGCGATCCTGACGTCCTGGCGATAAAGCAGACGCTCTACCGCACCTCCAACGACAGCCCGATCGTCCGCGCGCTGATCGACGCGGCCGAAGCCGGCAAGTCGGTGACGGCGCTGGTCGAGCTCAAGGCCCGCTTCGACGAAGAGGCGAATATCCGCTGGGCGCGCGACCTCGAACGCGCCGGCGTGCAGGTCGTCTTCGGCTTCATCGAGCTCAAGACCCACGCCAAGATGTCGATGGTCGTCCGCCGCGAGGAAGGCAAGCTCAGGACCTATTGCCACCTGGGAACCGGCAACTACCACCCGATCACCGCCAAGATCTATACCGATCTCTCCTATTTCACCTGCAATCCCGTCATCGCCCACGACATGGCGAACATCTTCAACTTCATCACCGGCTACGGCGAGCCTGAAGAAGGCATGCAGCTCGCCATCTCGCCCTATACGATGCGCCCGCGCATCCTGCGCCACATCGAGGAAGAGATTCAGCACGCCAGGAACGGCGCGCCGGCTGCGATCTGGATGAAGATGAACGCGCTCGTCGATCCCGACATCATCGACGCGCTCTATCGCGCTAGCCATGCCGGCGTCGAGATCGATCTCGTCGTGCGCGGCATCTGCTGCCTGCGTCCGCAGGTGCCCGGCCTTTCGGAAAAGATCCGTGTCAAGTCGATCGTCGGCCGCTTCCTCGAGCATAGCCGCATCTTCTGCTTCGGCAACGGCCATGGCCTGCCGTCCGACAAGGCGCTGGTTTACATCGGCTCGGCCGACATGATGCCGCGAAATCTCGACCGCCGCGTGGAAACCATGGTTCCGCTGACGAACCCGACCGTTCACGAGCAGGTCTTGTCACAGATTATGCTCGGCAACGTGATTGACAATCAGCAAAGCTACGAGATATTGCCCGACGGTACGTCGCGGCGCATGGAAGTGCGCAGAGGCGAGGAACCGTTTAATGCGCAGCAGTATTTCATGACGAATCCGAGCCTCTCAGGCCGTGGTGAAGCCTTGAAGTCCAGTGCGCCGAAGCTGATCGCCGGTCTGCTCGAAGGCCGCAACAACAAGTAAAACTGGACCTAAATGGTTGAATCTGAAGCCCAGGGGCGCCTTCCGGGGATCGCCCCGGTCTCCGTGGTCGACATTGGATCGAATTCGATTCGTCTCGTTGTCTACGAAGGCCTGTCCCGCTCGCCGACCATCCTCTTCAACGAAAAGGTCCTTTGCGGCCTCGGCAAGGGCATCGCCCTCACCGGGAAGATGGATGAGGAAAGCGTTGCGCGGGCGCTCCAGGCCCTTCACCGGTTCAAGGCTTTGTCCGATCAGGCTCGCGCCGCCACCATGTATGTGCTGGCGACCGCCGCCGCGCGCGAGGCGAGCAACGGACCGGATTTTATCCATCAGGCCGAGACGATCCTTCAGCGCCATGTTCGCGTGCTGTCGGGAGAGGAGGAGGCTCGCTTCGCCTCGCTCGGGATCATCAGCGGCTTCTTCAATCCGGACGGCATCGCCGGTGATCTCGGCGGCGGCTCCCTTGAACTGATCGATATCAGGGGCAAGGACGTCAGCAACGGCGTGACGCTGCCGCTCGGCGGCCTGCGGCTGTCCGAATATGCCGGCGGCTCGCTCTCCAAAGCGCGCACCTTTGCCCGCAAGCAGGTCAAGATGGCCAAGCTTCTCTCCAGGGGGGAGGGGCGCACATTTTATGCTGTCGGCGGCACGTGGCGAAACATTGCCAAGCTGCACATGGAGATCACCCGCTATCCACTGCATATGATGCAGGGCTACGAAGTCTCCCTCGGCGCGATGATACAGTTCCTCGATCAGGTCGTGGCCGCCAAGGATTCCAAGGAGCCCGCCTTTCAGGCTGTATCCAAGCATCGCCGCTCGCTGCTACCCTTCGGCGCCATCGCCATGCAGGAAGTGCTGACTGCAATGAAGCCTTCGGTGATTTCCTTCTCGGCGCAGGGCGTGCGCGAGGGCTATCTCTATTCCTTGCTGTCCGAATCCGAACGCAGGGCCGATCCGCTGCTGGCTGCTGCCCGTGAACTCGCCATTCTGCGTGCCCGCTCACCGGAGCATGCCCGCGAGCTGGCGGAATGGACCGGGCGCATGATGCCCTTCTTCGACGTCCAGGAAAGCGAAGAGGAAAGCCGCTATCGCCAGGCTGCCTGTCTGCTTGCCGATATCAGCTGGCGCGCCCATCCCGATTATCGCGGTCTGCAGGCGCTGAACGTCATCGCCCACTCCTCCTTCGTCGGTATCAGCCATCCCGGCCGCGCCTTCATCGCGCTCAGCAATTATTACCGTTTCGAAGGTCTGCACGACGACGGCGCCACCGGTCCGCTGGCGCAGATCGCAACACCCCAGTTCATCGACCGCGCCAAGCTCCTTGGCGGCATGCTGCGCGTCGTCTATCTCTTCTCCGCTTCGATGCCGGGGATCGTCAAGAACCTGACCTTCCGCAAGTCGTCGAACCCGGACCTCGATCTCGAATTCGTCGTGCCTCCCGAATACCGGGACTTCGCCGGCGAACGCCTGGACGGCCGCCTGCAGCAGCTGTCGCGGCTGACGAACAAGCGGCTGGCGTTCCGGTTCGACTAGGAAGGCATTCTTTCGACGGGCTCTTCTGGCTGCGCCATCCCTTCACTCTCCCTCACCAAGTCAGTTTATGCGGGGACGGGCATTATTTGCTTTTGCTGCTGTAGAGCGTCTCTGACGCGGGCGTTTGCGATGGTGATGATCTTGCGCATGATTGCGGTGAGAGCGACGCGCTTCGGCTTTGCTGCCTTGAGCAGCGCCTTATAGGCGGTAGCGATCGGACTATTGCCGCGGCAAGCAGCGAGAGCGGCGATGAAGAGGGCCGGACGGATCTGGCGTCTTCCGCCGGTGGTGCTGCGATGCCAACTGGCCTTGCCACTGTCTTTGGGATGCGGAGCCACACCGGCGAGGCTTGCGACCTGGCGGCGGTTGAGCGTGCCGAGCTCGGGCATGACGGCGAGCAGCAGCGGTACCAGAACTGGTCCGATGCCCGGCACCGACCGCAATGATTTGGCCCGCAGTGTCAGATCACGGCTTTCGCCGATCAGGCTGCTGCGCGGGGCTTTCAGGCGATTCTGCTCCTGCACCCGCATGGCGACGAGATCGAGACGGCGGGCGACGAGCAGCTCGAGCTTCTGTTGGGTCGGATTGGCCGGCTGCCAGCGCAGCAGCATTGCGGCACGGTCGCGGCCATAGCGGGACAGCCAGCGGGCGTCGATCGGGTCGTTCTTGGCGCGCTTGCCGAAGGATTTGATATAGGCGTTGACCTTGGCGGGATCGGCGCGATGGGCCGGGATGGCCAATTCCAGCAGCACGCAGAGCAAGGTATCTTCATGGCCGCCGGTGGCCTCGCAGACGGCGAGCGTGGCGGTGCCTTGATAGGGCTGCAAGGCAGTACGCAGTGCGTCGGCCTCGTTGGCAATGGTCAGGCAGCGGCCGGTGCAGCTGTCGAACAGGGTGACGGTATTGCAGGAAACGTCCAGGCCGAGGACGCACTGGATTTCGGCGAGTTCTGCCATCATAATTAGGCTCCATGCTTCGAATTGTCTGCGGGCGTGTCCTTCGGATAGCCCATTCAAGTCAGCAAGCGATGCGAAGCTGGTGCGGCAAAGTCCCTTCATGAGGTCGGTCGTTGACACCTATTCCTGTACGGGCGCTTTGTCACGTGAACCCCGGGATGGCCATCCCGGGGTTCGATCCCAGCTTCCCGGACATTAGAGCATAGATTTGAGAGACAATTTCCTGTGCTTGTCACAGGAATCCAGCCACCGCGCGTCCGCGCGGTGAATGACTCACACAACCCTTGAAGAGAGTCTCCCGCGCCCAAGGACTTGGGCGCACTGGATTCCTGTGACGAGCACAGGAATGAGGGAGGTTGAGGTAGTGCCTTGCGCAAAAAAAGGGCGGCATTTGCGTGCCGCCCTCTCCATAACTCACATCAAACTCGGATTACTTCGCGTTCAAGAACTCGCCGACCTCAAGCAGGCTGAATTCGTTGTTATCGGCCTTGTCGACGGCGCGGCCGGCCGAGAAGGGCAGGTTGTTGTCGTTGCCGATGATGATGTGGGTGGCGTCGACGCGATCGACGTTTTCGATGGTCACGAACGGCATGTCGTAGACGCCGTCCTTGCTTCCGGCCTTCTTCTTGTTGTCGGGATCCTGGATGCTCAGGAGATCGATATAGCCGATCTTGCGGACGGCCTTGCCGGCATTGGCGTCGTTGAACTCGATCTTGTAGACGCGCTTCAGCATGGCCGGAGCTTCGAAGCAGTCCGGCTTCGGCTGCTTCGGGTCGGCGCAGGCCTTGTCGGCAGTGCCGGCGCCGCTGTCGCGCTCGATGACGAGAGCGGTGGTGTCGTCAAGCATGTTGAAATCGCCGATCGACACGCCCTTGTCCTCGAACGGATAGAGCCAGCTGCGGCCGGTCCACTTCTTGGCGGCGACGTCGAACTCGATGACGCGGATGGCGGTGTGGCCGTCGACCGATTCCATCTGGCCGTCATCCTTGTAGATGGCGCCTTCGAGCAGGCCGTAGAGCTTGGAGCCGTCCTTCGACATGGCGAGGCCTTCGAAGCCGCCGGAGCGCTTCAGGTTGAAGACCGGCATCTTTGCGACCGGATTGCCCGGGAGCTGGATCAGCGGATTGTCGGGCGAAAGCACCGGCTTGCCGTCGAGCGTGGTCGGGATCACGTCGGTCAGGCGGCCTTCCGTGTCGACCTTCAGGAGGTAGGGACCGAATTCGTCCCCGAGCCAGAAGCCGTCGGCAACCGGCTGGATCGATTCGATGTCGAAGTCGGCGCCTGTGAGGTAGCGGGTATCCGTGCCTTCGAGCACGATCGGGAAGGGGGCGATCTTTTTCGGATCGGAAAGGAAGAGGTTCCTGACGACCTCGGGCTTGTGGGCGGCCCAGTCGAACTTCATCTGGTGCAGGAACAGCATGGAGTCCGAAGAATTGGCTTTCGAGCCGAAACCGTTGTCCGAGAGCGTCCAGAAAGTGCCGTCGGTCATCGTCTTGACGCCCGAGAAGCCCTGGATCGGCTGACCGTCGAAAGGAAGCTTCAGGTCGGTGACGCGGGCGCCGTCCTTGCCGGGAACGGTGCCGAGCGCCTCGGTGCGCTTGCGGTCCGCCGTCGTGAACTTGCCGGAATGCTTGAGGAACTCAGGAGCGTCGGCCGGAGCCGGAACCATCGTGTTGGCAGGCAGGATTGCCTGGCCGGCGAGCTTGGCCGGAAATTCCTGCTGGTCGGCCGAAGCGGAGCCGGCAATCAGAATGAAAAGCGATACGGAAGCAAAAAGGACGTTCTTCATAATATCCCCTGGGAACAGATGCCAATGCCTCCGCTTAACAGGGCTTCCGTGTCAGCGAATTGACGGTTGGGTGAAGCTTTGGTGACGTCAGGCCAAGCCCGTTGCTCAGCCGTGCAGAATGACTGCGGGTGTTTTCAGCACAGTCACCGCGCGTGAGGAAAGCGCCATGACACCGAGTGCCTGGCCACGTCCCTTCACCGCATGGATCCCGAGGTCTTCGCAGGAGATATCGTCGGGAAAGTGAATGCGCCGGGCAAGCTCGGACGAGATCAGGACATGCCGGTTCAGGCTGCGGCAGAGCGTTTCCAGCCGGGCGGTCGTGTTCACGGTGTCGCCGAAATAGCTGATCTTGTGATGATCGACGCCGACTTCCGCGGTGATGATCTCGCCGCCGTGAAGGGCGGCGCGAAGCTTCGGCACCTGCCCGTAGCTCTTCCGCCAGCCGGCGGCATTGGCCTCGATATCGGCAAGGATGTCGAAGATGCAGCGAACGCAGCGCGCATCCTTGATGCCGCGGGCAAGCGGCCAGGTGATGATCGCGGCATCGCCGACATAGTCGTTGATCATGCCTTTGTGGCGCCGGACGGGCTCGGCGAAAGTCGCAAACAATGAGCTCAGCAGCTGCTGCGCCCGGAGGTCGCCGTGCTTCTCCGCAAAGGCCGTCGAATCGACGAGGTCGATGAACAGGAAGACACGTTCTTCCTTGCGCGGATTGCGGTAGCGGCTGATGAGCATGCTGATGAATACCTCGCGGCCGAGCAACTCCCGCACGCGCAGGATGAAGATCAGCGCCGAGCAGACGGCAAGCGCATAGAGGAAGACATTGAAGGGCATGATGATGAGGTCGAGGAGCGACGTCGGCTTCAGCATGCCGAGCGCCCAGAGCAGCAGGCCGGCGCAGGCAAAGCCGATGCTCATCAGGATTTCGTAGATCACCAGCTCGGTGATGATGAAAACAAAGGTCGGCAGCTCCTGGATGCGCCTGTAGATCGTGCGAAACAGCACCTTGCGCTCGAAAGCCAGGATCGGCATGCCGATGAAGAGCGCGAAGATCGCTCCGATGACGGGCGTCTGATTGGAGTAGAACATCAGATCGTAGACGACGCCGCTGGCGGCCAGCACCAGCGCGATCAAGATCCAGTTCTGCGTCGGAGATATTTCCCGCATGCCGACTCTTCGTCCCGAAGTTTCCCAGTCATTGTTTCAGCTGGGAAAAAAGCGTCAAGCGAATTCGATTTGGTTTCAGAGGCTGACGGTCTCGACCTTCCGGCCGGCGAATCGCAATCCGATCTGGCCCTGGATCAGCTGCAGTGCCGGTTCGCCGAAGAGATCGCGCCGCCAGCCATGCAGCGCGGCGACGTCGGCCTTCTCGCCGTCGGCGGCGATCTTGTCGAGGTCCTCGCTGTTGGCGATCACCTTCGGCGCGACGCCGTGCTTTTCGGAGATCAGCTTCAGGAGCACCTTCAACAGCTCGACGGCGGCGGCCGCACCTTCGGGCGCCTGCGTCTGGCGCGGCACATGCGGCATCTCTGTCTTCGGAAGAGCGAGCGCCGCATTGACGGCTTCGACGACCGCGCCGCCGGCGGCCGAGCGTTCCCAGCCTTTCGGAATGGTGCGCAGGCGGCCGAGCGCCTCGGCGTCCTTCGGCTGCTGCTGGGCGATCTCATAGATCGCATCATCCTTTACCACGCGCGAACGCGGCACGTTGCGGGCCCGCGCCTCGCGCTCGCGCCAGGCAGCGACATATTTCAGCACCGCCAGCTCCTGCGGCTTGCGCAACCGCATCTTCAGCCGCTGCCAGGCATCGTCGGGATGCATGTCGTAGGTTTCGCGCGCTTCGAGGATGTCCATCTCTTCGCGAAGCCACGACGTGCGACCTTCGCGGTCGAGCTGCGCGCTCAGCGACAGGTAGACGTCGCGCAGGTGCGTGACGTCCGCCAGCGCATATTCCAGCTGCTTGTCGGAGAGCGGCCGGCGGCTCCAGTCGGTGAAGCGCGACGACTTGTCGATGTGGACGTTCTTGATGCGGCTCACCAGCTGGTCATAGGAGACGCTGTCGCCGAAGCCGCAGACCATGGCTGCGACCTGCGTATCGAAGATCGGATGGGGGATGAGGTTGCCGCGATTGAAGATGATTTCGATGTCCTGCCGCGCGGCATGAAAGACCTTCAGCACCTTCGTATCGGCCATCAGCTCGAAAAAGGGAGCGAGATCGATGCCCTTGGCCAGCGGATCGACGAGAACTTCCATCGTCGGGCTCGCCATCTGGATCAGGCAGAGCTCCGGCCAGAAGGTCGTTTCGCGCAGGAATTCGGTGTCGATGGTAATGAAGTCGGACTTGGCCAGCTCTTTGCAGGCGGCCGCCAAATCGGCGGTGGTTTCGATCATATCATTTCATTCGCAAGGAAAAGGTCGGTTGAACCTTCCTTCTCCTTTCGGTTCGATATGTCAATACAACAGCATAAGCTTCCCGCACCGTTGGCTAAGAATCACGTCCAAACTGTGGCAAACCGAACCTCAGCTCACTCTGAGATAGCTCGTCATGCCCGTCTTCTGGTGCTCGATGATATGGCAATGCAGCAGCCAGTCGCCGGGATTGTCGGCGACGAAGGCGAGCTGCACCTTTTCGTCCGGCTGAATGAGATAGGTATCCGAGACCAGCGGCATCACCGCCCGCGTCGAGGAGGAGATCATTGTGAAGCTCATTCCGTGCAGATGGATCGGATGCGCATGCGGCGTGGTGTTCTCCAGATTGAAGATATAGCTCTTGCCGAGCTTCAATTCCGCAAGCGGTGCGGTCGGATCCGGCGTGTCGCCCGGCCACGGCACCTTGTTGATTGCCCAGAAGCTGTAGCCGAGCGTGCCGCAGATGCTCTCGACGGCGGCATTCTCCGCGGTGGCGCTCAGAACCAGCGGGATCTGCTCGGCGGCGGAAAGATCGGCCTTCGGCACGGGATTTTCGGCGAGCAGAGCCAGATCGCCGATATTGCGTTTCAGCGACTGTCCGATGGCGCGCAGGCTGGCGATCGTCTTCGGCGTCGTGCCGCGGATATCCTCGAGCGTCGCGACGGCGCCTTCGCCGTCAGGCATGCGCACGGCAAGGTCGAGCCGCTGGCCCGGTCCGATCTGCAGCAGGTCGAGCGGGAAGCGCTTCGGCACCGGATTGCCGTCGATCGCGATAACAGTCGCATCGGCGCCTTCCATCTTCAGCGAGAAGATGCGCGTCACGTCGGTGACGGCGATGCGCAGCCGCACCAGCCCGCCGGCCGGCGCGTCATATTGCGGCTCCCGGTGCCAGTTGGCGGTGCGCACCGTGCCGTAGGTGCCGGTCTTGGCGGCGTCACGCGGCCGGAAGGGCGCAATGAACTGGCCGTCGCCGCCGATCCGCCAGTCGCGCAGGTTCAGCACCACCTCCGCGTCGAAGGCTGGATCGGCCGGATCCTCGACGACTATGACGCCGGTCATGCCGTGCCCCATCTGCGTCAGCGTATTGCAATGCGGATGATACCAGAAGGTGCCGGCATCGGGCGGCGTGAAGGCATAGTCGAAGCTGTCGCCGGTATAGACGTAGGGCTGGGTCATGAAGGGCACGCCGTCCATGCCGTTGTCGATGCGAAGCCCGTGCCAGTGGACTGTCGTCGGTTCGTCGAGCTTGTTGATCAGCCGCGCCGCATAGGGTCGTCCCCTGGTCATCCTGAGGGTCGGCGGCATGCCGCCCTGGCCCCAGCTCATGATATCCCGGGTCGGTCCCGCCTCGGTCAGCATCGCCTCGGTCTTCAATGCCGTCAGCACCTGCGGCTCCGGCGCTGCCTCGGCAAGCCCGAATTTACCGGCAATGCCGATACCGGCGCCATAGGCGCCCGCAACGGCGGATGCCTTCAGCAGGTTGCGGCGGGTCAGCAGAGGCATGGGGCGCTCCAAGATGAGAATGCGTCCTTTTAAAGTTGACCGGCATTTTCATCAATATGGAAGGCGCGGGCCAAACTGCCGCAGCGTTGACGCCGCAGCCTCGCCATAAACCCGTGCCAAACACCCGGCTGCGCGCGCCAAGCCTTGACAAATCGGACCGTCCATGCGCTTTTCCGCCCGATTTTCTTGTCGGCGCTTGAGGGTCTTTGAGCCCTTGCAGCCGTCTCACCACATGCCAGGATTTGAGATCATGCATCGCTACCGCAGCCACACATGCGCCGCCCTCCGCAAGACGGATGTCGGCTCGACCGTCCGCATCGCCGGCTGGGTCCACCGCGTTCGCGACCATGGCGGCGTTCTCTTCATCGACCTTCGCGACCATTACGGCATCACCCAGGTCGTTGCCGATCCCGACAGCCCGGCCTTCAAGCTGGCCGAGACCGTGCGCGGCGAATGGGTCATCCGCATCGACGGCCTCGTCAAGGCCCGCACCGAAGACACCGTCAACAAGACCATGGCGACCGGCGAGATCGAACTCTACGCCCAGGAAATCGAAGTGCTCTCCGCCGCCAAGGAGTTGCCGTTGCCTGTTTTCGGCGAGCCGGATTATCCGGAAGATGTCCGCCTGAAGTACCGGTTCCTCGACCTGCGCCGCGAAACCCTGCACAAGAATATCGTCAAGCGCACCCAGGTGATCTCGGCGATGCGCCGCGAAATGGGCACGGCCGGCTTCACCGAATATACGACGCCGATCCTCACGGCATCCTCGCCGGAAGGCGCGCGCGACTTCCTCGTGCCGAGCCGTATTCATCCCGGCACTTTCTACGCGCTGCCGCAGGCGCCGCAGCAGTACAAGCAGCTGCTGATGGTCGCGGGCTTCGACCGTTACTTCCAGATCGCGCCGTGCTTCCGCGACGAAGACCCGCGCGCCGACCGCCTGCCGGGTGAATTCTACCAGCTCGACCTCGAAATGAGCTTCGTGACCCAGGAAGACGTCTGGAACACGATGGGCCCGCTGATGACCAAGGTGTTCGAGGAATTCGCCGAAGGCAAGCCGGTCACCAAGGAATGGCCGCGCATCCCCTATGACGAGGCGATCCGCAAATATGGTTCGGACAAGCCGGACCTGCGCAATCCGATCGTCATGGAAGCGGTGACCGAGCATTTCGCCGGCTCCGGCTTCAAGGTCTTCGCCGGCATGATCGCCTCCAACCCGAAGGTCCAGGTCTGGGCGATCCCGGCCAAGACAGGCGGCTCGCGCGCCTTCTGTGACCGCATGAACGCCTGGGCGCAGAGCCAGGGCCAGCCGGGCCTCGGCTATATCTTCTGGCGCAAGGAAGGCGACAAGCTCGAAGGCGCCGGTCCGCTTGCCAAGAACATCGGCGAGGAGCGCACCGATGCGATCCGCACCCAGCTCGGCCTCGATGACGGCGACGCCTGCTTCTTCGTCGCCGGCGAGCCGGAAAAGTTCTACAAGTTCGCGGGCGAGGCGCGCACCAAGGCCGGCGAAGAGCTGAACCTCGTCGACCGCGACCGCTTCGAATTGTGCTGGATCGTCGACTTCCCCTTCTTCGAATGGAGCGAGGAAGAAAAGAAGGTCGACTTCGCACACAACCCGTTCTCGATGCCGCAGGGCGGCCTCGACGCGTTGCAGAACCAGGATCCGCTAACGATCAAGGCCTTCCAGTATGACGCGGTCTGCAATGGCTTCGAAATCGCTTCCGGTTCGATCCGTAACCAGTCGCCTGAAACCATGGTCGCTGCCTTCGAGAAGGTGGGGCTCAGCCAGCAGGATGTCGAGGATCGTTTCGGCGGCCTCTACCGCGCCTTCCAGTACGGCGCCCCGCCGCATGGCGGTGCCGCTTTCGGCATCGACCGCATCATCATGCTGCTCGTCGGCGCGAAGAACCTTCGCGAGATCTCGCTGTTCCCGATGAACCAGCAGGCCCAGGATCTTCTGATGGGCGCGCCGAGCCCGGCAACGCCGACGCAGCTGCGCGAACTCTCGATCCGGCCGATCCCGCCGGTCAAAAAGGACTGACGGTTTTGTCAGCGTGAATGCAAAAGCCCGGCGATGCTGTCGCCGGGCTTTTTGCTGTCTCGGTCGCTCACAGTTCCGCGTAGATCGCTTCGCGAAGATCGACCGTGAATTTGCCCCACATGCCTTCCAGCGTCGTGTTCGTCAGCGCCACGACGGTCAATCCGTCGACCGGGTCGATGAACCAGCTGTGACCGTAGACGCCGCCCCATTTCAGCGTGCCGACCGGGAAGGGGACGCCTGCCTCGGCTGGATCGGTGAGAACGGACCAGCCGAAGCCAAAGCCGGAACCGGGCTCGTGTCGCTGGCGGTGGCCGCCGGCCTGGTCCGTCATCATCATCCGCACGGTTTCGCTTGAGAGCAGCGGTGCGCCGCCCTTGCGGATGGTTTCGAGGATGGTCAGCACGTCAGCCGCCGTTCCCGCCATGCCGGCGCCGCCTGAATGATAGGAGGCGGGATCGAAGATACGGTTCGGCGCAAACCGGATGGGACCCATCAGTGACATCACCACGGCATTCTCGCCCATGAGCGCCGGTTCCGGCGAAGCGTTCATATAGGCGGCCGCAAGCCGGCTTCGGTCACGAACGGAAAAGGCGGTATCTGTGAGTCCCAATGGCCCCGTCACCAGTTCAGCAACGCTTTCGCCCAATGGCCGGCCGGTCTCCGCTTCGATGACGCCGCCTAAAACGTCCATGGCAAGCGAATATTGCCAATCGCTGCCCGGCGCGAAACGCAGCGGCACGCTGGCGATCCGCCTGAGATTTTCGGCGAGCGGCAGTCCCGGTTGGTCGAGGCCGTCTGAAACGCCGGCGCTGATATAGGGACCGCCGTCTTCTTCGGAGAAGCTGTAGCCGAGCCCTGATGTATGGGTCAGCAAATGGCGGATGCGGATGGTTGCGTCGCTGCCGTCAGCCAGCCTCGGCCGGAAGTCCGGCAGCCATCGCGTCACGGCGTCGTCGAGCCCGATCCTGCCTTCCTCGACGAGCCGCATCGCGGCGATGGTGACGATCGGCTTGGTGATGGAGGCAAGCCTGAAGATGGTGTCCTCGCGCATCGCCAGACCCTTCTCGCGATCGGCAAGACCGGCGGCGCGGCGGTGGACGATCTCTCCGTCGCGGGCGACGACCACTACCGCTCCGACCAGCCGCTTTTCGTCGAGCGCATTTGTGATTGCCGCGTCAACAGCCGCGCCAAGGGATGAATGCCGGTTGGTATCTGCCTTTTCGAGGGGAAGACTCATCAGATTAAACCTTCTATAATCACAATGACCGTTCCTGAATATAGCAAGCCGTCTCGAAATTCTAGAGTGATCATTGTGAAAAATAGTGCCGACGTGAAAAACACTCCCGCCCGCCGCCGCGGCCGCCCGCCGGCTTTCGACCGCGAGACGGTTCTGTCCGCCGCCCGCGAAACCTTCTGGGCGCACGGATATGAGGGCGCGTCGATCGCCGATCTCACGGCTGCCATGGGCATCACGCCGCAAAGCCTTTATGCCGCCTTCAATTCGAAGGCCGATCTTTATCGCGAGGCGCTGCAGCAATACCGAGGGCTCGGCGCGAGCACTTTTTCAGCGCTTGCCGAGCCGATCGACACTGTCTCCGCCTTCGAGCGTATCTTGCGGGGATCGGCCGCGATCTTTTCCGCGCCGGAACATCCGAAGGGCTGCATGATCTCGACGGCGGTGCTGAACTGCGCCAGCGAGAACGACGCCATTGCCGATCATGTTGCGGCGCTGCGCCGCCAGTCGCTGAGTGCCTTTACGGTGAGAATCGAGCGCGGCATGCGCGACGGCGATATCAAGGCCGGAACCAATGCCCGCGCCCTGGCGCGATTCCTCGCCGCTATCGTCCAGGGAATGTCGGTGCAGGCGAGGGACGGCGCGTCCTATGAGGAATTGCTCGACATAGCAGCCCTCGCCATCGCCGAGATCGCCCGCCACCGTGCCTGAAAACGAAAAGGGCCTGACGGTCGTGACTGACACCAGCTGCTGGGGTCAGTCACACGCTGCCAGGCCCTTCAATAGTGAAACCAGTCGATCAGTCGTTCGCCGAAACCTTGACGCCGAGCACCTGCGGCAGCGTGTTCGGAGCGCCCATGGCAGCGCCGACGATCGTGGGGAACGGTACCGGCTTTTCAGGAGCGGCCTTCACCGTCAGGCTCTTCGGGTCGTCGAGGAAGGTGTTGACGGCAGCCGACACGGCGTTCTGCAGCTCCGGCACATTGAACTGCGCCAGCATGATCGGGGTCATCGCCTTCAGCGAGTCCGCCATCTGCTGGCCCGAAATGTTCTGCTGTGCGCCGGCATAATCGAGCGCGCGCTTGGTGATCGAGGCATCTTCGAAGCGTACCTGTGCGCCCTCGAAGGAGAGCTGCTGCATCAAGCCGAGCATGGCGAGACCGAGCGCTTGCTGCGCCTGTTCCTTGTTCGGATTGGTCTCGGATTCCTTCATCGCATCCTGCAGCGACTTCACGAAGGCCATCGTATAGCCAGAGATCTTGAAGCCGAGATTGAGCTTGCCGATATTGTTGAAGTCCAGGGCGAATTCCGAAATGTCGATCGTGCCCGGCGCGAGTTCCCAGGCGCCCTTCATGGTAATGTCACCCTGAACGTGCTGAAGGGCGAGCTTCTCGATCGCATCCTTGCTCTGCGGGTCCTCGGCCTTACTGAGATCGGCCTTCATGCTTTTGAAGGCGCCATCGAAATCGAAGCCGGATTCGTCTTCGCGCAGCGTCAGATTCATATCGCTTTCGAGCACGGAGAAGACTTCCGCACCATCCTTGACCACCTTCAGCGGACCGGTATGAGCGTTCTCGTAGAGCATCATGGTATCGAGCGAGTCACCGCCCGGCGTTGCCGGAACCGAGATGCCGCCGAGCGTCAGCTCCTGCGCCGTCACCGTGACGCCTTCCTTCGTCGTGTTGATGTCAGGGAAGGCGGCTTCTTCGATGTAATAACCGCCGTCTTCGTCTTCTTCCACGCCGGAAAGGGTGACTTCGCCGATGGCGAGACTTTCGCCGCCGGTCGGCTTGACGCTGACATTCTTCAAAATCACGGTCGTGCCGTCGATATCCACGCCGTCAGCCGAAATCGTTCCGCCCTGTTCGGCATAGGCGGCATTGAGCTTCTTCAGCAAGTCGGCGCCGTCGAGAGCGAAAGCCGAGCCGGCGAGCGAGAAAAAGGCTGCGCTCGACAGCATCAGCCGCGTTGTCCGGTAAAAGTTCATGGGGTGATTCCTCTGGTGGCGTGTGGCGGTTTGGAAATCTGCAGTTACGCTACTACGGATTAGGCCGGCTTTATATTGCAGCCCACTAATTTTTTGTTGAAGGGAAGGGCAAACGAAATCGAAATTGCGGCGAACAGCTTGTCTCATCCTTCAACGTTGGCCGGAAGACTTCATCCACAGCTGCAATAGGCTGGATTCCTTGCCCCCCGGGCTCTTCTGAGCTAGTCAAGGCCTATGGGACAAGAGATTTTGCCGCCTTCCGGCGGAGACGACGACAACATTCAACCGGTCGACCTCAAGGCGGCGCTCGAGCAGCGCTATCTCGCCTATGCGCTGTCGACCATCATGCATCGCGCCCTGCCTGACGTGCGCGACGGACTGAAGCCCGTTCATCGCCGCATTGTCTATGCGATGAACGAAATGGGGCTGCGGCCGACTTCGGCCTTCAGGAAATGCGCCAAGATCGTCGGCGAAGTGATGGGTAACTACCATCCGCACGGCGACCAGTCGATCTACGATGCGCTTGCCCGTCTCGCCCAGGATTTCTCGCAGCGCTACACGCTGGTCAACGGCCAGGGCAATTTCGGCAATATCGACGGCGACAGCCCCGCCGCCATGCGTTACACCGAATCGAAGATGACGGCGGTCTCGGAACTGCTGCTCGAAGGCATCG
This sequence comes from Rhizobium sp. R339, assembly GCF_002211395.1. Taxonomy (NCBI): domain Bacteria; kingdom Pseudomonadati; phylum Pseudomonadota; class Alphaproteobacteria; order Hyphomicrobiales; family Rhizobiaceae; genus Rhizobium; species Rhizobium sp. R339. Next base: position 111,028 of record NZ_LOKV01000024.1, read on the forward strand.
ATCAGGATGCCGTTGATTTCCGTGACACCTACGACGAATCGAATTCCGAGCCGGTCGTCCTTCCCGGCGCCTTCCCGAACCTGCTCGCCAACGGCTCTTCCGGCATCGCCGTCGGCATGGCGACCTCGATCCCCTCACACAATGCCCACGAGCTTTGCGACGCCGCCCTGCACCTGATCAAGCATCCCGATGCGACCGTCGAGAAGCTCATCGAGTTCATTCCCGGCCCGGATTTCCCGACCGGCGGCATCATCATCGACAGCCGCGAGAGCATCATCGAGAGCTACCGCACCGGCCGCGGTGGTTTCCGCGTCAGGGCGAAATGGCAGACCGAGGATCTCGGCCGCGGCGGTTACCAGATCGTCATCACCGAAATTCCCTTCCAGGTGCAGAAGTCGCGGCTGATCGAAAAGATCGCAGAGCTGCTGATCGCCCGCAAGCTGCCGCTCTTGGAAGACATCCGCGATGAATCGGCCGAGGACATCCGCGTCGTCCTGGTGCCGAAGAGCCGCAGCGTCGATCCGACGATCCTGATGGAATCGATGTTCAAGCTGACGGAGCTGGAAAGCCGCTTCCCGCTGAACATGAACGTCTTGTCCATGGGCCGTATTCCCAGGGTCATGGCGCTGAACGAGGTGCTGAAGGAATGGCTGGATCACCGCCGCGAAGTGCTGCAGCGCCGTTCGCGCTTCCGCCTGGCGGCGATCGAAAAACGTCTCGAAATCCTTGGCGGTTTGCTGATCGCCTATCTCAATATCGACGAGGTGATCAGGATCATCCGCGAGGAGGATGAGCCGAAGCCGGTCATGGTGGCGCGCTGGGATCTCACCGACAATCAGGTCGAGGCGATCCTCAACATGCGGCTGCGCTCTCTGCGCAAGCTCGAAGAGTTCGAGATCCGCAAGGAGTTCGACGAACTCACCAAGGAAAAGGGCGAGATCGAAGCGCTGCTTGCCTCCGACGACAAGCAGTGGCAGACGGTCGCCTGGGAAATCGGCGAGGTGAAGAAGAAGTTCGCCAAGGCGACCGAGGTCGGCCGCCGCCGCACCCAGTTTGCCGATGCGCCCGAAGCCGACGAGGAGGCGATCCAACAGGCGATGATCGAGAAGGAGCCGATCACCGTCGTCATTTCCGAAAAGGGCTGGATCCGCGCGCTGAAGGGCCACATCGCCGATACGGCGACGCTGACCTTCAAGGAAGGCGACGGCTTGAAGGTGGCCTTCCCCGCGCAGACGACCGACAAGATCCTGATCGTCACGACCGGCGGCAAGGCCTTCACCCTTGGCGGCGACAAGCTGCCGGGCGGCCGCGGCCACGGTGAGCCGCTGCGCATCATGGTCGACATGGATAACGACCAGGCGGTGCTGACCGCTTTCGTGCACGATCCCTCGCGCAAGCAGCTAATCGTTTCGACCGCCGGCAACGGCTTCGTCGTGCCGGAAGCCGAACTCGTCGCGAACACCCGCAAGGGCAAGCAGATCATGAACGTCGCGCTGCCCGAGGAAACACAGCTGCTCGTGCCCGTCACCGGCGACCATGTCGCTGTCGTCGGCGAAAACCGCAAGCTCTTGGTCTTCCCGCTGGTGCAGGTGCCGGAAATGTCGCGCGGCAAGGGTGTGCGCCTGCAGCGTTACAAGGATGGCGGCATCTCCGACGTTCGCTGCTTCGCGATCGCAGATGGCCTCGTCTGGGAGGACAGCGCCGGCCGCACCTTCACGAAGAACAAGGACGAGCTTGCCGAATGGCTGGCCGATCGCGCCACCGCCGGACGCACCGTGCCGAAGGGCTTTCCGCGCAGCGGCAAGTTCGCCGGCTGAGTTCGCAGCCGCTCGTCTCTTACAGAGACAAGCGCGCCGTAACACCTAGATTTGCTGCATAAGTAAATTCCGCGCTCCGCTCTTGGCGGGCGCGGGAACTTCTCTATCTCACTCCTGTTATCAAAAATAAGAGAAGGCCGGTTCCGTGGGCGGACGGTGCGGCTGTGACCCGTGCGCTTCGGGAAAGGCGCGCGTGCCCTTAAAGGAGGAAAATCGATGCCCGCCGCGACCATCAAATTGCATGTCAGCCACACCTACAAGGCGCCGCCCGCTGCCGTTTACGACGCTTGGCTCAATCCCGAAATTGCCCGCCGTTTTCTGTTTGCGACTGATGACGGCCATGTCATCCGTGCCGAGATCGATCCGCGCGTCGGCGGCCGTTTCTTCATCGTCGATCGTCGCCCGACCGGCGATGCCTTCCATCAGGGTGTTTTTCTGGAGCTGAAACGCCCTCGGCACATGGCCTTCAGTTTCTCGGTCGAGGAGCACGACCATAATTGCGACCGCGTCGAGATCGACATCGAACCTCTCGGCGGCGGCAGCCGCCTGACGCTGACCCACGAAATGTGCGCCGAATGGGCCGAACACGAGGAAAAGACCCGCCGAGGCTGGGCGCATGTCGTCGAAGGTCTTGGCAGGGAGCTGGAGGAGCAGCAGCTGAAGGCTACGGGGTGAGCGGTACGCTGAAATCCCGAAGGAAGCGGGTCGCGCCTTCCTCATCGATCTCGCCGGCGGCGACGTCTAGCACAAATGCGATAACCTGCGCGTTATCGGCATCGATGATGTAACCGTTGACATAGAGAAAAGTAAACGCGGCGAGATAGCCGGTGCGTTTGTTTCCATCCACGAAGGGATGGTTTCTCACAATGCCGTAAAGATAGGCTGCGGCGAGTACGAAGATGTCGGTTTCGCCATAGGCAGCTTTATTGAGTGGGCGTGCCAAGCTTGTCTCCAATGCATTTGCATCCCGTAGGCCCGACAAACCGCCATGTTCGGCAATCTGCTCAGCATGCATATTTTCGACCGCTTGGCGACTGAGCCATTTCAGCCGTATCATTTCGCGAGTTCGCGGAGCGCTACCCGATATTTTTCCATGCCGATGCGGGCCGCCCGCATTTGTTCAGCCAGATCTGCTGATTCCGGCACGAGGTGGATATTGCCCTCGATCTCCTGCAGTTCAAGGCTGTCACCACTGCTAAGGCCCAATCGCTGCAACACCTCCTTGGGGATGATGACACCCTCGGAGTTTCCGATTTTGCGGATCGTGACGTTCATCGCTCTATCCTCTGCGTGGTAACGGCGTTATAACATGGGCGCGGAAACCCGGCAACACCTATTCCGGGGCCTGCCTGACGTTCTTCCCTCGCACCATCCAGACCGAATGCCCGGCGATCGCCGTCACCAGGATACCACCGCCAACCAGTGTCATTGTCGCCGGCGTTTCCGCAAAGATCAGCCAGACCCAGATCGGGGCGAGAACGGTTTCGAGCAGATAGAACATGCCGACCTCGGGCGCGGAAAGATAACGTGGCCCGGTCGCGAGGCACCAGAAGGCGACCGGCATCATGATGGCGCCGTTGAAAAGGATCCAGCCGGGATGGTCGATGGAAAGCCCCGAGGGCAGAGCTTGCGCGAGCCCGAGCGCGGTCGGCAGGATGGCGGCAAGCAGTGGCACGAAGCCCATTTCCCGGCGTGAAGCTCGCCCGATGGTGATGGCTGCGGCAAGAATGAGCGCGCTGAGTAGCGCCATGGCGTCGCCAAAGAAATGGCCGCTGGAAAGCCCTTCGCGCACGATCAGTCCGACGCCGAAGATCATGAAGAGCATGGCGATCAGCGTCGCGGCCTGTGGCTTCTCCTTGAGGAAAATCCAGGAGAGAAGCGCCCCGAACATCGGGTTGAAGGCGACGATGAAAACGACATTGGCTGTGGTCGTGTTGAAGACGGCGAGCACGAAGGTCAGCGACGAAATACCGTAGAGCAGACCCGTCATCAGGCCGGGCCGCCCGGGAACGAGGACCGGCCATCTGCCCGAGGCAAGGCGCATTGCCGCGAGGATGACGAGCGTGGCGACAACGGTGGCCGCACTTCGCACCCCCAGGACCGACCAGATGTCGCCCTCGCCGAGGCGGACGAGCGGAATATCCATTGAAAGCGCCAGGCCGCCGATCGCCGTCAGCAGCAGGCCCTTCCGGTGGTCGGAAAGAGCGGTGGGAAAAGACATTCAGTCGTGGGTGCTTTCGGGCATCGTGGAGGGATCGAAACGCTCCCAGCCGCGCGGCGTCAGATGCTCCTGCGGCTGGAAACGTGTTTTATAGTCCATCTTTCGTGACCCTTGCACCCAATAGCCGAGGTAGACATGCGGCAGGCCGAGCGCCTTGGTGCGCCTGACATGGTCGAGAATCATGAAAGTGCCGAGCGAACGCCGTTCGAGCGCCGGGTTGAAATAGGAATAGACCATCGAAAGCCCGTCGCTCATCGTATCGGTCAGCGCAGCGGCGAGCAGTTCGCCCTTCGGCCGCTCCTCCAGCCCCGAGCCTTCCTCGCGCCGGCGGTATTCGATGATTCGCGTGTTCACATGCGTATCTTCCACCATGATCGCATAGTCGAGCACCGTCATGTCGGACATGCCGCCCTGCTGGTGGCGGAAATCGAGGTAGCGCCGGAAAAGCGAATATTGCTCGCTGGAAGGCTGGGCAGCGAACTCGGTGGTGATGACGTCGGAATTGGCGGCGAGCACCCGCTTCATCGATTTCGTCGGCTCGAATTCCTGGGCGAGAATTCGCACGGAAACACAGGCGCGGCAGGACTCGCAGGCCGGTCGATAAGCAATGTTCTGCGAGCGGCGGAAGCCGCCCTGCGTCAGGATGTCGTTCATCTCGGCGGCGCGCGGGCCGACGAGATGGGTGAACACCTTGCGCTCCATCTCATGCGGCAGATACGGACATGCAGCCGGTGCCGTCAGATAAAACTGCGGGGATGGCGTCGTCTGCGTATTCATTTGTCGCGGAAGTTTCCTTGTCGAGACAGTGCCGTTTTCTGACAGCATGACCTAAGAATAGAAAACGTCAACAGCGGGGCGGTTTCCGCCCTTCATTTCAGTCTTCTAATTTTAGATATGGAGCCCTGCAACACCCGGCAAAGGGAAGGCGGAGACTTTATTTCGTCTCCGCCGCGGGTTTCAGGCGGTGCGCACCGTCACTGTGCCGACCAGCAGATCATGGATGAGGCGGCTGCGCTCGGTAAACAGGCCGACAAGCAGGATGAGCGGCGTCAGCACCGAATTGAGGATCCAGAACAGCGCCAGATGTACGACGGCCGTCAGGAAATCCAGCGGCCGTCCATCGACGCGCATCATCGCGATCCCCATCGCACGCATGCCGAGCGAGGCCTGGCTCGATCCGCCGACCGTCAGGCCGAAGTAAATGCCGGCGACGATGACGAAGAGGGCAGGGTAGAGAAAAAAGCCAAGCCCGAGCGTGAGGATCGACAGGAAGAACAGCACGACCGCTGCGGGAATCCAGAGCAGCGCCACGATGATATAATCGAGGATGAAGGCGAAGACACGGCGGCTCAACACGCCGCTATAGGCGCGCCAGTCCTCCGGTGCGGCATAAAGCGGGTTGGGGTTGTAGCTCATCTCAATCTCCTCAGGAAAAGCGATGCCGCTGATATGGTGTCAGCAAGACGAAATACAATCATCCCCATCCCAATCAGCGTTTGCTGAGGATTTTCGCCACCTCGACCGCGAAATAGGTGAGGATGCCGTCGCAGCCCGACCGTTTGAACGACAGCAGCGTTTCCAGCATCGCCCGCTCGCCGTCGATCCAGCCGTTCATCGCCGCCGCCTTGATCTGGCTGTATTCGCCGGACACCTGATAGGCAAAAGTCGGCAGGCCGAAGGCCTCCTTCATGCGCCAGCAGATGTCGAGATAGGGCAGGCCGGGCTTGACCATCAGCATGTCGGCGCCTTCCTCGACGTCGAGGGCGGCGTCGCGGATCGCTTCGGTGCCGTTTGCGGGGTCTATATAATAAGTCTTCTTGTCGCCCTTCAGCAGTCCGCCGGTCGAGATCGCCTCGCGATAGGGTCCGTAAAACGCGGAGGCGAATTTTGTCGCATAGCTCATGATGCCGACGTTCTGGTGGCCGGCCGCATCGAGCGCCATGCGGATCACGCCGATGCGTCCGTCCATCATTTCCGACGGCGCGATGATGTCGGCGCCGGCATCGGCCTGCATCACGGCGGCGCGCGCCACCTGATCGACCGTCTCGTCATTGACGATCTCGCCGCCTCTCAGGATGCCGTCATGGCCGTGGCTGGTGAAAGGATCGAGCGCGACGTCGGTGATAACGCCGATATTGGGCACCGCCTTCTTGATCGCCGCCGTCGCCTGGTTGATCAGGTTGTTGGCTTCGAGGCTGTTCGAGCCCGTCTCGTCGCGCAGCTCCATCTCGATATTCGGGAAGGTCGCAAGCGCCGGAATGCCGAGATCGGCCGCTTCGCGCGCGGCTTCGACGGCCGTGTCGATGCTCATGCGGTTGACGCCGGGCATGGCCGGGATCGGATCGATAATGCCGGAGCCCGGCACGATAAAGATCGGCCAGATCAGATCGTCGACCGTCAGCCGGTTCTCCTGCACCAGGCGGCGCGTCCAATCCGCCTTGCGGTTGCGCCGCATGCGGCGATGGCCGGTGATTTCGTCGACGAGATGCGTCCTGTCCTGCATGATATCTGTCCCTGGCCCATTCCATTTATCGGAGCGCTCATTATCATGGCGCCCGGAAAATCCAAACCGGACGATTGGCCGCGGCGGAAAACCGCTCGTAACGATAGAACCCCGAAACCGAAGTTTGCGCTATGGAAACCGACTCTCCGACGATACCGAAACGCACGCTGGCGGATCTTCTCTTCATTCTCTTCCTCCGGCTGGTGGCGGTATCCTGCTTCTGGTTCGGCCTGCAGTATTGGGCGATGCTCGTCGGCTATTCGCTGGTCGGCAGCGGCCGCTTCGATCTTTTGAGCCTGCCGTGGAAGGTGGCGAGCACCAGCCTTGCCGTGCTGTTCCCCGTCGCTTCCCTCGGCCTCTGGCTGACCGTCTCATGGGGTCCCGTCATCTGGGTGCTGGCGGCCGGTGGCCAGATCGTCATGCATGGGCTGCTGCCCGAGATCTTCGGCTCCAACCAGCTGATCATCCTGCTGCATGCCATGGTCGCCGTCGTCTATTGGATTTTCCGCCTGCTGCTCTGGCTGGAAAAGCGCCGGCACCGCCGCCAGGTAAGCGTTGATTTACCCTGAGACAACGTGGGGTTTCCAGTAAGGCTCCGTTAAGCCTGCGGTTTAAGTCGAATTTTATATGTATTCGATAGGGTCTCACTCAAGGCGGGAAGAAAACGACACCGCCAAACAAACAGTGAGGCAGTCAATATGAATACGAAAATCAAGCCGCAGGCGGTATCTAACTTCCGTGACCAGCAGGATCAGGGCATCCGTGATCTTTACATGGAATCCCTTCATCTTGTCGAACGTCTTCACCGCCGTCTTCTCGACGTCATCAAGGACGAGTTCGACCGTCAGGGCCGCAGCGACGTCAACGCCATCCAGGCGCTGCTCCTTTTCAACATCGGCAACTCCGAGCTGACCGCCGGCGAGCTGCGCTCGCGTGGCTACTATCTCGGCTCCAACGTTTCCTACAACGTCAAGAAGCTGGTCGATCTCGGCTTCATCAACCACCAGCGCTCTCGCATCGACCGCCGCTCGGTCCGCATCAGCCTGACCGAAACCGGCCAGGACATCGCCGAAACCGTCGCCAAGCTCTACGAACGCCACATCGCCTCGATCGACAAGGTCGGCGGCATCGGCACCGACGAGTTCACCCAGATGAACAAGCTGCTGCAGCGTCTCGACCGCTTCTGGAATGACCAGATCCTATATCGCCTGTAATCTGCTAAGCCCTTTTCCCTGAGGGCTTATTAGACCTCCTAACTGGCGCGACGAGGCGCAACGGTGCTTGAGAAGGCGTGCCGTTGCGCCTGTTTACGCGTGTGTTAGTTATTTAAAGGATTTCCCTATGCCGTTGCTAGGCCGATCACCGAAGAGAGCAGTCTAGTTCGACCTCCGAAATGAGTGGTCCCCCTCCCGCAAATCATCGCACAGAGTATTACTTGGGGCTCGGGATGGCGGAATGGTAAGCACGAGCTTGCCTCCGCGTCACAACCATCCTCCTTATACATGACATTCATCGCCTCACGCCAATTCTCGACCAGATCGGACAAAGTGACGAGCAGGCTGCCTACTAAATTACTCACGCTCTAAAGATGTCTCACCCCTCGAATGTTGGCAGTGATTTCTGCTATGGGTTGTGGTCTCGATCCGGAGTTGCCTATGTCAGTCAAGAATGTCCGTAGTGCCATAGAGACCTTTCTGTCCACCTCCGACCCGCAGGTTCTTTGCATCAGCGGCGCCTGGGGCACGGGCAAGACATTTAATTGGAAAAGCACGGTGCGGGCGCTACGCGATAAGCCGGGGGCGATTGCGCTCAATGAGTACGCCTATGTTTCGCTGTTCGGCCTGAACAGTATCGCTGAGGTCAAGACGCAGATCCTGCAGAGCATGGTGGTTCGTGCCCAGATCGGAGACACTCCGGACCTGACGACCTTCAGCAACATGCTCAGCACCGCCGAGAGTGGTTTGAAAAAGGGTATCGTGAAATCCGTCACCGGCGTGTTGGGAACACGCGGGGAAGCGCTTGTCTCGGCCATGGGGTTCCTCACCAATCGCATGATCATCTGCCTCGATGATTTCGAACGTAAGGGCGAGAAACTTCGAGCCTCTGATGTAATGGGGTTGATGACGTATCTTAAGGAGGAGCGCAGCTGTAAAATCGTTCTCCTGCTAAACGACAGTCAGTTAGAAGACCGCAAGACATACGATTCGTACCTTGAGAAGGTGGTCGATATCCATCTTCGCTTCGAGCCTACGGCCGAGGAAATCGGATTCATCGCTCTTCCCGATGACGATGAACTGAGCAAGATGGTCCGTGAACGTGCCATGTTCTTGGGAATCAGCAATGTCCGGGTGATCCGGAAAGTGTATGGGCTGGTGAAGGGTTTGGCGCCGCTGCTGAAGGACTACGCTCCCATCGTTACCGAAAATGCCGTGAGCACAGTAGTCCTTATGGGATGGAGTTACTTTGAACCGGAAGTAGGACCCGACCTTGAGTATCTAAAACGAGCCAATACTTACGATTCCGACAAGGAAGACACAGACCTTGATCTCAAGTGGCGAGATCTGCTGAGGGGCTATCGGTTCGGCCATGCCGATAAGTTCGATCTTTCCCTTCTAAGAGGGATCCAGCGCGGTTATTTCATCGCCAGCGAATTAGAAGAGCATGCCACGCTTCTCCATCATGCAGATATACGCAGCAAGGTCGAGGCTCGGCTGAGGGATGCATGGAACCAATTCAATTACTCTTTTCAAACGAGCGCAGACGAAGCCCTTGATCAATTGTTTAGAGTTGTCGAGGAGAACATCGCGAACCTTATTCTGACCGAGATCTATGGGGTCGCGAAGCTTTTTCACGACTTAGAAGACGATCGCTACCTCACGATCGTCAAAATGTACATCTCGGAAAAAAAGGCCGTTGAGGGAGCCTTCGATGTAAGCGATATCGCGCGCTACTACGAGAAAATCCCGGAAGATATCTGGCAGCTTATTGACGATGCGAGCCAGTCTCAGAAACCCAAGATGGGGCGGGATGATATCTTCGCCGCCTTGGTAGATCGGGCGTTCGACCGTGAGGTGACCCAGCGACTCGCTGCGCTACCGATGGAAGAGTACTTGCGTGTATTTAAGGAAAACGAGGGAGAGCGTCTAAGCAACATCATCCACGCAATTCGCCAGTATCTTACCGTGGCGAACCCTAGTGAGACCTTTCTGAAATTATGGATAGGGCTGGGAACGCTCTGCGAGAAGTCGCCAAGGAAAGTAAGGTGAACGAGCTGCGGGCGATGCGCTACGGCTTGATCCAACGCTTGCTCGATATCGAGCGGCAGCAGCGGTTGATTTCCACGAGAGGTGAGTAAAGCCATTGAAAATTGTCTGTGGGCTTTCGTTAGGCAGCCAACAGAACGGCAAGCGGCGTCAACCGTGAGAAAAGCCGCTGCATTACTTATAATTTTCATTGGGCAACAATTCTGACCTGTTACCGTCTGTAAGACCTCTAACTCCTTTTAGGGTTGAAGAAAACCGGATGCATTCCCTGCGCCTCCGGTTTCGCCGTTTGCCGCGTGGCATCTTTGCAACGCACGGCAGGCAAGCGTTGTCGCCCATATCCAAGCCGTTTTTTAGCCGTTATTAACCGGCACGATTTACCCCGTCATATGGTTCGTTGTGTCGTGTTCCCGGAGCCGGCGGCTTGTCTTCCCACCCGGCAACACGAATTGGCCATATTGGTGTGGCAGCGGAATGCTTAACAACCGGCGCTTTCAATGGACCAGGAACGTTCAGGCTTTCGCATCGCGGTTTTGTGATGCGGCGGGCGGGATTTTCTGATGCGCCGGGAGAACGAATGGATAGGGATCTGCGTTAGCGCGCAGTGATATCGCAAAGGGCCGCGCTTCCTTCATAGCGGCATTCAGTGGTTGGGACTATGTCGAAGAAAAACGGAAATGAAGCTCTCTCGCGCCGCGCTTTCCTTGCGTCCGCGGCCACGATTGGCGCCAGCGCGATTGCCGCTCCGGCGCTTGCGCAATCGGCGCTCGATACGCTGATCAATGCGCCGCGCCGCGGCAACTGGGACGATCAGTTCGACGCCAAGGCGGCTTCGCGCACGGCAACCGCCGTCGTTTCCAACACGCCGATTCTCGGCCCCCAATCGGTCGCCAGCGCGCAGCAGGCGATCATGCAGTATCAGCAAATTGCAGCCGCCGGCGGCTGGCCTGAAGTCAACCCCGGTGATCAGCGCCTGCAGCTCGGCGTCAGCCATCCCTCGGTCCAGGCGCTGCGCCAGCGCCTCGCGATCACCGGCGACCTGCCGCGCGAAGCCGGCCTGTCGAACGCTTTCGATTCCTATGTCGATGGTGCGGTCAAGCGCTTCCAGGCTCGTCACGGCCTTCCGGCCGATGGCGTTCTCGGCGAATTCACGCTGAAGGCGATGAACATCCCGGCCGATGTCCGCCTGCAGCAGCTCAACACCAATGTCATTCGCCTGCAGACCTTCCCCGAAGACCTTGGCCGCCGCCACCTGATGGTCAACATCCCGGCCGCCTACGTCGAAGCTGTCGAAGACGGCAGCGTCGCGACGCGTCATACCGCGGTCGTCGGCCGCTTGAGCCGCCCGACGCATATCGTCAACTCGAAGGTCTATGAGGTTATCCTCAACCCCTATTGGACCGCGCCGCGCTCGATCGTCGAGAAGGACATCATGCCGCTGATGCGCAAGGACCCGACCTATCTCGAAAAGAACGCCATCCGCCTGATCGACGGCAAGGGCAACGAGGTTGCGCCTGAAACCGTCGATTGGAACGGCGAGGCGCCGAACCTGATGTTCCGCCAGGACCCGGGCAAGATCAACGCCATGGCGTCGACGAAGATCAACTTCTACAACAAGAACGGCGAGTACATGCACGACACGCCGCAGCAGGGCCTGTTCAACAAGCTGATGCGCTTCGAATCCTCGGGCTGCGTCCGCGTGCAGAACGTCCGCGACCTGACGAACTGGCTGTTGAGCGAGACGCCGGGCTGGAACCGCCAGCAGATGGAGCAGGTGATCGCAAGCGGCGTCAACACGCCGGTCAAGCTGGCCACGGAAGTTCCCGTCTATTTCGTCTACATCTCCGCCTGGGGCATGCCCGACGGCATCGTCCAGTTCCGCGACGACATCTATCAGATGGACGGCAATGCCGAGCTCGCGCTCGATACCACGGCCGGCATGGAACAGCCGGTTCAGTAAGCGGCGACCTCTGCATCGCATCTTCAAACCGCGCCCTCCCGGCGCGGTTTTTTTATGCCGGGGAGGGCGCGCGGTAACGTGACCGCCGGTTCTTCGCTTTGCGCTGTCGCAAAATGACTGGAGCGCGCGCTTTGCCCAGCAAATGTCGTTCTTCGTATTGCCCTTGCCACGGCGGAAGGCTAATACCTCAGCGCATTCCAGTTGAGGAGCCCGCCCATGACCAATGCTTCCACCGAATCCTTCTTCAATCGCTCGCTTGCGGACGTCGATCCCGAGATTTTCGGCGCGATCGGAAAGGAACTCGGTCGCCAACGGCACGAGATCGAACTGATCGCTTCCGAGAACATCGTCTCCCGCGCCGTGCTGGAAGCCCAGGGCTCCATCATGACCAACAAATATGCCGAGGGTTACCCCGGCAAGCGCTACTACGGCGGCTGCCAGTTCGTCGATATTGCCGAGGAACTGGCCATCGAGCGCGCCAAGAAGCTGTTCGGCGTCAATTTCGCCAACGTCCAGCCGAATTCCGGCTCGCAGATGAACCAGGCCGTGTTCCTGGCGCTGCTGCAGCCCGGCGACACCTTCATGGGTCTCGATCTGAATTCGGGCGGCCACCTCACGCACGGTTCGCCGGTCAACATGTCCGGCAAGTGGTTCAACGTCGTGTCCTATGGCGTGCGCGAAGGTGACAATCTGCTCGACATGGATGAGGTTGCCCGCAAGGCCGAAGAGCACAAGCCGAAGCTCATCATCGCCGGCGGCACCGCCTATTCCCGCATCTGGGACTGGAAGCGCTTCCGCGAGATCGCTGACTCGGTCGGCGCCTATCTGATGGTCGACATGGCCCATATCGCCGGCCTCGTCGCCGGCGGCCAGCATCCGTCGCCGTTCCCCCACTGCCATGTCGCCACGACCACGACCCACAAGTCGCTGCGCGGCCCGCGCGGCGGCGTTATCCTCACCAATGAGGAGGATCTGGCCAAGAAGTTCAACTCGGCCGTCTTCCCGGGCCTGCAGGGCGGTCCGCTGATGCACATCATCGCCGCCAAGGCGGTTGCCTTCGGCGAAGCGCTGCAGCCTGAGTTCAAGGAATACGCCGCTCAGATCGTCAAGAACGCCAAGGCGCTTGCCGAAACGCTGATCGCGGGTGGCCTCGACGTCGTTTCTGGCGGCACCGACAATCACCTGATGCTGGTCGACCTGCGCAAGAAGAACGCCACCGGCAAGCGCGCCGAGGCGGCGCTCGGCCGTGCCTACATCACCTGCAACAAGAACGGCATTCCCTTCGATCCGGAAAAGCCCTTCGTCACCTCCGGCGTGCGCCTCGGCGCCCCCGCCGGCACGACGCGCGGCTTCAAGGAAGCTGAATTCCGCGAAATCGGCAATCTCATCGTCGAGGTTCTCGATGGCCTGAAGGCCGCCAATTCCGATGAAGGCAACGCCGCCGTCGAAGCCGCCGTGCGCGGCAAGGTGGTCAACCTCACAGACCGCTTCCCAATGTATGACTACATGGGATAAGGAGTAGCGATGCGCTGCCCCTATTGCGGTTCGGAAGATACTCAGGTTAAAGATTCGCGCCCGGCGGAGGACAACACGTCCATCCGCCGGCGGCGTATCTGTCCGGATTGCGGCGGCCGCTTCACCACCTTCGAGCGCGTGCAGTTGCGCGAGCTGATGGTGACCAAGAAAACCGGCCGCAAAGTACCCTTCGACCGCGAAAAACTGGTGCGCTCCTTCGAAGTGGCGTTGCGCAAACGGCCCGTCGAGCGGGACCGCATCGAGCGCGCCGTCTCCGGCATCGTCCGCCGGCTTGAAAGCTCCGGCGAGACCGAAATCTCTTCCGAGCAGATCGGTCTTCAGGTGCTCGAGGCGATGAAGAGCCTCGATGATGTCGGCTTCGTGCGCTACGCCTCGGTCTATCGGGATTTCTCGCTGGCCGAGGATTTCGAGAAAGTCATTTCGGAAATCAACGCCAAGATCGCCCGCGACCCGCTGGACGGATGAGCCATGAGCATCTCGCCGCATGACGAACGTTTCATGGCGGCGGCGATCCGCCTGTCGCGCGCGCATCTCGGCCGTACCGCCAGCAACCCTTCCGTCGGCTGCCTGATCGTCAAGGATGGCGTCATCGTCGGCCAGGCGGTCACCGCCATCGGCGGCCGCCCGCATGCCGAGCCGCAGGCGCTCGCCGAGGCCGGCGAACGCGCCCGTGGCGCCACCGCCTATGTCACGCTCGAACCCTGCTCGCATCACGGCAAGACGCCGCCCTGCGCCGAGGCCCTGATCGCCTATGGCGTTGCCCGCGTCGTCATCAGCGTCACCGATCCCGATCCCCGCGTCTCCGGCCGCGGCATTTCCATGCTGCGCGACGCGGGCATCGAGGTGGATGCCGGCGTGCTGGAGGCCGACGGCCGGCGCGCCCTTGCCGGCTATCTCACCCGCCAGACGAAGAACCGCCCCTATGTGACTCTCAAGCTTGCCGTTTCCGCCGATGGCATGATCGGCCGCCAGGGGGAAGGCCAGGTGGCGATAACGGGACCGGAGGCCCGCGCCGAGGTTCAGGCGCTGCGCGCCGAAACCGACGCGATCCTGGTCGGCATCGGCACGGCGATATCGGATGATCCGCTGCTGACGGTGCGCACGCCGGGTCTCGAAGCCTATTCGCCTGTTCGTATCGTGCTTGATCCCGCACTGGCGTTACCGCTGACGAGCAAGCTGGTTGCAACGGCGCGGGAAGTGCCGGTCATCTTGGTGGCGAGTGAAGATGTTTCGCCGTTGGGGTCAGAGGGGGGTACTCCACCCACCGTGTCTGACATAGATTCCCGCCGTACCGCTCTCGAAGCCGCCGGTGTCGAGATCGTCTACTGCAATCCCTATCACCCTGAAGTCCTGCTGCCGGCCTTGGCGACGCGCGGCATCTCCTCGCTTCTGGTCGAGGGCGGCGCAAAGACCGCGAAGCTTTTCCTCCAAGCCGGCCTTGTCGATCGCATCCAGCTTTACCAGGCACCCGTCGTCATCGGCGAGGGCGGTATTGAATCCCCGTTGCAGGCAACCGACATACCATCCGGTTTTGCCCACAGGGGCACGCATATGTTCGGCGCTGATCGCCTGGATGAATATGAAAGAGAGAATTGATGTTCACCGGAATTGTCACTGATGTCGGTACAATCGAATCCGTTTCGTCGCTGAAGGAGGGCATCAAGCTCCGCGTCGCGACGAGTTACGACCCGGCGACCATCGATATGGGCGCGTCCATCTCACATTCGGGCATCTGCCTCACCGTGACCGGCCTGCCGCAGGAAGGCAGCAACGGCCGCTGGTTCGAGGTCGAGGCCTGGGAAGAGGCGCTGCGGCTGACGACGATCGGCACCTGGCGGGAAGGCAGCCGCATCAATCTCGAACGGTCGCTGAAGATCGGCGATGAACTCGGCGGCCACATCGTTTCCGGCCATGTCGACGGCAAGGCGGAAATTCTTTCCGTGACATCGGAGGGCGACGCCACGCGCTACCGCCTGCGCGCACCCGAACATCTGGCAAAATTCGTCGCCCCCAAGGGTTCGATCGCCCTCGACGGCACCTCGCTGACCGTCAATGCCGTCGACGGCACGGATTTCGACGTCCTGCTCATCCGCCACACGCTCGAAGTGACCACCTGGGGTGACCGCAAGGCCGGCGATTTCGTTAATTTCGAAGTCGACACCATGGCGCGTTACGCCGCCCGGCTGGCGGAATTCCCGAGCGCCTGAATCGAAAATCTGTGGGGTTTCCCGCTGGAGCGTCTGGCTGGCCAGATAGCTCACCAAACCGGGGAGAGCTTCGTCAGATACTGGCCGTAGGCGCTCTTGCCGAGCTTCTCCGCCAGCTTGGCGAGGTCGTCCTGCGAGATGTAACCCATGCGCCAGGCGACTTCTTCCGGGCAGGCGATCTTAAAGCCCTGGCGTTTCTCCAGTGTGCTGACGAAACCTGCGGCATCGTGCAGGCTATCCGGCGTACCGGTATCGAGCCAGGCATAGCCTCGGCCCATCAGCTCCACGAAAAGCTGGCCGCGCTCGAGATAGGCGCGGTTGACATCGGTGATTTCCAATTCGCCGCGCGGTGACGGCTTCAGGTTGGCGGCGATATCGACCACTTGCTGATCGTAGAAATAGAGGCCGGTCACCGCCCAGTTCGATTTCGGCTGCGTCGGC
Source organism: Rhizobium sp. R339 (assembly GCF_002211395.1). Classification (NCBI taxonomy): domain Bacteria; kingdom Pseudomonadati; phylum Pseudomonadota; class Alphaproteobacteria; order Hyphomicrobiales; family Rhizobiaceae; genus Rhizobium; species Rhizobium sp. R339. The sequence goes on from NZ_LOKV01000024.1 coordinate 126,976, forward strand.
TTCTCCTCGATCGACAGCGCATTCATCTTTTCGTCAAAGCCGACAACGCCATAGCGTTCCGGATCGGTGACGTGATAGGCGAACACTGTCGCGCCTTCCTGCCGGCTCGTGCCGGATTTCATGATTTCCGGCAGTCCGTGCCCGTAGAAGATGTTGTCGCCGAGAACGAGTGCCGAGCTGTCGCCATGCACGAAGTCGGCGCCGATGATGAAGGCCTGGGCGAGGCCGTCCGGGCTCGGCTGTACGGCATAGGTCAGCGAAATGCCCCATTGCGAGCCGTCGCCGAGAAGGCGCTTGAAGGCTTCGACGTCGTGAGGCGTGGTGATGATCAGCAGTTCCCTGATGCCGGCGAGCATGAGCGTCGTCAGCGGATAGTAGATCATCGGTTTGTCGTAGACCGGCATCAACTGTTTCGAGACGGCCTGCGTGATCGGATGCAGACGCGTGCCCGTGCCGCCGGCGAGAATAATCCCCTTCATGCTTTCTCCTTAAAGACCCTTATTCAAAAGGTCTTGCATGACAATCGTCATGGACTGCTTCCACTCCGGGAGCCGGATTCCATATGTTCTGGCGAGCTTGTCGCCGTTGAGACGCGAATTGGCGGGGCGCTTGGCCGGTGTCGGATAGTCCGCCGTCGGGATGCGCTCGACGCCGACGTTTCTGCCGCTGGATTTGGAAAGCTCCGTGAATATCTCTTCGGCGAAGTCCGCCCAGCTTGCTACGCCGCTGCCGGTCAGATGAAAGGTGCCGCGGAGCGATGGCGCAGGGTCCGCTACAACACGGGCCGCGATCGCAAGAATCGCGTCGGCGATGTCGAGTGCCGAAGTCGGGCATCCTGTCTGATCGGCGACAACACGAAGATGATCGCGCGTCTCCGCAAGCCGCAGCATCGTTTTCAGGAAATTGGTGCCAAAGGGCGAATAGACCCAGGCGGTGCGCAAGATGACGTGGTTCGGGCTCGCCGCCGCGATGGCCTTCTCGCCCGCGAGTTTCGAACGCCCATAGACGGAGATCGGCGCCGTCGCGTCCTCTTCGCAATAGGCGGAGGCCTTGTCGCCACTGAAGACGTAGTCGGTCGAAATATGGATGACCGGGACCCCGAGCCGTGCTGCAGCCTCTGCAACCGCCCCGGCGCCTGCCGCATTTATGGAAAAAGCAAGCTCGGGTTCGCTCTCGGCCTTGTCGACTGCCGTATAGGCGGCTGCCGAGACGATCACATCCGGGCGCAGAGCCGAGAAGGCGGCTGCAATGCTTGCAGGATCTGCAAGGTCCATTTCCGGGCGCCCGACCGGGCTGATTTCGACGCCCGTTTCGGTGCCGCGTCTGAGCAGCGACTGAACGACCTGGCCCTGTTTACCGGTGACGGCAACGCGCATCGTTTATGGTCCCTTGAAAACGCCGAGGCGTTCGCCGGAGTAGACGTTTTCGCGCAGCGGCCTCCACCACCATTCGTTTTCCAAGTACCAGTGCACGGTCTTCTCGATGCCGGTTTCGAAGGTCTCTTGCGCCTTCCAGCCAAGTTCGCTTTCCAGTTTCGAGGCATCGATCGCATAGCGTGCGTCGTGTCCGGGGCGGTCCGTGACGTTGGTGATCAGACGCGCATGCGGTGCCCTGTCATTGTAGACGCCGTCGAGAATGGCGCAGATGCGATGAACGACATCGATGTTCCTGCGCTCATTGCGGCCGCCCACATTGTATTTTTCGCCGGGCCGCCCTCTCGATGCGATCGTGAGGAGCGCGCGGGCATGGTCTTCGACATAGAGCCAGTCGCGGACATTCGCGCCATTGCCGTAAACCGGAAGAGGCTTGCCCTCCAGTGCGTTCAGGATCATCAGCGGAATGAGCTTTTCCGGGAAATGGAACGGTCCGTAGTTGTTGGAGCAATTGGAGACCACGACGGGCAGGCCGTAGGTACGGTGCCAGGCGATCGCCAGATGGTCGCTCGCGGCCTTGGACGCGGAGTAGGGCGAGGACGGATCGTAAGGCGTCGTCTCCTCGAAGAGGCCCTCGTCGCCGAGCGAGCCGTAGACCTCGTCCGTCGAGACGTGCAGAAAGCGGAAGGCGCTCTTCCGGCGAGCGTCAAGCTCATCCCAATAGTGCCGTGCGGCGTCCAGCAGGCTGAATGTACCAACGATATTGGTCTGAATGAAATCGGCGGCCCCCAAGATCGAGCGGTCGACATGGCTCTCGGCTGCGAGATGCATGACAAGATCGGGACGGAAGGACGCGAATGCTTCCTGCATCTTGGAGTGGTCGCAGATGTCGGCGCGCAGGAATTGATAATTCGGCGCTGCTTCGACGGATTTCAATGATGCCAGATTGCCGGCATAGGTCAGCGTGTCGACGTTCAGTACGTCGGCACCGATCTCGCTGACGAGATGGCGCACCAATGCCGATCCAATGAAGCCCGCTCCGCCCGTGACCAGGATGCGCATGGTGAATCAATCCTTGGGTTGCTGTGCTGAATAGAAGAAATGGCTCGGCAGATCGGCAAGCCGAGGCAGCGTCTTGTCCTTGTCGGACGATACCATGTCTTTCTCATCGAATGGCCAGCGAATGCCGATCGCGGGATCGTTCCAGGCGATGCCCCGATCATGCTGCGGGCTGTAGGGTGCGGTTACCTTGTAGCTGATGACGCTGTTCGGTTCGATCGTTACGAATCCATGTGCGAAACCGGTCGGTACCCAGAGCTGCTTGCCGGTTTCCGGCGAGAGCTCCTGAGAGAGCCATTTGCCGTAGCTCGGTGATCCCACGCGGATGTCGACCACCACGTCCATGATCCGGCCGGCAAGGCAGCGCACCAGCTTGCCCTGTGCGAAGGGGGGTATCTGGAAATGCAGCCCCCGGACGGTTCCGGCCTGCGCCGAAAGCGATTCATTGTCCTGGATGAACGTGACGTCGGCCACATTTTGCCGGAACCAGGCGTCTTTGAATACCTCGGAGAAGTAGCCGCGGTGATCGCCGAAGCGTGGCGGCGTGATTGCAACAATGCCCTCGATGGCCGCGGTCTCAATGCGCATGATTTACCTTCTCTGCGGCCTTCATCAGGCGCCCGCCCTCATGACGCTCATCAGCATGTCCGCCTGCGAGTGGCTCCGCATGGCCGCAAGGCCTTGCGCCGCAATGGCATCGCGCTCGTCGGCATCTGCGATCAGCTTGCAGCAGCGCTCGATCATGTGGTCATACGGCTCGATTGCCAAGCCGCCGATGAAGGGCTGCAGGTCTGGATCGCGGATGTCGCCTTCTGTCAGCACGCAAACGCGATTGGCGAGCAGATAGGAAATGCGCACGATCTCGAAGACGCCGCTCGCATAGTGATGGATGTTTATGACGATCTTGGCGCGGGCAATCGCCGCATCGCGCTCCGCACCGTAGACGTTGAAGAGATGCGCGACCTTGAGCCCGCGCTCTGTCAGCGTCTTCAGGATATGGTGGCGGCGTTCGTTCATCGAGCCGTAGAAGAGCACGTCGATGTCCTTGACCGGGGCGTGCTGGATCTGGCTCAGGCAACCGCTGTAACCGATTTCGAGCACACCGGCGTGGTCGATACCCTTGGCGGCAAGGTTTTCGCGGTTGCGCGGGCTGTAGTCGAGCACCGGCATCGCCCTCAGGATCGACACATAGCGTGAGTTGATCCAGGTGCTTTCTTCGGACACCTGCTCGAGGTTGATGAGAACGCTGTCCTTTGGTAGTTGGCCGACAATTTCGGGGGCCAGAAGATTACCGCCATAAATAATCGGCGCACGACCCGCGAATTCATTCATGTCCCTGACAATCGGTGCCGAGCCGCCCAGTTCATGGAAGGCGCCCTGCAGGCCGAGTGCAACCTCGTCGAAGGCGTGGCTGTGGTTGTAATTGGGAGGGGTCACGATCCAGATGCAATGGCGATCCTTGTGAGCCTGCCATCCGCCGGCAAAGGGCTGCAAGGTATTGGGAAGCGACTGCTCGATCTTCGGCGCGGCTGGTATAGCGGGCCTTTCCGTTCGTACCGGCTGCGGGCCTGGAGAGACGCCTGGAGTCTGCTGAGCATAGGCACGCATCAGTTCGCGGCCGCCCGTGAACTGGCCGCGCGGCATCCAGGCCGGCGGATCATCGGCGAACCAGATCAGGTGCGGCTGCTTGACGAGTGGTTGGCGGCCTTCCTGCCACTTTGTCAGGAGAGCCTCCTCACGGCTCCGCAGAAAGGCTTCCTTGGCGGTGAAGAGACCATGCAGCAACCGACCGAGGCGGACGCCGAACTTCCACTCGAAATCGGCAGGCGCCGGCACGAAGGCGGCGACCTTCAAACCTGCCGCAACGGCCTGCTGGACATAGAGCCCGAGCAGACGCTCGATCACGAAGGGGCGCATCGTCGCGTTGGCGTCGCGTGTATAGTGAGCCGTGCCGGCATAGGCAATGCCCGCCGGCGTGCCGCGACGCGCTTCATTTTCCAGCGATTCCAGAATGTGTTCACAGAAGGCGAAATAAGCGGACCAGAACTTTCTGTTGCCGCAGAAATAGTTGCAGAACATGAAGGCGGTTTTGTCTTGCGGTGGCGCGATCGGATAGCCGAGCTCCTGAATATGCAGGAAGATCGGCTCCATGCCGGGATGACCGCCAAGCAGCGAATGCTCCCAGACGTTGCTGTAGATCGCCGCATGGCCGATCAGCGGATTGTAAAGATAGGCGTCCGCACCTTCCGCCCTGGCCTTTTCCGCTTCCGTGACGAAGGACCGGAAGCTCGTCACCGACTTCATCTCGAATTTGCTCGATAGCAACCCCCAGAACACGTCCTCGCCGAGGCCGATTGCCTCGTGATGCTGATGCAGGGTGAGGAAAAGTTCATATTCGCGGGTCGTCGCCTGCGTATTGAACGAGATGTCGAACGGCATGGCCGCCGCATCGAGCTGGCTGCGCTGCAAAGGATCAAGATAAGGCTGATAGATAATGACTGATCCAGTGCTGGCCGCTTTCTCCGTGAGAAGCGTCAAATCGGGAAGACCTGCCGGCAGGGAAGAAATGGGCTGATTGATCGTCAAGGTATTGTCCTTCGGGCATGGCCGCCGTCTTCGTGATTCACGCAACAGCATTCGGCTGGTTCGGGTGTCGACTATTGGACGTGAAGCTTGCGCCACACTGTTGGCAGGAATTTCGCTGGTCAGCTTGGGAACAGGTTAAGCCGTAATGGTCGTGCCAGGCCAACTGCGTGATAGTGCCTAACTTTGGACGGCGTCATGAAAAACGAAAAGATCTATGTAACGAAGCCCAGCCTGCCGCCGCTCGACGAATTCATTCCTTCGCTGGAAGCGATCTGGAACAATCGCATCCTGACCAATGGCGGGCCATTCCACGAGCAACTGGAGCAGGAGCTCTGCAACCATCTCGGCGTGAAGCACATCAGCCTGTTTTCGAACGCCACCGTTGCGTTGCTGACGGCGCTTCAGGCGCTCCGCGTCACGGGTGAAGTCATCACCACGCCTTATTCCTTCGTGGCCACTTCGCATTCGCTTCTGTGGAACGGGTTGAAGCCCGTCTTCGTCGACATCGATCCGGTGACGCTCAATCTCGATCCGGCGAAGATCGAAGCGGCGATCACGCAGCAGACGACGGCGATCATGCCGGTGCATTGCTACGGCCACCCTTGCGACGTCGATTCGATCCAGAAGATCGCCGATCTCTATAATCTCAAGGTGATCTATGACGCCGCCCATGCCTTCGGCGTGGAAGACGAGCGGGGAAGCATTCTCAATCACGGCGACCTTTCCATCCTGAGCTTCCACGCGACCAAGGTGTTCAACACGTTCGAAGGCGGGGCCATCATCTGCCCTGATGTCAAGACGAAGACCCGAATCGACCAGCTGAAGAACTTCGGTTACGTCGATGAAGTGACCGTGGTCGCGCCAGGCACGAACGGCAAGATGAGCGAATTCAACGCTGCGCTTGGCCTGTTGCAGTTGAAGTACATCAACTTCGCCCTTGAAAGGCGTGGGCTCATCGATGCCGCATACCGCGAGCGTCTGCGCGGCGTCGCCGGCATAGAATGCCTGAACCGTTCCGGCGAGACCGTCTCCAACTTCTCTTATTTCCCGATCCTAGTACGCCCTGGCTATCCGATTTCGCGCGATGAGCTCTATGAGCTTCTGAAGGAAAACGGCATTCATCCGCGCCGTTATTTCTATCCACTGATCTCAAGCTTTTCGATGTACCGCAGCCGGCCTTCCGCGCAGCCTGCGAATCTGCCGGTCGCAACCGAAGCCGCACAACAGGTACTCTGCCTTCCCATCTATCCCGACATGGAAATGGAGATCGTCGACAAGGTCTGCGCGATCATTGCTTGTCAGGGGTAGATGAAATGAAACTGGCTATTATGCAGCCGTATTTTTTTCCTTACATTGGCTACTTTCAGCTGATCAGTGCGGTCGATAAATTCATCGTCTACGACAATATCAAATACACAAAAAAGGGTTGGATTAACCGGAACCGGATGTTGCGCGACGGCCGGGACGCCACATTCTCTCTGCCGCTGAAGGCCGCGCCGGATAGTTTAGACGTGTGCGAACGCAGCCTGTCGCCAGACTTCGACCGCAACAAGCTGCTGAATCAACTTCAAGGCGCTTATCGACGCGCGCCATTTTTTTCCAATGCTTTCCCTGTGCTCGAGCAGGCGATAGGCTTCCCGGACAACAATCTTTTTTCCTATATTTTCAACTCCATCACGGAAATCTGCGGCTACCTTGCAATCGGGACAGAGTTCGCCGTCTCCTCTGAAATAGCGATAAATCACGATCTCAAGTCCCAGGAAAAGGTTTTGGCACTTTGCGAGAAAGCGGGCGCGAAGGTCTATGTGAATGCGATAGGGGGCATGGAACTTTACTCTCAAGATGCGTTTGCTGCGCGTGACATTGAGCTGAAATTCATCAAGCCGAAGCAGGTGGAATATTTTCAGTTCGGCGCTGATTTCGTGCCCTGGCTGTCGATTGTGGATGTCATCATGTTCAACTCGGCGGAAGAGATTCAGAAAAATATCCTCGGCGAGTATGAGCTCATCCAATCCTAGGTGCAGACGAGCGTCGGCTTGCAGCGGTCTAAGAAGAATAAATCGGTGACGCAATGTTCAAATGGAAGAAATTAGGCAAGGTTTTTACGCCGCAGGAGGTGACTGATCGTCCCTGGCTTAAGGAGTTTGCTCAAGCGCCTGCAACGCTGGTTTTCGACGACTTTGTCCGAATATATTTTTCCTGCCGCCCACCAGCGGATCAGGCCGGGCAATATGTCTCGCATTCTGCTTTTATTGACGTGGACAGGGCTGACTTGTTCAAGATCATGCGGATCAGCGAACGTCCGGTCCTGGAATTGGGCGATCTCGGCGAATTCGATCAATTTGGTACCTATCCGATCTCCGTAGCGAGGGATGGCGACCTCATACGCGCTTACTATGCCGGCTGGACGCGATGCGAATCCGTGCCTTTCAACGTCGGTATAGGATTGGCCTTGAGCACGGACGAAGGCCGGACCTTCTCTAAGGCGGGCAGCGGACCCGTCGTGCCATACTCGCCGGATGAACCCTTCGTCCTCAGTAGTCCTAAGATTCGGCGTTTTAACGACCGGTGGTACCTGTTCTATATCTCTGGTTCCAAGTGGATTATGGCCGATGGGCGTGCGGAGCCTGTGTACAAAATCCGTCTGGCCACCTCTGAAGATGGCGTGCACTGGACGAAAGCGAACAGAGATCTGATCGAATCTGTCGTCGAGACCGACGAGGCACAGGCGAGCCCCGATGTGATCTTTGCCGGCGGGCGCTACCACATGTTCTTCTGTTATCGCCACAGTACGAATTATCGCGGCAAGGAAAAAGGATACCGGATCGGCTACGCCTCGAGCAACGATCTGGTCAACTGGCAACGTGACGATAGCAAAGCGGGGCTGACGGTCTCCGACACAGGCTGGGATGATGAGATGGTCAGCTACCCGCATGTCTTCGAGTTGGATGGCAAGACCTATATGGCCTATCTCGGCAATCAAGTCGGGCGCAATGGTTTCGGCCTTGCTGTTCTCGACGGAAAGCTCGGTGACGCATGACCAAAATGCGATGGAAGAAACTGGGCAGGATCTTTGATCCCACGCAGCATCAACTGCCCGCAGGCTGTGTCGAGTTTGCGCAGTCGCCCCAAGCCCTCGTTTTTGATGACTTTATACGAATCTACTTCTCAACGCGCGCAACTGACGTGAACGGTAAATATCTCAGCCATGTCGCTTTCGTCGACATGGATAAGACTCTGGAGCGGGCCATTCGCGTTTCCGACAGGCCGGTTATTGAACTCGGCAAACTCGGTTGCTTTGACGAGCATGGCATCTTCCCGATGAATGTGATGCGACACGAAGGGAAGATCTACGGCTACACGTGCGGCTGGAATCGAAGGGTTGCGGTCTCGGTCGATACGGCAATCGGGCTTGCCCTCAGTGACGACGACGGGATGTCGTTCAAGAGGATCGGCGATGGGCCGGTCTTGTCGGCGTCTCTGAAGGAGCCGTGCCTGGTCGGCGACGGCTTTGTGAAGTTCATCGATGGCCTCTTTCACATGTGGTATATTTTCGGGACTGGGTGGAAAGAATACTCCCCGGGCGCGCCTCCGGATCGCACTTATAAAATTGGTCATGCGACCTCGCCAGACGGCATCAACTGGCAGAAGGAGGAAGGCAGGCAGATCATACCCGATCGGCTTGGGGCCGACGAGAGCCAAGCTCTGCCGACCGTCATCCGGATCGATGATCGCTATCATATGTTCTTCTGCTATCGGCAATCGTCGGATTTTCGCACCAACAGGAAACGCGGCTATCAAATCGGCCACGCCTATTCGCACGATCTGATCAACTGGTCACGCGATGACCTTGAATTGGGGATTGAAGGAACGGACGGCGAATGGGATTCCGACATGTTGTGCTATCCGCACGTCTTCGAGGCGGATGGGTCAATCTACCTCCTCTATAACGGAAACCAGTTTGGCCGGCATGGATTCGGCGCCGCAATATTGGAACGTGCTGCATGACGCCGGATTGGGGCCACAACCTCGCTTCGGAAAGCGACATCGCCTACCATTTGAATGAATGCGGAACTGTTTTCGCCGAGGGGCTTCGCGCACGCGTGGACATCGACGCTTATGCGCTGAAAATCCTGCTCAATGCCGAGCGCTTTGAGGCATGGTCTGACGGTAAGTTGATCGGGCTTCTGGCCATATATTGCAACAATCCCCAACAGACATCGGCATTCATTACGAATCTAAGTGTGTTGGAGGAATGGCGCGGCAGGGGAATAGCGGGAGCGTTGCTCGAACGGAGCATGGCTTTGGCCAGGCAGGAGAGGTTTGAAACGATACGCCTCGAGGTCGAGGCGAAAAACATGGCCGCCGTCGCTGTCTATCGCAGATATGGGTTCGTGGTGCTGGATGGCGAACAGTCAATGCTGACAATGAAGCGAGATTTGGGGTAGAAGATGGCTGAGAAGAAGCGCGATTATAATAGCGAAATCAAGGATGCTAGCGATCATCGCTACGCATACAACTTCGATTTCGACGTCATGCATCATTATATGCTGAAGTCTTTCATGCCCTTTTTCCGCTCGGGAAGCCTGCTTGAACTTGGAAGTTTCCGGGGCGACTTCACGAAAAGGATCGTTCCTTATTTCGACGATATCACCTGCGTAGAAGCCTCCGATGAGGCAATAGCCGTCGCGCGGAACGAACTGGGTGACGGCCTGACATTTATCAATGACGTGTTCGAAGAGGTGAAGCTCCCCAAACGCTATGACAATGTCCTGCTGACACATGTTCTCGAGCATTTGGACGATCCGGTAGGCGTGCTGAAGCGCGTCAATGACGAATGGCTATCGGAAGGGGGCAGGCTCTTCCTGGTATGCCCGAATGCGAATGCCCCGTCCCGCCAGATCGCTGTTAAAATGGGTTTGATAAGCCACAATTCCGCAATCACGAAGGCGGAAGCGGAGCATGGTCACCGCATCACATATTCACTGGATACCCTGGAGCGCGATGCAAGGTTGGCGGGATTGAACGTTGTGCATCGGTCCGGCGTTTTCTTCAAAGCCCTGGCAAATTTTCAGTGGGATCGCTTACTTCAGACGGACATCATTTCTAGTGACTATCTGGAGGGTTGCTATCAGCTGGGGCAAGTTTATCCCGATCTTTGCGCCAGCATCTTTCTCATGTGTGAAGCCGGCCAAACGCAATAGGCTCCGCTTTAGCGAACTCAACTTCTGAATTCCAAGGATGTCCGATGCCGCGCGTATCGATCTGTATTCCCGCATACAAGGCCGACTATTTCGAACTGTGCCTGCGAAGTGCGTTAGCTCAAAGCTTCACCGATGTCGAAATTCTGGTGTCGGATGATTGTCCGACCGATGAAATCCAGGCGATCTGCCGGAACTACGACGGATTTGTGCAATACAGCAGCAATCCGAATCCGGGTCCCGAGAGCAATGTGCGCAGACTGGTGGAAATCGCGAGCGGCGAATACATCAAATTCTTGTTCGATGACGACGTGCTACACCCTTTCTGCATACAGTTCCTGCTAGAGGCGCTGGAGTCGACAAAAGAAAGAAACACCCGCCTTTCGTTTTCTCCTCGTTATTTGATTGACGGGAAAAATCATACGACCGGCTTCATTAACCACTTCAACGCTTCCGGAGATGGCCTCAAGATCGTTTCTGGCGACGACTTCTTGCGGTTGACGGCTCTCAATCACGTCAATTTAGTTGGAGAGTACACAACGGCTTTATTTCGGAAGGAGGATGCATTCGATAGCAATGGTCGATTCCGATTGTATAAGATGGAAGGCGACCTCTTTCCTGGCTTGATTGATTTGTCAGCCTGGGTGGAACTGGCGCAGCTCGGCAACTTCGTCATCCACCCTACACCGCTTTCCTATTTCAGGCGCCATGAGAACGCCACGTCGAATCCCGAGGTCAACTGGAAATTCATTTATGCAATCACCTACTATGAGGACGTGCTGAATTTTGCGTTTGAAAGAGGCTATTTGCCGGCAAGCGACTTGCCTACCGCATATCGCAACCTGCTGAATGTCTACCGGTACTGGCAGAATTCGTTCCCTCAGCTTGGAGCGAAAATTGCGCAAATTGAAGAAGCACTGATGTAAGGAAGGTTGCATGCCCTCGGGCATTGGTACTCCGCATTCCAGGAGCATCGGGCTGGTGCGGTGGACGCTCTGCGCTGCCCGTTTGGCGAAATTCCCTACCGCGAAAACTGAATGATCTCGCCATTGTACTGCGCGCGCGCCGTCTCGCGAAAGCCCAGCTTGGCTGCGACCCTCAGCGAAGCCTCGTTCTCGGGGCTGATGATGCAGCTCATCGGCTTTCCTGGAAAATGCGCTTTCCCCCAGCCGATCAGGGCGGTCAGCGCCTCGGTGGCGTAACCGCGGCCGTGTGCCGAGGGCATCAGCGCCCAGCCGACTTCCATCGTGCCCTCGATCGAGGGCTCCATCTCGCGGCGGGCTTCGAGGAAACCCGCTTCGCCGATGAAGCGGCCACTCTCTTTTTCCACGATGGCAAGAAAACCGAATCCCATATGGTGCCACATGCCGGCGATGCGCAGCATGCGGCTCCAGCTCTGCTCTCGGGTTGACCGCGCGCCGGTGATGAAGCGAACGACATCCTCGTCCGCCCACAGCGCCGCATGCGCTTCGAAATCGTCCAGGCGGTGGGGGCGAAGCGTCAGCCGCGCCGTTTCGAGTGTCGGAATGGTGGTCATGTTTGATCCTTTGGGAATGACGTGCTCAAGCGCCGGGCTCGCCGTCCCAATAATCGAGGTCGCTTTCCGGCCGTCCGATATGGCGGAAGCGCCCGGGCTTCGCCCCGTCCCAGTTGGTCTTGGCGAGGAACTTTCCGGAATCGGGATATTCGACGATCTCGGTTTTCGCCATCGTCGAAATGCCGAGATAGACCAGCGTCGTTGTGCCTGAATTGATGATCTGATGCGCCGTTTCAGGTCCGCCGGCCGGCGCGCCGAGCACGTCGCCCGCTTTGATCGCATGGCGCTCGTCGCCGAGGCGGTATTCGCCGGCGCCTGAAATCACATAGAAGAGTTCGTCTTCGACGTGATGATTGTGGAAGGGACAGCTCGATTTGCCCGGCGGCACTTCATTATAGCTGATGCCAAGGCCGGCCAGGCCAAGAAGCCCACCGAACGAGGTATCGGCGCTTTCGTAGAACTCGCCTTGTTTCCAGTGGTCGAGCTTGAGATCGGCGGTGTTGATCACCGCTTTCGGTTCTGTCGCCATGAGGTCCTCCTGTTGCAGAAAGAGAAACCATCATCGCGTCGAAAAATTCAATGACTTTCTGCGAGAGCCCGGCATGGGCGGAGAGGAGACCGCCGCCCATGCGGGAAGCCGTCAGCGGACGTAGAAGGTCAGGCTTCCATCGGCCGCCTGTTCGGCATTGACGATGTTGCGAACGTCGACGCCCTCGTTGTTAAGCCGATGGGCGAGTGACCTGTTGGCGTCGATCGAGGCCTGGATGCCGCGAACGGCCTGGCCGGACCGCTCAGGCGCCGAGTGCGGGCCGGTCCATTCGTCGTCGAGGTTGCGCCAGTTATGGACCTGCTCGACGTTGAAATCATTGCCCTGGAAGCTCCTGAGCGTCTGCTCGATGCCCCGGTCCGTGTTCATTCCAAGACTTTCGGCCCGGCTGACGCCGGCAAATGCCAGGGAGGAGAGCGCTGCAGCGAGGGTGACGGTGACAATACGGTTCATGATCATATCCTTTCATCTGCTTTGACGGTCGGCTGTCGTTGCAGGGGATCGTCGGTGTCACGACATGGAATTGGCGCTCGCCCTTTCGCGATTCAATGGCTTAAGCCACTGAAAATCCATTAAAAATTGTTCATGAAAACTGCCTTCGAATTGCCGTTTTCAAGGCATCCTGCAAAACAGGTTTTCAAGGCCTGTCCTGTTGCGCGCGGATCCTGCGGCTATCCCTTTGCGGATATTTCGTCTTTCCACGTTGCGGCATCGGGCGAAATTGCTTGCCATTCCGATGAAGGCATGTTTTGACCGCGGGCTGCCGAGTGGAAAATGTCCCGCGAAACGAAGGTGAACCATGTCGAGAGAGACCGCTCCCCATATTTTGATCGTTGAAGCCCGCTTTTACGACGACATGGCCGACGCGCTGCTCGAAGGCGCGACCTTCGCGCTCAAGGAAGCCGGCGCCACCTATGAGGTGGTCACCGTTCCCGGCGCCTTAGAAATTCCGGCGGCGATTGCCATGTCGCTCGATGGGGACGACAATGGCGGCACGCATTATGATGGCTATGTCGCCCTCGGCATGGTCATTCGCGGCGAGACCTATCACTTCGATATCGTATCGAACGAATCCTCGCGCGCTTTGATGGATCTCGCGGTCAGCGAGTCGCTTGCCATCGGCAACGGCATCCTGACCGTGGAAAATGATGAACAGGCCTGGGCGCGCGCACGCCGCTCGGAAAAGGACAAGGGCGGCTTCGCCGCCCGCGCGGCTCTGACGATGATCGAGCTGAAGCAGAAACTGGGTGCTTAAAGAATGAACGACGACAAGACGGAACGGCCGGTCAAGACTGCGAACCAGCGGGGCGCTGCTCGTCTTGCCGCCGTGCAGGCGCTTTATCAGATGGATGTCGGCGGCACGGGCGTTCTGGAAATCGTGGCCGAATACGAAGCGCACCGCCTCGGGCAGGAGCTCGACGGCGCAACCTATTTGAAGGCCGACGCGGGCTGGTTCCGCTCCATCGTCTCCGGCGTCGTGCGCGATCAGGTCCGTCTCGATCCGCTGATTGCCGCGGCCCTGCAGGATGATTGGGCTTTGTCCCGCCTCGACAGCACCGTGCGCGCCATCCTGCGCGCGGGCGTTTTCGAGCTGACCGACCGCAAGGACGTTCCGGTGGCGGTCATCGTCACCGAATATGTCGAGATCGCGCAGGCCTTTTTCGAGGACGACGAGCCAAAGCTCGTCAACGCCGTGCTCGACCGCATCGCCAAGCAGGTTCGTGGCGAGGCGAAGAAGTAAGTTCTTAGCCGCCGAACAATCTCCCTACGTCTTTCTTCGTACCGCAATGGTTTTCGCCCGTTGCGGTCTTGACGCCACGTGATCGACCACGCAATCTCCGCACCGCTTAGCTGTGCATTTCTGTGGAGAGGAAGGCGAGTCGGCGGCGTATCTGCCGGAGGAGGATGAACTCCGGCCTATGGGAGGAAAGAGCGAAATGACCATTCTTTTATGCGTAATTGCATGCGGTCTGCTCTCGGTGGTCTATGCCGCCTGGGCAACCCGGTCGGTGCTTGCCGCCGATCAGGGCAACAGCCGCATGCAGGAGATCGCGGGTTATATCCGCGAAGGCGCTCAGGCCTATCTGACCCGCCAGTATAAGGCCATTGCCCTTGTCGGCGTTGTTGTTTTCATCGCGGCATGGCTTCTCCTTTCCGCCACGGCCGCCATCGGCTTCCTGATCGGCGCCGTACTGTCAGGCGCTGCCGGCTTCATCGGCATGCACGTCTCCGTTCGCGCCAATGTGCGCACCGCCCAGGCGGCTTCCGCCAGCCTCTCCGCCGGCCTCGACATCGCCTTCAAATCGGGCGCGATCACCGGCATGCTGGTGGCAGGCCTCGCGCTGCTCGGCGTCTCCATCTACTACACCATATTGACGGTCGGGCTTGGACATGAAAGCGGCTCGCGTGAAGTCATCGATGCGCTGGTCGCGCTCGGCTTCGGCGCCTCGCTGATCTCGATCTTCGCCCGTCTCGGCGGCGGCATCTTCACCAAGGGCGCCGATGTCGGCGGCGACCTCGTCGGCAAGGTGGAAGCCGGCATTCCCGAGGACGATCCGCGCAACCCGGCGACGATTGCCGATAACGTCGGCGACAATGTCGGAGATTGCGCCGGCATGGCCGCCGACCTTTTCGAGACCTATGCGGTCTCCGTCGTCGCCACCATGGTTCTCGCCGCGATCTTCTTTGCCGGTGCGCCGGTCCTCCAGTCGGCAATGATCTATCCGCTGGCGATCTGCGGCGCCTGCATCATCACCTCGATCATCGGCACCTTCTTCGTCAAGCTCGGCTCGAACGGCTCGATCATGGGCGCGCTCTACAAGGGCCTCATCGTCACCGGCCTCTTGTCCATCATCGGTCTCGGCGCCGCCACGTCGCTGACGGTCGGCTGGGGCTCGCTCGGCACCGTCGCCGGCGCCGACGTTACCGGCACGAACCTCTTCATCTGCGGTCTCGTCGGCCTCGTCGTTACCGCCCTGATCGTGGTCATCACCGAATATTACACCGGCACGGGCAAACGCCCCGTCGTTTCGATCGCCCAATCGTCGGTGACCGGCCACGGCACCAACGTCATCCAGGGCCTTGCCGTCTCGCTGGAATCGACAGCCCTGCCGGCCATCGTCATCGTTGGCGGCATTCTCGCCACCTATCAGCTCGGCGGCCTCTTCGGCACCGGCATCGCAGTCACTGCCATGCTCGGCCTTGCCGGCATGATCGTTGCGCTCGATGCCTTCGGCCCGGTCACCGACAATGCGGGCGGCATCGCCGAGATGTCGCATCTGCCGCCGGAGGTGCGCAAGTCGACCGATGCGCTCGACGCCGTCGGCAACACCACCAAGGCCGTCACCAAGGGCTACGCGATCGGCTCGGCCGGTCTAGGTGCGCTGGTGCTCTTTGCCGCCTATGCCAACGACCTGCAATATTTCGCGGCCCATGGCGACCAATATCCTTATTTCGCCAATATCGGCACGATCTCCTTCGAGCTGTCGAACCCCTATGTGGTCGCCGGCCTGCTTTTCGGCGGTCTGATCCCCTATCTCTTCGGCGGTATCGCCATGACCGCCGTCGGCCGGGCCGCCGGCTCGATCGTCGAGGAGGTGCGCCGTCAGTTCAAGGCCAAGCCCGGCATCATGCAAGGCACGGAAAAGCCGGACTACGGCAAGGCAGTCGATCTTCTGACCAAGGCCGCGATCCGCGAGATGATCGTGCCGTCGCTGCTGCCGGTGCTGGCGCCCATCGTCGTCTATTTCGGCGTGCTTCTGATCTCCGGCTCCAAGGCCTCGGCCTTCGCCGCCCTCGGCGCATCACTTCTCGGCGTCATCATCAATGGTCTCTTCGTCGCCATCTCGATGACATCGGGCGGCGGCGCCTGGGACAATGCCAAGAAGAGCTTCGAGGATGGTTTCGTCGATAAGGACGGCGTGCGTCACATGAAGGGCTCGGAAGCGCATAAGGCTTCCGTGACCGGCGATACCGTCGGCGATCCCTACAAGGACACGGCCGGCCCCGCCGTCAACCCGGCGATCAAGATCACCAATATCGTGGCACTTCTGCTGCTCGCCGTTCTCGCCGGTTAATGCATCCAGGCGCCGCGCTTCGCCGCGGTGCCATACCCAACCATGAAAAAACCCGCCGGAGCGATCCGGCGGGTTTTTTCGTTTGAAGCTTGTCCGATCAGCGCAGGCTGCTCGGGTTCTGCGGCGTGCCGCCGGCGCCGCCGCCGAACAGGCTGCGGGCCGCACTTGCGGCGCTGCCGCCGGAGAGCATCTGCTGCAGGAAGGTGAGTTCCTTGCCGCCGGTCGGCGTGACGCGTCCGATCGTGTCGAACACCTTGCCGTCCTGCAGCGTATAATTGGCGCGGCGGTTAACGACGCCGTCCTTGTCGAAATAGATCGCCAGAACGCTCTGATCGACGACCTTCAGCTTCTGGAAGGCGACCGAACGCGTGCGCCGCTGCGAGATGTAATAAAAGACTTCGCCGTCAAAGGTCGCCGTCGTCGACGGGGTGCCGAGCGAAAGCAGCGCCTGCTCGCGGCTCGAACCTTCTGGAACGAGGTTCAGCGACTGCTGGTCGGCGACGTATCCGCCATTGAGCACGGTGCCGGTCTGGCAGCCCGAAAGAGCAGTGGTGGAGGCGATTATGAAGGCAATGGCCGCGCTGCTGAAGAATTTCATGTCAGACTTGAAATACCGTTTCTTCAACGACATCTACTCCCTTGAGTGTCGATAGCAGCCATTTGGGGCCTTACACGCTTCCTCCTGCAAAACCATTGTGGCCATTCCGGGTCGAATTTCCCGATTTTGTTTCGCTGACACCTTGAAGGCGCCGTCCCGAAACTGGCCACGATCGGCATTGCAATTCGCGCCTGCTTCGGTAAACCAGCTTTCGACATCATGCAACAAGGCCAGACGCCAGCCGGCGCGAAGAATGAGGCATTTCCGGAAAAAACAATGATCTTCGGGCTCTTCCGCAAGAAAAACAACAATCAGGCGATCGTCGATCGGCAATATGCGACGCTGACGGCCGCCGCGCGAATGCCCGAGCTTTACGAAGGCCTCAATGTGCCGGACACGGTCATGGGTCGTTTCGAAATGCTGTCGATCGTCATGATTCTGTTTTTCCGCCGCACGCGCGGTTCCACCACCAGCGGCCAGGAGATCGCCCAGGAGATCGTCGACGCCTTTTTCCAGGATATCGACTATTCGATCCGCGAACTCGGCATCGGCGACAATAGCGTGCCGAAACGCATGAAAAAGCTCGCCGGCATGTTCTACGGCCGGCTCGAAGCCTATTCGAAGGCGATGGATGCGGGCGATACCGAAGCGCTCGCTCTCGCGCTTGAGCGCAACATCTACCCGGAGCCCGCGACGCCGGCCGACATGTCCGGCCTCGCGGCATGGATGATAGCGGCCGAAGCCCATCTGTCCGCCGTTCCGGAAGAGCTGATCGCCACCGGTTCGGCAACGCTGCCGCCGGCCGCCTGAAGGAGGAAACGATGAAACACGATCGGGACGATGTTCCCTTCTCCTATCACGTCAAGGTCGGCCACATCTCGGCCAATCCCGTCGAGGTCCATATCGAGGCGGATGCCAGCGAATTGAAGGCGCTTGCCGAGACCTGGAGCGTGGTCTCGGTCGATGATTTGCGCGCCGATCTGCAGATCGCCCGCTGGAAACGCGACGGTGTGCGCGTCAAGGGCCGCGTGCAGGCGAAGATCGTTCAGTCCTGCGTCGTAACGCTGGAACCGGTGGATGCCGCCATTGACGAGAGTTTCGAGCAGATTTTTGTGCCCGACGGTTCCAAGCTTGCCCGCCAGCCCGGCAACGACGCCGGTGAGATGCTGCTCGACCCCGATGGTCCGGATCTGCCGGAGACCTTTGTCGGCGACACGATCGATGCCGGCGAGGTGGTTGCAGAATTCGCCGCGCTTGCGATCGATCCCTATCCGCGCAAGCAGGGCGTCGAGTTCACTGGCCATATCGAGGATAGCGGCGAGAACGACAAAAAGCCCTCCGCTTTCGCGGTCCTCAAGGATTGGAAAAAGGACTGAAGCGCCTCTGGCATTTGATATAATTCAGTTGTAAGGGACGCCAAAACCGGTATTTTGGCCGAAATTTCGCCCTCGGCGGAAAGAAGGATCAGGGACGCGTGATCAGAATATCTCTCGACCTCATGGGTGGCGACTTTGGTCCCCAGGTTGTCATCCCCGGCGCCGCCAAGGCGCTGGAAAGGCATCCGGATATTTCCTTCGTTTTCTACGGCATCAAGGAACATTGCGAACCGGTTCTCGTCAAGTTCCCGAAACTCAAGGAAAAATCGGTCTTTCACGATTGCGAGCTGGCCGTCAGCATGGAGGAGAAGCCAAGCCAGGCGCTGCGCCGCGGCCGCTATGTCTCCACCATGTGGCGTTCGATCGAGGCGGTGAAGACGGGTGATGCCGACGTCGCGGTTTCTGCCGGCAATACCGGCGCTCTGATGGCGATGGCGAAGTTCTGTCTTCGCACCATGGCCAACATCGAGCGCCCGGCGATCGCGGCGATCTGGCCGACGCTGAAGGGCGAGAGCATCGTGCTCGATGTCGGCGCGACGATCGGCGCCGATGCACAGCAGCTCATGGATTTCGCCCTGATGGGCGGCGCCATGGCGCGCGCCCTTTTCGAGATCGAGCGCCCGACGATCGGCCTTCTGAACGTCGGCGTCGAGGAAGTGAAGGGCCAGGAAGAGGTCAAGGAAGCCGGCCGGCTTCTGCGCGAGGCGAACATCGATTCGCTCGAATATTCCGGCTTCGTCGAGGGTAACGATCTCGGCAAGGGCACGGTCGATGTCGTCGTCACCGAAGGCTTTTCCGGCAATATCGCGCTGAAGACCGCCGAAGGCACGGCCAAACAGATCGCCGAATATCTGCGTGCGGCAATGTCGCGCACGCTGCTTGCCCGCATCGGCTACCTCTTTGCCAAGAGCGCCTTCGACATGCTTCGCGAGAAGCTCGATCCGAGCAAGGTCAATGGCGGCGTGTTTCTCGGCCTGAACGGCATCGTCATCAAGAGCCATGGCGGAGCGAATGCCGAAGGCATCGCCGCCGCCATCGAAGTCGGCTACGACATGGCTAAGAACGGCCTCAATCAGAAAATAGAAAACGATCTTAAGAAATATCATGCCAAGCGGCTGCCTCCCATAGGCCCGGAAGCGGCATGAGCTACGGGGTGCAATCGAATATGATCCGTTCAGTGGTTCGCGGATTCGGAGCCGCGCTTCCGAAGCGCGTGATGACCAATCGTGACATGGAGGCCATCGTCGATACATCGGACGAATGGATTGTCCAGCGCACCGGCATCCGCCAGCGTTACGTTGCCGGCGATGACGAGACGACGGCTTCGCTGGGCGAAGCTGCCGCACGCGCAGCCCTTGCCAATGGCGGGCTGACGCCGGCGGATATCGATCTCATCATCTGCGCCACCTCGACGCCCGACAACACCTTTCCGGCGACGTCGGTCAACATCCAGAACCGTCTCGGCATGAGCCACGGCTTCGCCTTTGACGTCCAGGCCGTCTGCACCGGTTTCGTCTATGCGGTCACGACTGCGGACGCCTATATCCGCGGCGGCCTGGCAAAGCGCGTTCTGGTCATCGGTGCCGAAACTTTTTCGCGCATCCTCGACTGGAACGACCGCACCACTTGCGTGCTCTTCGGCGATGGCGCCGGCGCGATCGTGCTTGAAGCGGCCGAAGGCGAGGGCACGTCTGCCGATCGCGGCGTGCTGACGGCGCATCTGCGCTCCGATGGCTCGCACAAGGACAAGCTTTATGTCGATGGCGGACCGTCGAGCACGGGAACCGTCGGCAAGCTGCGCATGGAGGGCCGCGAGGTCTTCAAATACGCCGTCGGCATGATCACCGATGTCATCCAGGCTGCTTTCGATTCGACCGGCACCACCGCCGACGACCTCGACTGGCTGGTGCCGCATCAGGCCAACCGGCGCATCATCGACGGCTCTGCGAAGAAGCTGAACATCGCCGCGGAGAAGGTCGTCGTCACCGTCGACCTGCATGGCAATACGTCGGCCGCCTCGATCCCGCTCGCCCTTGCGACCGCTGCCGGCGACGGCCGCATCAAGAAAGGCGATCTCGTGATGCTCGAAGCCATGGGCGGCGGTTTCACCTGGGGCGCAGTTTTGCTGCGCTGGTAGGCAAGAATCCTAAAAAACTGGCGGCGAACAAGAGCTTGACCGTAAGGCGCAAGACAAATACTCTTCGTTCGCTTTCACAAAATATTTTGTAATGGGCGGGGAAACCATGACGGGAAAAACAGTGACGCGAGCAGACCTGGCGGAATCCGTTTTCCGAAAGGTAGGGCTTTCCCGGACCGAATCCGCCGAACTGGTCGAAACCGTCATCGATGAAATTTGCAACGCCATCGTGCGTGGCGAAACCGTGAAACTTTCCTCCTTCGCGACCTTCCAGGTGCGTGACAAGAACGAGCGGATCGGTCGCAACCCGAAAACCGGCGAAGAGGTTCCGATTTCTCCCCGCCGCGTAATGACCTTCAAGGCCTCGAACGTCCTGAAGACGCGCATCCTCAAGGCGCACGTCGCCCGCAAGGTCAAGCTGAAGCCGCAAAACCCGGCCTCCTGATCGCCGCTTCCTGTTTCCCGACGGCAGTTTTTTCCTCTCGCACTGTCCTTGGCTGTGCGCAACGTCAAGACATGACTTGAATTGTCGGCGCCAAACCTTTGAAATATGATGAGTCGCCGTTGGATCGAGCCGCGAGGTCGCGTAGCAGTATGACGTTGGACAAGAGCCCCGATGCCTTTCGCACCATCAGCGAAGTTGCAGACGATCTTGATCTGCCGCAGCATGTGCTGCGCTTCTGGGAAACGCGCTTTCCCCAGATCAAGCCGATGAAGCGCGGCGGCGGCCGTCGTTATTATCGGCCGGAGGACGTGGATCTCCTCAAGGGCATCCGGCATCTCCTCTATGATCACGGCTATACGATCAAGGGCGTGCAGAAGCTTCTGAAGACCAACGGCAACAAGTTCGTCGTCGCCGTCGGCCATGGCGATCTCGCCAGTGTCGAGGCGCTTGCGTCGGGCGTGCAGGATGCGGGCGCCGGCGAACCGCGCGTCGGCATGGCCGAGGAAGATCAGATCGTCGGGCGCGCCAAGCCGCCGATCACCCGCCGCTTCTTCAACTTCGTCGCCGGAGACGACGATCAGCCTGAGGTTTCGATCGGCAAGTCGAGCGTCGGCAAGGAAGACAGGGCGCTGCTGCAGGAGGCGCTTTACGATCTCCTGGAATGCAAGCGTCTGCTCGATCAGGTGCGCTGAGCAGGAAGTTTAGGCTGCGGTCAGCCGCTTCATCGCCTCTTCGAGCTCACTGAGCTGGAAGGGTTTGCGCAAGACGGGCAGCGTGCCTGCGCTGCCTTCCGGCGCACTGCCATACCCGGTTGCGAAGAGGTAGGGCTTGCCGCGTTCGTCGAGCAGCTTTGCGACGGGCAGTGAGCTGTGGCCGGCAAGCGAGACGTCCAGGATCGCGGCATCGAATTCCGAGTCTTTGGCGGTTGCCAGCGCCCGTTCCAGATCAGGGGCGCTCGCGCAGACCCGGTAGCCAAGGTCGCCGAGCATATCCTCGAGCAGCATGGCGATCAGAGCATCGTCTTCGACGATGAATATGTCTTTCATGATTCCCGTCCACCCATTTCCCTTGCCGGGCATGGAGATATGTGGACTGCTTGTGCGGCTCGTCAAGACGTCCTGCCCGGCAGTGCGAGAAACTGCATATTGCCGGGCGAAATTCGATGTGCAAAAGCTGGAATGCCGGTGTCGAAGCGGAGGGAAGAGTCTGGAATGGATTTGCTGAGTGCCACGGACTGGTTGCGTCAGAGGCCCGCTTTTACCTATCCGCTGGCTTTCGCCGCGGTTGGATTGACGTTTCTTCTGAGGCTCGCCGCCAGCGATTATCTTTCCGGTTTTCCTTTCCTGAGTTTCCTTCCGGCGATCTTGTTCGCGAGCTTCATCGGCGGCGCGGGACCCGGCCTTGTCGCGGCCATGCTCGCCTGTTTCATCGTCCAGCAGTTCTTCGTCGAGCCGCACGATGTCTTCTGGCCCGTCAGCGCCGGGCAATGGGTCGGCCTTTCGACATATCTCATCAATGCCGTGATCATCATCGGCCTGATGGAGATGATCATCATCTCTCATTCCAGGCAGAGCCGCCTTCGCGACGAGCTCAACAGTTTCAACGAGCGCCTGGAAGAGACGGTCGCTCAGCGCACGGGCGAACTCAGGCATGAAATGGAAGAGAATGCCGCCGCTCAGGCACAGGTGCGCCAGCTGCAGAAGATGGAGACGATCGGCCAGCTGACGGGCGGCGTTGCCCATGATTTCAACAACATGCTGGCGATCATCATCGGTAATCTCGATCTCGCCCAGCGGCGCTTGACCGGAAACGAGGATCCGCGCCTGCTGAATTCCATCCAGAATGCAAAGGACGGCGCGCAGCGGGCGGCGGTGTTGACCGCGCGTCTTCTCGCCTTCTCGCGCCAGCAGCCGCTGGCTCCCGAGGTGATCGATGTCAACAAGCTGGTCGGTGGCATGTCGGAACTGCTGCGGCGTACGCTCGGCGAGCATATCCGTATCGAGACCGTGCTTGCCGGCGGTCTCTGGCCGAGCTTTGCCGATCTCAGCCAGCTTGAAAACGCCATGCTGAATCTTGCCGTCAACGCTCGCGACGCCATGCCGGGCGGCGGTCATCTGACGATCGAGACCGCCAACACCGAACTCGACGAGCGATATGCGCGCATGCATTCGGAAGTGGACGCCGGCCAAT
This sequence comes from Rhizobium sp. R339, assembly GCF_002211395.1. Taxonomy (NCBI): domain Bacteria; kingdom Pseudomonadati; phylum Pseudomonadota; class Alphaproteobacteria; order Hyphomicrobiales; family Rhizobiaceae; genus Rhizobium; species Rhizobium sp. R339. Next base: position 150,101 of record NZ_LOKV01000024.1, read on the forward strand.
ATGTGATGGTCAGCATCACCGACACCGGCACCGGCATGTCGCCTGATGTGATCGATCGGGCCTTCGATCCGTTCTACACGACCAAGGGGCCGGGCAAGGGGACCGGCCTCGGCCTCAGCCAAGTCTATGGCTACATCAAGCAGAGCAGGGGCCACATCAAGATCTACTCGGAGATCGACAGAGGCACGACGGTCAAGATCTACCTACCGAGGCATGTCGGTGCGGCCGACGCCCGCTCGGCCGGCAGCTCTCAGCCGATCCCTCAGGGGAGCGCCAATGATACTATTCTGGTGGTGGAGGACGACGAACACGTCCGCACCATGACTGCCGAGAGCCTGCACGAGCTGGGCTATACCGTCTTGCAGGCGGGAAGCGGCACGGAGGCGCTTCTCATTCTTGAGAAAAATGCGGCGGTGGACCTGATATTCACGGATATCGTCATGCCTGAGATGAGCGGACGGCAGCTTGCCGATATCGTCGAGGAAAGATGGCCGGCGATCCGCATCCTCTATACGACCGGCTACACTCGCAATGCCATCGTCCACAATGGCGTGCTCGATCACGGTGTTTCCCTGCTCGCCAAGCCCTTCAGCCTGGAGCAACTGGCGCACAAGATCCGCGACATCTTGAACGTGCCAGGGGGAACGCAAGGCGAGCAGACGTGAGGCCGCAACAGGCCTGCACGCCCGCTCCCTTCGGATCGCGTTATTCCAGAACCTGGATCACGCGATGCGTCTGTGGCTCGACGATGACGCGCCGGTCGTTGACGACGGTATAGGCGTAGCCGTCGACATTCGGCACGGTATGCACTTCGATCGTATCAGGCAGTGTCGTGCCGACCACGACATCGCCTTCATAGACGACGGACGGCGTATTTTGCTCCATCACGTAAGTGCGCACCTCGCCGGGCAGTACGACAGTCGAGCTGGTCGGTGCGGGATCGGTGACGATGACGCTGCTCTGCGCGAACGCGGAAGAGCAGATGGTCAGCATGGCGGCCGCAGCAAGCATGGTCTTGCGCATGGGTGTTCTCCTTTTCCTATCCCAGACAGGTAGGCAACGCCGGCCATGCATCATGGTTCCCCATGTCCCCGCGGCAGCGTTCCGATGCTCGCTTTTGTGCACGCGTTTCCACCATCGCCGCGGAGACAAAGACCGGGAAAGACCGATTAAGTTGTTGGCGAATCATTTTGCTCATCATAGGGTTGAGTTGTCCGAACAACATCCAGCATGGGTTCGTCTGGCGACGCCAAGGCGCGGTTGGTTACTCTTCGTTAACCATGTTGGCGGTTTATGTCCGGGTAGGCGGCTCGCGGGTCGTTGATTCGAAGATCCGTCGCGTTTCGGCTTGCGAATGGATATCTGGAAAACGATTGCGGCGGCTCGAGATATGCACTTGCGGAAAACGATATCGCTGGTGGCCGTGGCGGGCGCAATAGCCGGCTGCACATCGACAGGCAGTGTACGCGAGCCGTCCGGACCAGAGACCGTTGCGCCCGAAAAGGCGCTGGTCCTGCCGCCGCCGGGTGGCCCCTCGATCGTCAGCGTCGTGGAACGCAAGCGCGGCAACGGTGTCGAGCAGACGATCTCGCTGTTTACCTCATCCTCCGTGCCCGGCCAGAATTTCCTCAAGGTCCAGTTCTTCGGCGCGTCCGGCGCCAATCCCGGCACCGGCAACGCCGGTTACAAGATGATCAATGAGGGTGCGATTGGCCGCGAAGTGGCCCGCTCGGCGCCCGGTGTGCCGATGGCGGCCTCGGCGACCTTTCTGCAGAACAGCTACGGCCCCTTCGGTTATGCCGCCGGCCAAAGCCGCGCCGGCGACACCTGCATCTATGCCTGGCAGCAGATCCGCTCGAGCGCGTCTGCCAACACGCAGGCGCGCAATTTCGGCATGATCCAGCTGCGCCTGCGGCTCTGCGACGCCAGGGCGAGCGAGCGCCAGTTGCTCGGCATCGTCTACGGCTACACCGTCACTGGCACCTTCGACGGTGAGATATGGAACCCGTACGGCAATCCGCCGCCCGCCGACGCTGCGCTCGGACGCACCGGTCAGCCGATCTATCCCGACGAGGGCGGTTATCGCGCCAGCCCGATGCCGATCGGCTACGAGCCGGCGCCCGCCGTAGTCAGCCGGCCGCGCACGGCACCTGTTCGCAGCGCCCCGGCTTCGCAACCGGCTCGGAACATCGCGCCGCTGCCGGCGCCCATCGGTCCGCGCGTGCCGCTGCCGGGCGAGGCGCCGCAGGCGAGCGCGAAGCCGGCCGCGGCCGCCGCGCCTGTCGAACAATCCGCAAGGGCGATCGGCGTCAGCGTGCCGTCGCCGGACTGCATAGGCGATGCGGCCATGACGGCCGCCTGCCGGAAATAATGAGCATGCCTGGAGCGCCCGATGGTGCCCCCGGTTGAGTAATTTCGAAGGAAGGTCGATGCGCAAAGCCCGCAGTGTCGTCATATGGGCCGTGGTTTCGCTCTGCATGATCGTGCTGATCACGCTTCCGGTCAATTTGCAGACCCAGCTTATCACCAGCATCACGGTGGTGACCGTCATGGCGCTGATCAAGATCCTGAAAGGCGAGGGCACCTGGCGCCTGGTGGCGCTCGCCTTCGGCACGTCGATCGTGCTGCGCTATGTCTACTGGCGCACCACCAACACACTACCGCCGTTGAACCAGCCGGAAAATTTCATTCCCGGCCTGCTGCTCTATCTTGCCGAGATGTACAGCGTTGCGATGCTGGCGCTCAGCCTCTTCATCGTCGCAACACCGCTGCCGCCGCGCCCCTCGCGCGCCGCCAATCCCGGACGGCTGCCCCATGTTGATGTCTTCGTGCCGTCTTACAACGAGGATGCCGGCCTCCTCGGCAACACGCTGGCCGCCGCCAAGGCCATGGATTATCCGGCCGACAAGCTGCATGTCTGGCTGCTTGATGATGGCGGCACCTTGCAGAAGCGCAACTCCGGCAAGCTGCTCGAGGCCCAGGCGGCGGCCGCCCGCCATGCCGAACTCAAGCAGCTCTGTGAGGATCTCGACGTCAACTACCTCACGCGCGACCGCAACGAGCACGCCAAGGCCGGCAATCTCAACAACGGCATGAAGCATTCGAGCGGCGAACTCATCGCCGTCTTCGACGCGGACCATGCACCGACTCGCGATTTCCTGCTCGAGACCGTCGGCTATTTCGAAGACGATCCGAAGCTTTTCCTCGTCCAGACGCCGCACTTCTTCATCAATCCCGATCCGCTGGAGCGCAATCTGCGCACCTTCGACAAGATGCCGAGCGAGAACGAAATGTTCTACGGCATCATCCAGCGCGGCCTCGATAAATGGAACGCTGCCTTCTTCTGCGGTTCGGCCGCGGTTCTGAGCCGCAAAGCGCTCGAATCCCAGAACGGCTTTTCCGGCATCAGCATCACGGAGGATTGCGAGACCGCATTGGCGCTGCATGGCAGCGGCTGGAACAGCATCTATGTCGACAAGCCGCTGATCGCCGGCCTGCAGCCCGCCACCTTCGCGAGTTTCATCGGCCAGCGCAGCCGCTGGGCGCAGGGCATGATGCAGATCCTGCGCTTCCGGTTCCCGCTTCTGAAGCGCGGACTGTCGATCCCGCAGCGTCTTTGCTACATGTCTTCCACGCTTTTCTGGCTCTTCCCGTTCCCGCGCACGATCTTCCTGTTTGCGCCGCTCTTCTATCTGTTTTTCGATCTGGAAATCTTCACGGCCTCCGGCGGCGAGTTTCTCGCCTATACGCTGGCCTACCTGCTCGTGAATCTGATGATGCAGAACTATCTCTACGGCTCGTTCCGCTGGCCGTGGATTTCCGAGCTCTACGAATATGTGCAGACCGTTCATCTGCTGCCGGCCGTCGTCTCGGTCATGCTCAATCCGCGCAAGCCCACCTTCAAGGTGACCGCCAAGGACGAATCGATTTCCGTCAGCCGCTTGTCGGAGATCAGCCGTCCGTTCTTCGTCATCTTCGCGGTGCAGATCGTCGCGCTCGTCATCACCATCTACAAGATCTATGCCGAGCCTTATAAGGCCGATGTGACGCTCGTCGTCGGCGGCTGGAACGTCATCAACCTGATCATGGCCGGCTGCGCGCTCGGTGTCGTGTCGGAGCGCGGCGAGCGCGCTTTGTCCCGCCGCGTCCGCGTCAACCGGCGCTGCGAATTCTCCGCCAACGGCAAGTGGTACACGGCTTCGATCGAGGACGTTTCCGTCCACGGTGCAAGGCTTCATATCTTCAACAAACATCTCGACGAGATGCTGGTCGGTGCGCCCGGCGAAATCCGTTTCCGGCCCTATAGCGGCGCGGAGCTGGCAAGCTTGCCGCTGATCGTCCGCAATATCGAGCCGTCAGGCGACATCAGTAATGTCGGCTGCCAATACGTGCCGAAAAGCGCGCTCGACCATCGCCTGATCGCCGACCTGATGTTTGCCAATTCCGACCAGTGGACCCAGTTCCAGGAGTCACGCCGCCGCAATCCGGGCATCATTCGCGGCACCATCTGGTTCCTCGGCCTGTCGCTCTATCAGACGAGCCGCGGCCTGATCTATTTCTTCCGCAGCATGCGGCCGGAGAAGGAAGCCCAACAGCGGACGGCAAAGGTCAATGCCGGATGAGAACAGTCGTCGCCGCGTCGCTCCTTTTGCTCCATGCTTCCGCCTTCGCCCAGGCGCAGACGGCGCCCTTCGACATGTCCGGCGAGCGGCTGCCTGGTGCGCCAATCGCCCCGAGATTGGCGCCTGCCGCTCCCCCTGCGGCGTCGGTTCCCGTCGCGCCCGCTCCGGCTGCCGTTCCTCCACCGATCGCTACCGAGCCGCAGCCGGCGGCGTCTGCGCCCCAACCTGCCACAGCGGCAAATCCGGCTTCGCCGCCCCGCTCCGCCGATGTCCGCCGCTATGTCTTGCCGTTTTCGAAACTGGCTCTTGCCGGGGAATATGACCGCCGCTCATGGTCGGTCTATCTGACGCCGGAACAGGCGGCGGCCAAGGCAAGCTTTACCTTCGCCTACCAGAATTCGATCGTCGCCGCGCCCGAGGCGTCGGCGTTGACCATCTACCTCAACAACCGTCCGATCGGCCAGCAACGCATCAGTTCGCCGGATGGCCCGTCCGCAGTCACCTTCGAAATTCCCGCCGGTTTGCTGCAGCCAGGCGCCAACCTCGTCACCTTTGAAGCCGATCAGCGCCATCGCACCGATTGCAGCATCCAGTCCACCTATGAACTGTGGTCGAACATCGATCCGGCCGGAACCTATATGAGCTTCGCCGGCCGGGATGCCGCAGAATTATCGAGCGCAGACGCCATCCGTGCCATCGGCGTCGACAGCGCCGGCAAGACCGAATTCGACATCGTTGTCCCGGCGCTGGAACAGCCGGGAACGACCAAGCCGCTGCTGCGGCTGGCGCAGGGACTGTCGGTGCTGAGCAGCATGCCGAACCAGGTCTTCGCTTTCGGCACCGGCTCGCTTCCGGCCGCCGGGCCCGGCAAGCTGAGCGTGCTGGTCGGCACCGCGGCAGAACTGCGGCCGTTCTTTCCGAGCCTTCCGCCTGCGGCCGAAAGTGCTGCGCTCGCCGCCTTCGTTACCGATCCGCGCAGCGGCTCGCCGGTGCTGCTGATCAGCGGCCCCTCCTGGCCGGCAGTTTCCTCGGCGATCGACACCATCGTTGCCCCGACGGACAGATCCCCGGATATTCGCCGCGACGTGCTGACGACGGAACGCTGGAGCGCGCCGAATGCGCCGCTGATCTTCTCCGATACGAACATCGCTTTGTCACAGCTCGGCGTGAAGACCACCGAATTCTCGGGGCGGCGGTTCCGGACAGAGTTCAATATCGGCGTCCCGGCCGATTTCTACGCCAATGCCTATGGCGAGGCGAAGGTGCTGCTCGACGCCGCCTATACCGACAATGTGCTGCCCGGCAGCCATATCGATATCTACGTCAACGGCAACATCGCCTCTACCGTGGCGATCACGGCGACATCAGGCGGCATTCTCCGTCATCTGCCGATCCGCATGACGATGCGTCACTTCAAGCCCGGCCTCAATTCGATCGCGATCGAAGCGATCCTGATGACCAAGGACGATGCAGCCTGCACGCCGGGCGCCAATGCCGGCGCCAATCCGCGTTTTGCCCTGTTCGATACGTCGGAACTGCACATTCCCGATTTTGCCCGTGTCGGTCAGCGGCCGAACCTCGCCGCGGTCGCCGGCACAGCCTATCCCTATGGCCGCGACCTTGAGCCCGTGCCGCTCTTCATCGACCGCGTCGATCCCGATACGCTTTCGGCCGCTGCCACGCTTCTTGGCCAGATGGCGATCATGGCCGGCCATCCGATCCCGGTCGAAACCGTCGCCTCGCCGAATACGATCGGCGATCGCGATGCGATCTTTATCGGCTCGATCTCGCAAATGCCGGCGACCGTGCTGACGCAGACCAATGTCTCCACCGCCAGCCAGGCGTCGTGGCGGCCCGTTGTCGATACGCAGACTGCGGTCGTCGATACTGGCGCGGCCTTCGAACAGTGGAATTCCAAGGTCAGCGGCGGTGTGTTGCGCAGCCGGATCACCGCCTTCCGCGAATGGCTGTGGCGCAATTTCGATATTTCCCGCAGCTCGTTGCAATTCGTCCCCGGCGCCGAGGAGATTTTCACCCCGTCCAACGCCGCCACGCTTCTGGTGGCTCAGGGCTCCAGCCCTGCGGGTGGCGGCTCATGGACCGTGGTGACGGCGCCTTCGGCGAAGGATTTGCGCGAAGGGCTCGAGGCCGTGACCGAGCAGCTGAACTGGTCGCAGATATCGGGCCACATCACCACCTATTCGAGCAAGACAGGTAAGGTCGACACGGTGCCGGTCACCCGGTTCGATTTCGTGCCGTCCACGCCCTGGTCAATCGGCAACTACCGCCTGATTGCCGCCAACTGGCTGTCGACGAACATCCTGTCCTATGCCTTCCTGCTCGTCGTCTTCGTATTACTGATCGGCTTCGCTACGTCGAGCATGCTGAGAAGGCTGGGTCGGTCGAAATGAGAGGGTGGAGCAAGTTCCTGTTTGCGGCAACGGTCGCACTCGCGCCCGTGGGCTCGCCCGCCCTCGCGCAGCAGGCGATGATCAATGCAGGCGCATGGTCGGCCTATAAGGCGAAATTTCTCGATGCGTCCGGCCGCATCGTCGACAATGGCAACGGCAATATCAGCCATAGCGAAGGGCAGGGCTATGGCATGCTGCTCGCCTACCTCTCGGCAAGCCCCGCCGATTTCGAACAGATCTGGTATTTTACCCGCACGGAGCTGCTGCTGCGCGACGATGGTCTGGCCGTGTGGAAGTGGGATCCGAATGTCAAACCGCATGTCACCGACACCAACAATGCCACCGATGGAGACATGCTGATCGCCTATACGCTGGCGCTTGCCGGTACGGCATGGAAACGCAACGACTATATCCTCGCCGCCTCCCGCATGGCACAGTCGCTGCTTGCCGAGACCGTGGTGCGCACAGACGGCCGGACGCTGTTGATGCCGGGAGCGGAAGGCTTTAAAGCCGCCGATCGCGACGATGGTCCCGTCGTCAACCCGTCCTACTGGATTTACGAGGCCATTCCCGTGATGGCCGTGCTCGCTCCCTCGGATGACTGGAAAAAGCTGTCGGAAGACGGCGTGGCGCTGTTGAAGACGATGCAATTCGGTCCGCGCAAGCTTCCGGCCGAGTGGGTGAGCCTGCGCGGCCAGCCACGGCCGGCAGAGGGATTCGATGCCGAATTCGCCTATAACGCCATTCGCATACCACTCTATCTCGCGCGCGGCGGCGTGACGGACAAGGCGCTGCTGACCCGCCTGCAGCAGGGCATGTCCCCGGACGGCCTTCCGGCCACCATCGATCTGACCACCGGCCGCCCGAAGACCGTGCTGTCGGACCCCGGTTATCGAATTGTTAACGATGTTCTGGCCTGTGTAATCGATGGGACCAAGCTGCCGGCTTCGGCTCTGCAATTTGCGCCCGCGCTCTATTATCCGTCAACGCTTCAGCTGCTGGGGCTGGCCTATATTGGGGAGAAGCATCCGGAGTGTCTGTGAAGACTTCTCTCGTGGCGATTTCTGCGGCAGCCGTGGTGGCGACCCTCGTCACCGGGCTGAAGGACCGTGTCGCTTTGCAGGAAAAGTTCGGCCTTGGACCCTCGGCCAAGCCGGCGCCGGAATTGATGATGATGGGCCGGATCAAGCCGAGCGAAGCTCCGGCGGTCGATCCCGAATACGTGCAGAGTGTCACCGATAAGATCGAGGCGATTACCTCTCCGCCGCCGTCGGCACCGGCTGCACCCGAGGCGCAAACGGAAGCGCCGCAGCCGGCGGCACCGCAACCCGCTTCTCCGCAGACGACCGCAGAGCCGGCGCCGGTTCCGCCTCCCATCGTTTCGGCGCCGCCACCACCACCGCAGCAGCCCGCCGCGCAGCCTGCCGTCGATGAAAGCGCGCTGCGTTATTTTGCCAGCCGCGGCGATAAGGTGCGCCTGCAGGCCGAAATCTCTCGCCTTCAGGCGCTCTACCCGAACTGGGTTCCGCCGGCCGATCCGCTCGCCGTGCCGCAGAATGGCGACAAACAGCTTGAGACCATGTGGCGGCTTTATTCCGACGGCCGCTATGCCGAGCTGCGCAGAGCGATCGCCGACCGTCAGGCCGCGGATGCCGCATGGCAGCCGCCCGTCGATCTTCTTGAGCGGCTTGACGTTGCCGAGGCGCGTGCTCGCCTCGTCAACGCTTCGGACCTCAAGCAATATGCGACGGTGGTCGACATCGCTGCCGTCACGCCGAGCCTGCTGACCTGCAGCGAGGTCGATGTGCTCTGGCGCGTCGCCGAAGCCTTCGTCCAGACGAAGAGGGCGCAGCGCGGACAAGATGCCTATACCTATATCCTGAAGAATTGCACCGATCCCGCCGAGCGGCAGGCGACGGTCGAAAAGGCCTCGACCTTGCTGGGCTACCAGCCGATGCAGGCGCTGCTGGCGCTGGAAAAGCCGGCCGCCGGTGGCAGCAGGGAATTTGATGCGATCCGCGATAATCTTGCCCGGCGTTTTGTCGCTGAAGGCAATGAGACCCCAAACCTCGCCATCGCACCCGACTATATCACCCGCCTCGAAAAGCTCGCTGAAACCGAGGGCCTGGCCTCGGATGCACTGCTGCTCGGCTGGTATCAGCTTCGCCGCAACAACGATGCCGATGCCGAGAAGTGGTTCCGCGCCGCCCGTGCCAAGCAGGATTCGGCCGCCGCTTCGCAGGGGCTGGCGCTGGCGCTGATTGCCCGCAAGGCGCCTCAGGAAGCCGAGGATGTGATGTTCCGCTGGCGCGCCGATTCCGACGAAGCGACCGCCACTTATCTCGCCGCCACCGCCAACCTCATGGCGTTGCAGCCGCCGGCCGATCTGGCCGAAGACGTGCTGCACCGTATCGCCGCGGAGATCATCGCCCGGAAATATGCGCCGACGGCGCAGCAGTTCGGCTGGTACGCCCGCTCCCTCAATCAATTCCAGACCGCCGCGCGCTGGTTCGAGACGGCGCTCGCCTGGAAACCCGATGACGAACCCTCCGCCTATGGCCTCGTCATTACCCGCGAACAGCTGAATGACCGCAAGGCTGTGGCGGACCTCCAGCGCGCCTGGGCCGGCCGTTCGGCCCGGATCGCCAATCTCGAAGACACGGCCGCTCTGACGCCGGGTGCGGTCATGCCGCCGGAGAGGGCTACGCTCGCCCCGCAGCAGCAAGCTCCGCAGCAGCCGCCGCAGCGCCCTGCCGCCGTCGAGCCGCTTCCGGCCGAACGCGGCATCGCGCAGCAGCCGGAGCCGGAAGCGGCCGTTCGCGCGGCAAGGCCCGCAATACAGACAGTGACTGTCCGGCGCGGTCCGCGCCAGACGCGCGGCTGCTCGACGACCGTCGACGCTGCGCAGCTGAGCCCGAACGACGCGCTGTCGCGCGGCTGGTGCCTGATGGACATCAATCGTCCGATGGAGGCAATCTCCGCTTTCGAGGCGGCATTGCAGAGCCCCGTGCGTAGGGTTCGCGAGGATGCAGCCTATGGCCAGAGCCTCGCCTATCTGCGGGCCGGCCTTTCCAGCAACGCTGCTGTCGCAGCCACCAAGGCGCCGCAAAACCGCCAGCGCGCCGCCGAGCTCCAGGTGGCGATCCTCGCCGATCGCGCCCTTTCGGCCTTCGATGCCGGGCGTTATCGTGAAACCCTCATCTATCTCGATCAGCGAGCCCAACTGCAGCAGGAACGCATCGACCTGATGGTGCTGCGCGGCTATTGCTATCTCAATCTGAAAATGTACGACGATGCCGGCCGCGTCTTCCAAGCCGCTGCGGCGACCGGCAGCCGCGATGCCGCCCGCGGCCTTGCCGATTTGCGCAACGCGACCCATCCCGACGTCAACAACTGACGTTGACGTCGTGACCGCTCTCCGCTACTCGCCTGCTTGAGGGCCGTCCGTGCCTTATCACCCGCAAGGAAACGCCCGTGTCCGCTCTCCACAACATCCTCGACAGGTCTTACGACGCCTTCCTCTTCGATATGGACGGCACGCTCCTGAATTCCATTGCCGTCGTCGAACGCGTCTGGAGCGAATGGGCAAAACGCCATGGTTTCGAGCCGGAGGTCTTCTTGAAGACGATCCACGGCATCCGCGCCTCCGACGTCATCCGCGGGCTCGGTCTGCCCGATGTCGATCCGGCCCATGAAGCGGATCTGCTGCTTGCCGAGGAGATGGAAGATGTCGCCGGCATCGTCGAAATTCCCGGCGCGATCCGCTTCCTCGGCGCCATCGCCGATGGCAAATGGGCGATCGTCACCTCGGCGCCGATCGAACTCGCCAGGCGCCGCATGGCTGCTGCCGGCATTCCGATGCCGAAGGTCATCGTCAGCGGCGGAGAGGTCAAGTCAGGCAAGCCCAGCCCCGAGGGATATCTGCTCGGCGCGAGCCGCCTCGGCGTCGATCCGTCGAAATGCCTGGTCTTCGAAGATGCGGTGGCCGGCATCCTCGCCGGCGAAGCCGCCGGCGCCGACGTCGCCGTCATCACCGAAACCCACGTGACGCCCTTCGCAACGCCGCATTTTTCGATCGCCAACTACCAGGCCTTCCAGCCTCGCCAGACCGCCGAAGGCCGGCTGATGCTGACTGCGATCTGACCATCGCCGTTCAGTCCCTCCTTTTTCTGCGAAGCAGGCTTTTTCCGCTTGCATTGCACGCGCTGAAAAACTAAACGAAGCAAGCCGTTTCGGCAGGTCGGGGCGTAGCGCAGCCCGGTAGCGCACTTGACTGGGGGAACGATCCCCTTAGTCCCGGTTTCTCTTCTTTTCCAATTGGTTATCTTGATCCTCCCCGCTGCGCGTGGGACTTCTGGTGGGACTTGATGTCGCCTCCAGCGCGGCTCGTATGTCGTCATCAAGGGCATGTGCGTACTTCGCCGTGGTCGCCACATCGGAGTGACCGAGGAGGCGCTGGGCGACGCGCAGGTTCGATTTTCGGAGCACCCGGGTTGCCGCGGTGTGGCGGGTATCGTGGAAGCGGAAGTTCTGCACGCCGGCGGCCGGCACGGCGCGGCGCATGGCGCTCTTCAAGCCGGCCTCGGTGATGGGATAGCGGCGGCCGCGAACCTGCTTGAGGCTCTTCCTGGTGCGCCATGCGATGAAGGTGAACACCTTGACCGGGTGGTTGTTGCGTTGCGCCCATAGGATCTCGAAAGTCTCCTCGGACATGGGGATCGTTCGCGACTTGCCGCCCTTGCCAGTGACGGTGAAGCGGCGTGAGAAGAAATCGACATGTGGCCATTCCAGGCCGATAATCTCCATCCGGCGGCAGCCATTGAGGAAGGCGAAGCGCACGGCGGCTTCATAGCCGCGGCCGAGCTCCTCCATGATCGCATCTTCCTCGCCGACGGTGGCCTCGCGCACGCGCTCCTTCGGCTCGCGCAGCAGGTGATCGCCGAACTTCACGTCGCCGACCTGGACTTTCCAGATGTTCTTCGCCCGCAGGATGATCTCGCGGAGCGGCTGGGTGCAGGTGCGGTTGACCGTCGCTGGGCTGACGAACTTGCCTTCGTGGAACTTGCCGTCCTTGTGCTTGCGGCGGACGCGCTCGCCGCGCCGGCGGGCAACCAGGCTCGCAACGAAGGCGTCATCGATATTGCGCAGGTCCGTTGCGGCGCCGACATGGCGTTTCAGCCAGTCGAGCACCTTCAGCGTCGTCTCGTAGTTCTTATGGTGCTGGCCGATCTCGTGATACCAGCGCAGGGCGGCGATCTCGAATGTCATCGTGTCGGCCTCAAGCGAGGCCTCGGCCGCCATCAGGGCCTTGGCTGTGGCCCGTTCCCGCTCTTCGACGGCTTTTGCTTCTCGCTTTTTCGTTTCGCCAGTATCGCCAGAAAATCGACGGTGCCTGACGATGAAATCGTAGGAGTAGGTTTCCTTGCCGGGGCGCTTGTAGACGGACATGATGTCTTTGCCTGCCGTTCCTTGAATTCGTCTATGTCTGCCTGGGTGTAGCGACGGGTCGCCCGCTTGGCGCCTCGGCCGACGTTAATCCAGCGCAAGAGACCGTCATCGGTCAAGTCCCGCAGCTGGCGCTCGGAAATTCTGAGCTGCTTCGCCGCTTCCTTGGGCAAGAGAAGATTGTCAGACATGGCTGCCTCCCTTGGCGTTCATGGGCGCCTCCAGTGGTCGAAATCGGCGCGCAGGGATTTCCAACGGGCGGCGGCGGCTTCGTCGGTGTCGAGCTCGTTCAGCGACTGGACGTTGAGGATCGAGTGCATGCGGGTCTTGATGCGCTCGAAGTCGGCCGTGTCGCGCAGGTCGTGGCGCTCGATGAGGTATTGGCGGAAGGCCTGGTCGTTGCGGCACTTCATCGCGCATTCGGCGGAATAGCGCTTCGGCTTCGGCTGGCTGCCGGCTTGGTTATGGGCGAGCTCGCGATAGGCGCGGCGGCAGCGATCGAGCAGATCGATTGTTAGCGCCGTCGCATCGGCAGCGCCGACGATGAAGGTGAAGAAGGCGGCCGGCGCATCGGCGGCAAAGGTGGCGATCGGCCGCGGTTCGCCGTCGGCAGGGTCGCGCACCATGAGGCGCGTCGCCTCGCCGTCGGCCTCGGCCCACCAGTCGCGGCCGACCATCTCCAGCGAAAGCCGGAGCTGCTCAAGCTTGCGCTTTTCCGCCTCGGTTGCCATCAGGAGTCTTTCGCCTTCTTCGCTTCTGCGTCGTGCTCGTCGACCAGCGCGATGAGGTGGTCGTATCCTGACATCATCGTTTCCTTGGCAAATTTTCGGACGGCGCGGCGGGAGCGCGGGGCGGAATCAAAAGCCTGGACCGTCACGCATCCGACGGCCTCGCCGGCCATCGCCCAAAAGTCGGCCATCAGGTCTGCCGGCGCGATCGCGAACTGCTGGGTTGCTCTGTTGGTCGCTTCTACCGCAGCAGCATAAAGATACCGGCCCATGAAAAGGCGGCACTTCTCCCTTTCGGTAAGGACTGCGTCCGGGTCGTTTACCGCCATCTGCATGATGTCGAGGATTTCGCAGCCCTCGGCGAATTCGCCGTCGAGCATGGTGATGAAGTCGGCGCGCTTCATGGCTGTCCATCCCTCAGCGTGAGGTAGGCGGTGATAAGCTCGTCCCGGTTTTTAAATCCGGTGAAGCGCTCGATCTTGCTGTCTTCCATATCAGGGGTGTGTGGGTCGCCTCCGAAAATGGTGATTTCGGCAAATTGCTCGACGCCAACCAAGTTCAATCGGAAGATGTGCTTTACCGACATGACGCCTTCGCCGCTCGGAATATGGACGTTCATCTCGCCCGGCATCTCTGAGAGAGCGTCTCGAAGCTCGCTGACCTTCATTTGCTGCTGCCCTCCGTTGCACTGGCGCGATCGATGCGCTCGATTTCTGCGATGATGAGGGCTGCGGCGCGGACGAGGTCTTGACGACGATCCTTCGGCTTCCACCATGAACTGTGCCAGCTGTCCGGCCAGAGATACGGAACCTGCATGCGTTTGCCGTTGGCATGGCTTTCGTCGCTGCGAGCCTTGAGGGCGTAGGCGGCGGCAGCCTGGGCCAAGCTGCCATCGGTGTGCTGGTCGTCGTGGGCGGGCGTCCAGCCTTCCACATCGATCTGGCGTCGGCGCTCGGCCGCGACATCTAGTAGAGCCTGTGTCTGCTCCGGCTGATGCATCCCTGCCAAGACCTCAAGATGATCCAAGACTTCCTCGGCATCCGACGCCTCGAATCGTACATCGCTATTGCCGGTGGCGTGGCAGCGGAGGCGGTCGATTGCGGTGAGGGCGGCGTCCATATTGACGGACAGCGCCTCGCGGATCTCGCGCCGACGACTGATCGTCATTTCCCGCGCCGCCTGCGATGGCGCCGTCGACATGGCCTCGATCGCGATCAGCTGCAGCTTCTCCGCCTGATCCTGCTCCGGCACGCCTTCCAGCGTTTCCGGCTGCGCGATCCTGGTCATGGCGTCCCAGAGCTGGACCGCCATGGCGCGCGCTTCATCCGGCTTCATGAGATATCCTCTCGTCATTGCGGCATCTCCATCGCGTTCTGGAACATGATCGGCCGCTGGTCGCTCGGGATGCGGTGCTGGCCGCGGGCCATGGGGTGTTTGGGGGAACCGTCGAGCGTGGTGCCGAGGCAGGTGAGGTGCACCATGTGGTGGCGGGCGCGGGCGAGCAGCTTGTCTCGCGTCGCGATCATCTGCGGCGGCAGGTTTCCCCAGGCGGCGAGCGCCCGCGTGTTGCGGTGGCGGGCCATGGTGAAGGCGCTGTCGATATAGAGGTTGTTGTCCGGGCCGACCGCCTCGGCGATGTTGCCGGGCAGGTCCTTCGGGTGCGAGGCGCGGAAGGCGAAGAGGTTGACGACGCAGAGGCCGCCAAAGCCCCAGAGCGTGGCGAATGCGATCAGCCGGCGGATGGTCGGATCGTCCTTCTCGGCGTCGGCCGTCGACGGGTTGAGCATGCAGGCGACCAGCATGGGCTTCTGCTTGTCCCATGTGCGGCGCAGCTCGTAGCGATAGCGGCCGCAATCGGAGATCTCGGCGCTTCGGCGCATATCCGGCTTGAAGAGATCGAGGGTCATTTGCGCTTCTTTCCCGTGACGACAAAAACGGCGCCGCTCTGCATGTGCAGCTCGACCTCGTCGCCGCGCTCGATCCTGGTGAAGATCGCCTCGAGGTCGCTCTCGGCATTGAGCAGGAAGTTTTCCAGCGTCTGGACGCGGGCGCGCAGCTGGACGATCTCCAGCATCTCGTAGCGGTATTTCGCTCGGTTGTCGGGATGGTTGATGTTGATGTGGTCAGGCATCAGTTCGCCCTCGCACGGCGGTGTGCCGCCACCTCGGCGGCGTGGGCCGCGACCTGCATCGGCAGCTGCTCGATCGTGATCTCCAGCGCCTCGGCGTGGTTTTCCGGCAGCATCATGGTGGCGATGATCGCGGCGCAGGCGCCCGAGCATGCGGCCATGGCCTCGACCTGGGTCAACACGCCGGTGCGCACGCCGTTCGCCATCATCTCGACGATCAGGTCGCGGATCTGGATCTGGGCTTCCCTGCTCATATCAGCGATCCCCTGTTTCTGGTCTGGCGGCAGGCCGGGCAGAAATGCTGCCAGGCGCCGGCGTGGCGCTCGATCAGCCAGCGGGCGATCTTGGCGACGCGGACGGCCTTGTCGCGCGCGGCGCGCGGGTCGGCGTCCATCACCGAGTCCAGCGAGGCGGAGCAGCTGTCGCAGAAGATTTTTGCCGTGCCGGCGACGGGGTCGGATTTCAGCATGGGTCGCTCCAATTCCAGAGGCCCTGTAGCCCGCGCGCAGGAACGGGCGGCTCCAGGGCTTCGATGTCGAGCATCGGCCAGCCCCAGTTGAAGGTGCCGCCGCGATCGCTGTCGTTGCCGGCGCTCTCGCCGAACTCGCGGGCGCACTCGTCGCCCCGCTTCGGCTCGCCGACAATCACCGTGCAAAGCACGTGGGCGAGCGGAAGAAAGGTCGCTACATCGCGCTTGCTCTGCTCAAGGATCCTGTCGAGCAGCGGAATGGCGAGATCCGGCTTGAGGCAGGGCGTCGGGTGGCGGCCGGGATTGGCAAGGTTGATGCGCAGCGCCAGAACCTCGGCGCGCTTCATCGGCCGTGCTCCGGCATGGATTGCGAGGCGCTGGCCGATAAGCGATTGCGGCGCCCGCCAGCCACGAAATTCGTAGGGCTTGGCGCCGATCGCGATCAGCGACGCCCATGGTTGCCAGACGGTGAGGGCTTTCATCATCATCGCGATACGACCTCTTGCAGCGGTGCGTTGGCGATCTCCAGCAGGATATCGGCATGGCAAGGCTCGCCGGGCTTGCACCAGCAGGCGAGGTTGAAGCCGCGCAGCGCCTTGGCGATATCGACCGGCGTCGGGACGGGATAGCGATAGCGGGTGTTATGCGGCCCTGTGGCCGACACCTCGGCCTTGTGGCAGGCGATGGCGAAATCGCGCGCTTCCTGCTTCGACGAGCAGCTCTTGACGATGGTGCCGTGGGTGAAGACATCCCAGATCGAAGGCTTGGCGAAAGGATCCTTGCTGAAGGCGTAATGGTTGCCGAAGGGCGAGGTGCGGTCCACCTTGACGGCGGCAAGGCCATTGGCGGCTCGCGATGCGGCCTGCAGGTTGAAGCCCTTGGCGCGCGATAACTGTAGGCGGACGGGAACGGTCATTGAACCACTCCGACCTGCGTCAGCCGGCCCTTGCTGTCGACGATGCTGAAGGCGAAGGCATATTCCTCCTCAGACCACCAGTAAGCGTCGATATCGTGGGAGCCCGGCTTAAGCGTTTCCCCGAAGTAGCCGTTATTGACCAGCTCGGAAAGGCTCGGCTGCAGCGTATCGGTGTCGCGGTCCAGGCGGAAGCAGTTGGCCTTGGCGGGGATTTCCCGGTCGGTCTCGAACGTCCCGTCATCACGGACGATCAAGGTGAAATCGCCATAGTTTTCCATGGCGTAGAATCGGACCGTTTCACCCTCCTTTACCTCGATCGCACCGAAGTCTTGATCGGGGGAGTTCGAATCCTGATCCTCGACCGGCCTCAGATAAAATCCGATCTCATCATTGTAGCCGATGAAAGCGTTCGGATCGCCCTGCGGATCCGGAACATATTCATCCATCCAGCGGACCGGCAGCCACTTCATCTCGTCGCTCATCGACCTGGCCTCCTCTCGCCACGCTGCAGCCGTGCGGCGGCGAACATGCTGATCGGCGGCAGGCTGATGGCCATGCGGACGGTGCGGGCGCTGCCCGATTTGTCGGTCGCGGTGGCGGTGATGCCGATGACGATCTTGTCGTCGCGGATGTCGGTATCGGGGATTTCGGGAATGAGGCCGCGGCTGCGGCAGAAGCACCAGGCGCAGCCGACCGTGCGGCCGTAGTGGCGGTCGATATCGGAAAAGCTCATGCCAGCGCGGAGCAGGTTCCGCACCTCCTCGACCTGGAACGGGCGGCGCTGGCCGGGCTCCTGCGCGGCCTGCGCGAGGCCGAGGTCCGCCAGCTTCTGCTGAAGGGTGGAGCGATGCACCTGGTAGCGCTCGGCGATCTGGGCGCGGGTGAGGCCGCTTTCGATCAGCTGGCGCAAGACCTCGTCGCTCGGCAGTTTTCTCGGCTTCGTCATTCTGCTGCCTCCTTGGCGAAATGGGCGGGAAGGGGCGGATAGCCATTGTGCTCGACACAGGCGAGCTTGCGGCCGGCGCGGGACTTGGTGACGCGGAACATGCCGATCGGCTCGCGCATGCCGTCGCAGCTGGGCTTGGCCTGGCGGCCGTCAACGTCGAGCCAGATGGCGTCGTTCGTCGCCATGCTGCTGTCGTGGTGGCCGTTCTCGGCGCTGGCGACGATCCAGTTGCCCCATTGCTTGAAGAGGAAGGGGATATCGGCGTCCGCGCACTGGTCGCGCAGCGCGTAGGCCCAGTGTGGATGCATGGGGCGGCAGCCCGGGCCGCTCTCGCCGCCGGCGACCATCCAGCCAATGCGCGGAATTTCGTCGCAGGCGGTGGTCTGGTGGCAGGCGTTGCAGATGACGTCGGCATCGCCGCTGTCCGCGATCGGGCTGACGTGCTGCAGCTCGGACGAGCCGATCCAGCCGCAATGCTCGCATTTCGTCATGAAATAATGCGCGGCGATGAAGTCGTGCCCCTGCGGGCTTCTGGCGCGCCGGCCCGTCGGAAGCCAGCGCTTCCAGTCGATCGGGCCGAGCGACGGCTCGTTCGACACCCAAAGCAGGGCGGCCGGGATTTCGTGAAGGATGGGCAGGCGCTCGTCGGCGCGCTTCTGATCCTCGACCGAGACGCCGAGCCAGACGTTCCGAAGGGGCAAGTGGGGCCATATGCCCGGTGACGGAATTTCGCCCGGCAGGACGAGCTGCGCGTTGACAATCTTGTGCTGGCGCATCGGCGTCGTCAGATATTCCCGCATTCGCTCCGGACGCTTGGTCAGCACCTGGAAGATGTGCTGCGGGGCGAGCGCCATGACGGCGAAGACTTTGTCGATCCACTCGTCCGGCACGCCTTCGGCGAAGAGATCGCCATGGGCGCAGACGAAGATCATGCGCGGGCGCGTCCACTCAAGCGGCTGGGTGAGCCACTGCTCGTTGAAGCGCACCTCGCCGGTCCAGACCGGGCCGGCCTTGCTGTCGCGCGTCAGACCGGCGCGGCTCGGGTGATGCTGCAGGCGCGTGCCGGCGAGCTTCATGGCGTAGCAGTGGGTGCATCCGGGGGAGACGATGGCGCAGCCGGTGATCGGATTCCAGGTGGCGTCGGTCCATTCGATCTTGGTGCCGTCAGACATTGGCGCGCTCCGCTTCGGATCTTGCAAGCTTAAGTTTCTGGTACCGCTCGGCCGAGATCTCGCGGTGGCGCTCGCCGTAAAGTTCGTTGTAGGCGTGGTTGCGGGCCACGCGGACCCTCTCTGGAATCGGCTCTTTGCGCTTCAGCAGCGAGTGGTAAATGTTGAGTGCGCGTTTGAGGCCGCAGCGCCGATCGCGCTCGTCGCAATCGGGCAGGGTGCAGGAAAAGCAGGGGTGATGGTTAGCGGTCATTGTTCTGCCCTCGCTTCTGCGAGGCACTTTGCCCACATGTCGGACGGGATAATATCCACGTCGACATCCCGAATTAGAACCTCACGTGCGGCAGCCTCGTCGCAGTCGTTCATCATGAACACTTCGACCAGCCGCTCCTCGGCACGTTCCGGGTCATCGATCAAAAGATCCCTGATTTCCTTGCAATCCTCGCAGATCACCTCTGTCCCGATGACGATGGCTCCTTCTTCGGGACTGCATTCGGTATCGCATCGCGAGCAATGCGAGCCAAAGCCGGCGCTGATCCAGTGGTGATTTCCGATCTCCTCTACCTGAAGTCCGTCCATCCCGCTGGCGCGTTCGAGCGTGAGACTGTTGCTTTTCAGCGCATCCTCTGGTGTCTCGCCTTCTTCGAGGTCGTAATAGCCCCAGGAATTCAGCAGCTCGCGGATCGCCTCTTCACGCGTATTGGCATTGATCGGGCTCCAGTCGTACTCGCCATAATGGCCGCCGACCCACATGGTGGTCGCCGGTTGCACTTGCGCCACTGCCGCTGAAGCGGGTGCGATGGCCTTCGGTAAGGCGGGAGCGACCGCCAATATGGAGACACCTCGAAGGAATGTGCGGCGACTAAACATCGGCTCCGCCTTTCGGCGCCAGATCGCCATAGCGGTAAGTTTCGATCTCGCCGTTCGTCGGTTCGCCGGTGTTCAGATCCACGACGGGCGTGCCCTCGAGGCAGGCGGCGTGGCAGGTGCCCATTTCGATATCGGTGGCGCAGATATCGTCGGCAACGATCGGTTTGGCGCAGATGTCGCAATGGCCGTGCCCAGCATCCTCCTCGAGCATGGTCTGCCAGAGGCGGAACCCGGCGAGCTTACGATCGAAGCGAGCCTGGTCGAAATCGTCGCCGATCAGATCGCGCAGCCACTGGGTGGCGGCCAGCACGTCGGCGATCTCATCGAACAGCGCCTTGCGGTTCGGCTTGCCGGAAACCGGCTCGCTCCCGTCGAGGCCCTGGATCGTGCAGCGGAAGAGGATCGCAGCAAGTTCGCTGGCTTCCTCACCAGCCTTGCCGAGCGCCTGGTGAATGAGCGCGTCCGGTTCTGGTTTCCAGAGGGAGATGTCAGGCGGGGAGAGGTGACAAGCCTCTCCCCTGACCGTCTCTCCGGTTATGGTACGGTTTCCCGGCGACGGCTTGTTGGTCCGGCGGCGCTCGACCATTTCCGCGACGGCATTGAGATCATCACCCGTCATGCAGAAGTCCGCCGTCGGCTTGTCTGGGAAGCGAACGAGAACAATGATCTTGGCGTCCGGTTTGAAGTTTTCGAGGATGGCGTCCATGTGTTCCTGGACGTTCTCTGCGACGCGCTGGAGGAGGTCGGTCATGCGGCCGCCCTTTCGTCTGAAAAAAGCCGATCAAGGATCATGCGCGCACCGTGCTGGATGGCGGCGATCTGAAAGAAGGCGTGGTGCGAATATTCGCGAATGGAGGAGTAGTCTTCGAAGCCGAGGTCGCGGTAAACCCAACCCAGGATTTCGTCTTCAGCAAGACCGTCGAGGCGGCTCCGCAAAGCGTCTTCGAGTCCGGCCATGCCTTCGGCCGACATCAACAAGTTGGGGTCGCTGTCGAGCCCGTAATGGCCGTCTTTCAGTTCCGTCCAGGCGCGGAAGGCCCAGTAGAAACCTTCGGGCACCCGCCAACCGTCGCGTTCACACTGGCGCCACAGATTGCGGTTTTCGAGATAGGTAGGCCGCTCGACCTCCTCGAAGCGGTACTGGATTCTCGGTTGATCTTCTTTCCAGTAGCGTAGCTCCTGCTCGAACTCGTCTTTGGTCATGCCGTCGCGCTTGCGCCACTTCGGCTTTTCCTTTTCGTAAGCAGCGCACTCCTCGTCGATCGCTCTGATGGACGGTAGTGCCTCCTGCGCGATCGTCTGCCAAATGTCGTCGATCGTGGCGCCGCGCTGAAATTCGCGCTGCACGTTGGTCTTGGAGAGCAGGTAGTCGTAGTCTGAGGATTGCAGCCAGTTGCACGCTGCTTCGAGCGTCGGCATCGCGTTGTAATGCACGACTGTCAGCTCGCCGATATCACCGACGATCGTCATGTGACCGGGCGTCCAAGTCAGCGTATACGCGTAAGTGGAATTGTACTTGAACTGCGCGCCCTCGGCTGGCGGCAGGACGCGAAGGAACGGATAGGCTCCTTCCTGCCGCTTGGTCACCTTTTTGTCGACGGAATGCATGTGGAACCGGAAAGACTTTACCGGCTCCTCGACCATAACGTGGTTTGCGAGACGCTTCGCGGCATCTGCGGTCGCCGTTTCGAGACGTTCCCTATATCCGCGCGCCATCAGCCATTCCCCTTCACCCGTTTGACCTTCTTGATGATGCCGGCGTGCTGGTCGCTGGCGCGCTTTCCGGCCGCCGTGGCATCGGCGGCCGTGATGTCGAGCTTGGTGCCGTCCTCGAAGTGGACGCGGAAGAGGGTTTCAGCCGGCATGGCGCGCCTCCGGGAGGAAGCCGGCGTGGACGTTGATCGCCAGCAGCAGCAGCTCGGCGATATCGGCCACCTCGGCATCCGGGCGCTCGCCGTGCATGTCGACGACGCAGACCATGTTGCCGTCGGCATCGACGATCGTGCCGCAGCAGCTGGTGTCGTGGCGAAGCGGCATGCGGATCTTCAGCGCCGCGAAGGCGGCGGCATAGAGGCTGCTGGCGGGCGCGGGCTTTGCCGGCGCGAAGGCGATGGTTTCAGCCGTCATTATAGACGCCCTCCCTCTCGGCGATGGCCTTGGCGGCGGCGTTGCGCAGCGGCCGGTCGGCGGTGCGGCAGCCCTTGGCGTCAATGACGGCGATCAGGGCGTGGCAGAGGCTGACGACCGTCTCCTCGCTGACGAGCTCGGCGACATCGCCGCCGCGATCGAGCAGGATGACGTTGACGGCTCTCAGATCGAGGTCGGCCGCGCCCATGCTCTCCATCGCCTTGGCGACGAGCTTGTGCGCCATGGTGCAGGTTTCGATCTCGACCTGGTCGTCGAGATCGCTGACGAGGCGAAGCGCCGGGCGCGGCGCGGGGATGGGGAAGTGCAGGATCTCGGCCATGTCAGCGCCTCCCGGCCCGGCGGCGGGTGGTCGCGCGGGCGCGACCGGGGATGCCGCTGCAACCCTTGCCGACCAGCATCAGAATGCAGGCGCCGAAGCTGGCGACGACGAAGACGCCGAAGAACAGCGTGATGTAGCCGGTGACCGTCATGACGCCACCTGCAGGGCGGCGGCGAAGGTGAGGCCGAAGGACAGTGCGAGCAGCGCCGACGCCGTCAGGCGGTCCTGCATCTGCTTGCGCATCCGTGAGGCTTCCAGCAGCCGCGATTCGATATCGCGACTGCTGGACTTCGGCCGGGGGGTGCCGCGGGAGATGGCGGCGGCCGGTAGAAAGGGTGTGAAGTGGTTCATGGTCAGAACTCCCCGTCGTCATCCTGACCGCTTTCGTCAGCGGCGGAGATTGCAGGGCGCGGCTTGTAATCCACGGGGCGAACGGGGCGAGGATCGATGCCATAGGTGCGATAGGCCATATCGCGGCAGACCTCTTCGGTCGCCGGCCGGATCGCGTAGATGGCCGGCGTTCCATAGAACTCGGTTACGCTCTCGTCGTCGCTGACAGGGATATCGACCCGCAGCATCTTGCCGCCGGCGATCTCCACTTCCTTGGCGTAGCCGGGGCGCTTGCGGTGGCCCATCAGCTCGACGATCGCCCAACTTTCGAAAACCTCGGATGTCATGAAGCCCTCCGTTCATCCGTTTCGGGATCCGCTCCGTTCCTGGTCGGAGCGGGAGCCGAAACCGGATCTCAGGCGGCCTCGGCGAGCTTGACCTGCTCGGCGACCCACGGCGCATTGCGCGCCTGGCTTTCGAGGCTGATGCCGGCGGCCAGCAGGGTCTTTTCGGTCTGGGAACCGCGCTCCTGATAGAGGCGCAGCATCTCCTGGCGGTCGCGGCGGTCAGCGGCGGTGACTTCAGCGGTCTTCATGACGATCTCCTTGATCCTCCCGGCTCCTCGGCGGCCCGCCGCCGGCCGCAAGAGTGCGGACCGGCGACGTCTCTTGCGCGCCATGCTCCGGTGAGGGAGGAGGATCACCGGACGAGATGGAAATTAAATCTACATTCTGAAATCGTCAATAGGGAGATAGAAATAAAATCTATACCGCTGATTCGACTCGACTCCTGCTGCAATCTTTGGATTAATGGGAACTAAAGGAGAACAGCATGCAACTCACGGTCGGCGAGATATCACGAGTTTTTGACCTGCAAATCAGGTGCGAAAACTGCATGCGCGAGAGCGAGCGGCGCATCGCAGTGCCGGATATCGACGATGCGCCCGACAGCGTGGACGAGCTGATCGAAAGCAATTTTCTCGCAAACCTGCGCTTCTGCTGCCCCCGATGCGAGAGCGCGATAGGCCGCCTGGTCGGCGCCTGGCGCCGGCGCGGCTAGAACGGAAGGTCGTTGACGATCCTGCGGACGAGGCCGATCACGTGGACGATTGTTCCTTCGTCGGCGGTATGGTCACGGGGGACAATGATCGGCTTGTTCTTGGGGTTGGTCGATCGCGGATGGAACTCGGTTCGGTCCTGATACAGCTCGATCTGCTTGACGGACCATTCCCGGGTCTGGCCTCCGTCGCGGCTTCTCTCGACGACGACGACCATTCCATCCCGCAAGGGCGCTTCATGAGCGATATCTTCATAGGCGACGCAGACGACCCTGTCGCCCGGCAGGATGGGGCGCGGGCGGAGATCGTTCATGGAATCGCCGGAGACGTCGAAAGCCATCAGGCGGGCGCTGGGAAAGCGATCGTCGGCAGGAAGAGACAGGAGTTCTCGTTCGGACTGGTCCATGTCGTCAACTTCGCGGAACGTGCCCGCTTCCACCTTTCCGACAACGGCGACCGGCAAGAGCCTTCCTTCGACCGGGGCGGCTTCGACGTCGCTGAGCTCCAGGCCGTCGCGCAGCCACAGGACGGATTTGCCGATCGCCGTCGCCAGCTTCTGCATCTCTTCGCCGCGCGGCTGCTCAATCTTGCCGTTCAGATATTTGTTTATGTTTGCATAGGGAATACCCGCGCGCCGTGCAAGTTCCGCACCGCTCCATCCGAGCTCCTGCCGTCGGGTATCTAATCTTTTCCACCAAGTCATAAAGCGCATATTAAATCCGGAATTTTTTTCTGGTGTAGATTTCCCATGGCTTGAAGCTAGATTTAAAATCTAGTACAGGTGCATGCATGGAAGCGGAAATCACGGTAGCTAAGATCATCAAGGAGGCGGGCGGCGTCGCGGCGATTGAGCGCGCATGCCTAGACGCGGGCGTCGCGATCACCCGCGACGCAATTTACAAGTGGCGTCATACCGGCATTCCCGACCGCCATTGGCGAATTCTGATTCCGATAACGAGCTTCGGGCCGGAGGAATTCTACCGGGCAAACTGCGTTGCCCGCGACGTTCCCTATTCCGAAGCTCCGGAGGCCGCGGCATGAACAAGCGGCCCGGCCATCTCTCCCAGAAGCGCGACGGATGCAACCTTCGCCGCGCCACCTCGCGCCGGACGGGCGGACCCCCAGCGTCCGGCGCGCCTTCTCTTTTCCGCAGGGTGGGCAAGTCCGGTCCAAGCCGCGTGGCTCATAACCACGAAATCGCAGGTTCAAATCCTGCCCCTGCAACCATTTCCGTGTTCGCCCAGTCATGCGGTCCCCCGTGATCTCGTGATGGGCTGAGTTCTCACATTTCCGAAGCATTCCCGCCACGGGAATAACCGGCCGGAATTCCCGGCCCGGGAAACTGTTTTTTGTTGTCTGGAGTGAAGGACATGGACGCATTTCTTTACCGCGTGAAGGCGGCGCAAAGAGACCTGATCGAACGCTGCGGCGGCATCATGCGCGTCGTCGAGAAATCGGGCTATTCGAAAAGCGAGGTCGGCCGCTGGAACAACGGTTCCGAGCCGGACCTGATGCCGGTCGGCGCGATCGCCGTGCTGGAGCGCGATTGCGGCCAGGCGCTGGTGACGGCGGTGCTCGCCGAAACCAACGGCCGCCGGCTGACCGATCCGGACGAGGCGCGCAAGGCCGAGATCAACGTGCTGACCAGCCATGCCGAGCTGATGCGGCAATCCGCCGAGGTCGCCAACGCGATCGCCGTCGCGATCAGCGACGGGCAGGTGACGCCGTCCGAGGCGACCACGGTCGACCGGCTGGCGAGCGGGCTGGAGCGGGCGGCATCGGATCTGCGCTCGGCGCTCGCCGTGATCAAGGCTTCGGGCGGCGTCAAGGCCGGTCTCAAGGTCGTGGGTGAGGCGTCGTGAACCGGAAAATTCCCTACGCCGGCGCCGAACATTCACAGCCACGCAGCGCCGCGTGCGGCGCGGTCGGGGCGCGCGGCATCGCGTTGATGCGCCGAGTGATGCTGGCGCAGGGACCGTACCGGCTCGAAAGCAACCGCGATCGCGACGCGCTCGGCCGGGTGCTGGTCGCCGGATTCGCCGTGCGCGACCGCAGGGACGAGGACGTGATCCACCTGGCCGACAGCGGCCGGGCGTTTCTCAACAGGCTGATGAGAGCTGAGTGACCGCCGCGCAAGGGCGCAGCGGATGTTGAACAGGATCCGTCGCGGCGGGTCGATATGAGGGGATTGCCATGGGTTTCAGCATGATCGTGCCAGCGCCGAAGGCGAAGACGGGCACATTCAAGATATCGACCGTTTCGATGCGCGGCGGCCCCTGGAGGCTGCAGATCAGCATCCCCGCGGCGCTTTTCACGCTGCTCTTCAAAAACGCCGAGCGGTTCGACTTGCTGATGGGCGACAACGGCGACAAGGGCAAGCTGATGATGAAGCCGAACGAGTCCGGTCACTTCAAGCCGACCTTCATGAAGCACACGGTGATTTTCCGTCTGCCGGAAACCGATTGGACGCCCCAGATCGCGCTCGCCTTCGAAGATCCGAAGCGGCGCGAGGTGCAGGGGGGGGCAATCGTCATCGATCTTCCCGACTGGATGGAGGAGGAGCGCTGGAAGGCAATCCAGAAGGCGCGCCAGCAGGTTTCGCGGGAACGCGAAACGGCGCCATTGCGGGGTGCTGCTAAGTGAACGCAGTCACCCCGGCAATCTCCGATTCATCCGATCTCGCCGCGACCATCGAGCGGGCGCGGGCGCTGCTGGATGACGGGGATTACCAGGCGGCGCTGCTGCTCTCAACCGGCGCCTATGAGCAGGCGAAGGCGGCGGCCGGCTATGCGGAGAAGGTGAAGGCGAGCCGGCAGCTGATCGACAAGGCGCGGCGCATGCAGGCGGATGCGCTGAAGATCGAAAGCGTCTGCTACGTGGCGATGGCCAATGCCGTCGACGAGGCGCAGGCGAAGGGGCAGGTGGCGCGGCCGGGACAGAAGGCAAATGTCCAAGACGCGGACATTTTCACGCTGGCTGACGTCGGTGTCGATCGGCGGCGGCTGTTGGAGGCGCGCAAGCTGCGCGACGCCGAGGCGAAGGAGCCGGGCATCGTCGAGCGCGCGATCGAAGCCCGCCTGGCGCAGGGTTTCGAGCCCAGCCGCGCCAATCTGCGCGCGGCGATAGGCACCGCCTCGGCCAGCAAGGAAGATCGGGGCGACAATTTCTACCAGACGCCCGGGGTGGCAACGCGCACGCTGCTGGCGCTCGAAAGCTTCTCGGCCACGGTCTGGGAATCGTCCTGCGGGCACGGCGCGATCGCCCATGTGCTGGAAGAGCATGGTTACGAGGTGATCATCTCCGATCTGGTCGACCGCGGCGCGGTGACACAGCATGGCGAATTTCAGACGGTCGGCGACTTTCTGGCGACCGCGCCTGACGAGGCCGGCGAGGGGCCTGACCTCGTCACCAACCCGCCCTATGGCGAGGTGCTCAACGATTACGTGGCGCATGCGCTGCGCGTCCACAAGCCGCGCAAGATGGCGCTGCTGCTAAACCTCAACTTCCTCTGCGGCTTTGCCGACGAAGCGCGCAACTTCGTCATGGACGAAAACCCGCCGGCGCGCGTCTACGTGTTCAAGCGCCGCCTGCCGATGATGCATCGCGAGGGCTATGACGGGCCGAAGGCGTCGAGCCGGATGAACACCGCCTGGTTCGTATGGGAGCGGCAGGAAGATGGCGGCTATGGCGATACAACGGTCATCAAGCGCGTCGACTGGAAAGATTACGAAGATAGGGATGCGCTGCTACCGGGAGCCGGCGGCAATGCCGGCGGCCCGCACTTCGACGAGTTCAAGCGAGAGACCCCGCGCAAGACGCTGGACGAGCGGGTCGAGGAAGTCTCGTCGAGGGCGTTGATCTGGTGCGCAGGCAAGGATGACTTCGATGCTGTGGAGCTGCGTCGGGCCATCGGTGTCCGCCCCTCGACGGCGGATGGCGCTATCCATTGGATGCTGGAAAAGCGGCTCATCGACCCGGCCGGCGACGGCCGTTTCAAGGTGGCGAGCGATGGCTGGACTGCGCTCAAGGCGACGGCGGCCGTCATCAACGACCCCAAGCTGTTTGAGCTTATCGAGCAGATTCAGGGGGTAGCGGCGTGAGCGACGATCATTCCCTTCCTATGCCCGATTTCTCGCCGGCCATGCTGAAAGGCTTCCTGCGCGCCCGCGTGAAGATGGAATTCTACATGAAGGCCTATCCGAATGCGCCGCTGACGGTCGAGGCCGATCGGGTGCATCAGGAGGCGGGCCTGCGCGGCGAGCTGCGCAAGCGCGCGGGTGTCACGGCCAAGGATTTCAAGCGGGCCTGGGATGGGCTCGGCGTCGATCTCGACGCGCGTGTGAAGCTGTGGCGGGCGCTCGGCGTCAGCCCGACGGCCCACGGCGTGCGGCTGGTCGGAGCCGACCAGCAGGAATGGATGGCGCATCGGAGGGCGGACGATGCAGCCTGAGATCGACCGCGCCCGCTTCGCCCGCGATGTCCGCAAGTGGCTTGCCGACAGCAAGCTTTCGACGCGGGACGCGCAAGCTGCCCATCCCGGCCTCAACCCGGCGATGATCTCCCGCGCCTGCCGGCAGGATGTGCTTTCGGCCGCCAGCATGCTGGCGCTCTGCGCGGCGATGAAGCGCGACCCTGTCGCCTACCTGATCTTCGTCGATAAACGAAATCAAGCTGTTACAGCAAATGTTCACCGTGAAACGCGAGGATCGCGAGCATGAGCGTGGAACTCGGAAACTGGG
Source organism: Rhizobium sp. R339 (assembly GCF_002211395.1). Lineage (NCBI taxonomy): Bacteria > Pseudomonadati > Pseudomonadota > Alphaproteobacteria > Hyphomicrobiales > Rhizobiaceae > Rhizobium > Rhizobium sp. R339. The sequence goes on from NZ_LOKV01000024.1 coordinate 178,398, forward strand.
TGCTGCCGCTCGGCGTCACTATCGTTGCCTTCGGCTTTGCCATCGGCAGCGTCAAGGCCGGCGATGTCCCGCAATACGGGCGGACGGTCAATTTTCTCTTCAATCTGCTGATCATGGCGCTGGCCACCATCGCCACGCTTTCATCCTGGCTTGCCTGGGCGCTGGTGATCCGATGAGAGACGCTCTTCCGCTCGTCGATATCCTGGCCGGTCGCGAGAAGCCTTCCGAGTGGGCGTCGTGGCTGCAGCGCTGCCCGATCGGCATCATCCACCGCGAGCAAGTGGCGATCCGCACGATCCTGAAGGATCGCGGCTTCGCCGCCGGCGTCGAATACCTCGACGCGCTGCTCGCCTTTTCCAACGCAACGAGACTGCCCGACGGCGGCTATCCGCAGACGGTGGTGATGGCCGTGCACATGGCGGCGGGCGCAATGAGGGACGCGGCAAGGGCCGCAGAGGGGGCGGAATGAATTCGATGTCCATGCCGAGGAGCTTCGGGCTCGACAACCGCATGACGGTGGTGCTGTTCGCCGGCATGGGCGGTGGCTGCGATGGGCTGGAGGATGCGGGCTTTCACGTGCATCTCGCCGTCAATCACGATCCGCTGGCGATCGCCATGCATGAGAAGCGCCACCCGCATACGAAGCACCTGCGCTGCGATGTCTTCGAGGTCGATCCGCGCGAGGCGACGCGGGGGCGGGGTGTGCGCATCCTGCACGCATCGCCAGACTGCACGCATTTCTCGGTCGCCAAAGGTTCCAAGCCGGTCAGCAAGCGCCGGCGCTCGCTCGCCTGGGTGATTCCGCGCTGGGCCGGGCAGGTGCGGCCGGAGGTGATCACGATGGAAAACGTGCAGGAGATCCGCACCTGGGGGCCGCTGATCTGCAAGCGCGACAAGAAGACGGGCAGGGCGATGCGCCGCGACGGCAGCATCGCCGCCAAGGGTGAGCGCATTCCTGTCGACGAGCAATGGCTGATCCCGGATCCGCGCCACAAGGGCCGGATCTGGCGCGCCTGGCTGCGGCACATGGAAGGCCTCGGCTACAGTTTCGAGCACCGCATCCTCGTCTGCGCCGATTATGGCATCCCGACGATCCGCAAGCGCTTCTTCGGCGTCGCGCGCGCCGACGGCGGGCGGATCTACTGGCCGGAGCGCACCCATGCGCCGCGCGACAAGGCGAAGGCGCTCGGGCTCAAGCCCTGGGTCGGCGCGCATACGATCATCGACTGGTCGCTGCCCGTCAAATCGATCTTCGACCGCAAGAAGCCGCTCGCCGAGGCGACGCTGCGGCGGATCGCGCGCGGGGTCATGCGCTATGTCGTCAATGCCAAGCGGCCGTTCATCGTGCCGATCACCCATACCGGCGGCGACCGCGTGCACGATATCGACGAGCCGCTGCGCACCTTCACGACCGCGCATCGCGGCGAGCTGGCGCTGGTCGTGCCCGCGATCGCCGGCGTCGGCGGTCGGATGGGGCAGTCGTCGGAGCGGTCGGTGGAGGAGCCGATTCAGACCGTGACCACCAAGCCGGATTCGGTGATGGTCTCCGCGCACCTGACGAAATTCCGGCCGGGCTCGACGGGCGCTGATGTCGAGGAGCCATTGCCGACCTATACGGCGAACAATTTCGAGAAGCGGCCGGGCGGCGCGCCGCCGCTCGGCGTCGCGGCCGTGCATATGTCGACGATGCGCAATGCGCAGAAGCCCTTCGGCGCGGCCGAGGAGCCGCTGCATACGATCACGGCGGGCGGGGCCGGGCTGTCGCTCGTCGCCGCCACCATGATCCAGGCGGGCAATGGCGAGCATCCCGGCCAGGTGGCGCGCTGCCTTGATGTCGAAAACCCGATCGGGACGCAGACCGCCGGCGGTCAGCGGCAGGCTGTGGTGGCGGCATTCCTGGCGCAGCACAACAGCGACCCGCGCGCCGACGGCTCGGTCGAGTTCCGTCACGGGCGCGATATGTCCGAACCTCTGGCGACTGTGACGGTCAATGCTCAGCAGGGCGTCGGCGCGGTTTTCCTCGCGCAGCACAATACCGGGGTTGTCGGTCATTCGGCCGAAGATCCGCTATCGACGCTCACGACCGGCGGCGATCGCGGCCAGTCGCAGCAAGGGGTGGTGGCGGCGACGCTTGGCAGACTTCGTGGGAAAGACAGAGATGGGCAGGACATCGGGCAACCGTTACCAGCGCAGACGGCGAATGGCGGCGGCCACGAAATGCTGATCCTGCCGTTCCTGCAAACCTATTACGGCTCGGGTGAGAACAATCACGATGCGCGCGATCCGCTGCACACGGTGACGACCAATGACCGCCACGGCCTCGTCACGGTCCAGGTGAACGGCCAGACGATGGTGATCACCGATATCTGCATGCGCATGCTCGACCCGCTGGAGGGTGCTGCGGCGCATGGCTTCGATCCGAAGAGCTTCGACCACGTGATCGAATACATCGACGAGCGCGGCAGGCTCGTGAAGCGCAAGCCGACGAAAACCCAGATCGGCCACCTCGTTGGCAACAGTGTCCCGAAAAAGATGATCCAGCTGCTGGCCGAGTGCAACGGCCGCTATGAGTTCGTGGAGGCTGCGGAGTGAGGGTGCGGCCGATCATAGCCTGGTACGATTTCTGGGTCGGATTCTTCTGCGATGGCCGGAAGCGCCGCCTTTACGTTTTTCCCGTCCCGTGCGTCGGCCTTTATATCGAATGGGGGAGCGAATGACGACCGTTCCCTCTCGACCCGCATTGCGCTGGCATGGTGGAAAGTGGCGACTGGCACCGTGGATCATCAGCCATTTCCCGGTTCACAGGACCTATGTCGAGCCGTTCGGCGGCGCGGCGTCGGTGCTGATTCGCAAGCCGCGCGCCTATGCCGAGATCTACAACGATCTCGACGACGAGGTCGTGGATCTTTTCCGCGTGCTGCGCGATACCGAGCGTGCTGCTGCGCTTGAGCAGCTCTTGCGGCTGACGCCATTTGCTCGAGGCGAGTTTCGGGCCGCCTACGAGCCGACGGATGACGTTGTCGAGCGTTGCCGGCGTCTTGTCATCCGCTCGTTCATGGGCTTCGGTTCGAACGCGCATGCCAGTGCCGAGAAAGGGCATCGCTCGACGGGATTCCGGGCGACGAGCAGCCGCAGCGGCACGACGCCGGCGCAAGACTGGATGAACTATCCGGATGCGATGGCGGCGCTTGTCGAGCGTCTGCGGGGCGTGGTGATCGAGAACAGGCCTGCAATCGAGGTCATGGCCCAGCACGACCGGCCGGACACGCTGCACTATGTCGATCCTCCCTACATGCATGAGACCAGGGCGCAGGGGAACAAATACGATCTCGGCTGGCGCATGTACCGCCATGAGATGACCAACGACCAGCATGCGGAGCTGCTCGAATATCTGCGCGGCGTCGCCGGCATGGTGATCCTCTCCGGCTATGCCGCAGGCCTCTACGACGACATGCTGTTCGACTGGCGACGCATCGAGAAGGAAACCTTCGCCGACGGCGCGCGCCCGCGTGTCGAGGTCCTGTGGCTGAACCATCGGGCCTCCGCGGCCCTCGACAGAGCGAGTGCCGCGCATGCGCAGGGCGTCGGGACGCCGCTGTTCGGCTCGATCGGAGGGGCGGCATGAAACCGGGCGCAGCCAGCGCCTGCAATGGCGTGACGAAATCTACCGGCAACTCGCCAAGAGCGGCTCGGTGGATATCGGGGCGGTCTATCCGCCGCGCGCGCCGGGACGGCTCTGGCGCTGGCGCGTGTGGGTGACGGAAAGCGGCACGAAAGCCGAAGGGACGGAACTGCGGGAAGACGCGGCGCGGCGCCGCGTCGAGGAGCGATTTCAGGATTTTCTGGCGGCGGCGGGACTAGCGCTGAAAAGCCAGCAGGAATGAGCGAGGGCATTGCAATGAACAGTTTGACGCGCATGGCGGGATGCGCGGGATATGGCGGCGCCACATGAGCCACGAGGCAACCATGTGGGCGGTCAAGGTGCGCGGCATCAGCTGCACCGAGGCGCGGGTGCTGTGGCACCTGGCCGACTGCCATAACCCGATCTTCGGCTGCTATCCCAAGCAGGACTACCTCGCCGACGCCTGCGAGATCGACGAGCGCTCGGTGCGGCGCTCGCTGACCTCGCTGCGCGAAAAGGGACTGGTCAACTGGGTCGAGCAGCGCGAGGGAAAGAACCGCAAGGCGAACCGCTACAGCCTTGGTTTCGAAGCCGGTTTCCGCCGCTTCGAGGCCGGTGATTCGGCCGAAAATGAACCGGACAATTTGTCCGCTTCAAGCGAGGCGTCAACCGGACACGAAGGCACCCTTCAACCGGACTCAAATGACGGTTTGAACCGGACTCCTGAGTCCTCAATAGAACCTGTAAGAGAACCTGTAATAGAACCCGTAAGAGAGAGAGGGAGCGCGCGCGAGGTTTCGGAAGATGATCCGAAAGCGCTGCGCAAGCGGTTCAACGCTCTCATGGTCGGCCGGCATGACAATCCGTGGCCCGATGTGCTCTCCTCGGCTCCCGAATGGGCGTTCCAGCAATTCGTGAAGCTTACGCCGGAAGAGCGGTTGCGGGCGGAAGAGCGCCGCGACGCCTATCTGGCGGCCTGCCCGAAGCTGGCTTCCGGCGAGCACAAGGGCAAGCCGAAGGCGGCCGCGCTCGGCGTCTATCTCCGCGACCGGATGTTTGATCTCGTCGACGCGATCGCGCCGCAGGTGGTGCGCGGGCAGGCCGAAAAGCGCCGGCAGGAAGAGGCGATCCCGGTCGCGCCGTTCGGGCCGATCTGGGCGGGAAAGCGGGCGCTTGCGCTGCTGGATGGCCCGATGTCGATCGATCTGCCCGACAATCTGCTCGAGCTCGCAGTCGAAACCTATAACCGCTTGCGCCGGTCCAGCGAGACCACGGCCAGGTCCTGGGCGAACCATCGCGGCATCGCGGTGGAGGGCAACGAGCTGGTGTTTCCAGACGATTACCGCATCCAGGAGCGCCGTCGCCGCCAATGCGACAGCGGCTATCCCGAGGCGCATGCGCTCGACAAGCTCGCCAAGGATCGCGGCAGGGGCGCGGCGGATGCCCGCTTCGCGATCTTCTCCGATCTCTGCGAGGCCGTGCCGGTCGGCTCGGAAACTTACGAGCGCTGGCGCGCCCATCACCAGCAGATGAACTGGCCTTTCGTGCCGGATCCGGGCGGCATGCGGGTGGTCTACTTCCCGAAGGGTGGGCCGGAAGGGCTCGAAGAATTCGAAATGGCCGCACGTGCGGCGCTGGGCATGGAGCGGGGCGATGACGATGCAGCATAGGAGAGGGGCGTTCGACGGAAGGCGCATCACAGGTTTCGTGAGTGTTCCCAAGGTCGGCGGCGGCGAAGTGATGGTGAGGGCATCGGCACTGACCAAGCGGGACGGGATTGCCGGCGACCTCGTCATGCGAATCGATCATCTGAATATGGCGTCGCGCGGCTCGGTGATTCGCTTGACAGAGGACCCGGCGGCGCCGAAATCGGGCTGGTTCTGCCTCAGGGTGGCAACCGGACGGGAAATCGCTGTGGAAAAAGCTCTAACTTTGGCGGATGTGGAATCACTAGTTGTGATGACCAACGAGTGCAAAGTGGTAAAGCGCGGGCGCGTTTGCATCATCCCGCCACGCCCAGTCATCCTCGGTTATGTGCTTGTTCATTGCTGCCCGATCGCCCAGGCGATGATGGGATTGCTGCATGTCAAGGGCGTCATCGACGTGGTCGGCGGAGCTATTCGGCCATACCGTGCCGATGCGGATTCAATCAATCGATTCAAGCAGATGGCGAAAGCTGGAAAGTACGATGCGAGTGCCCGCAAAGACCGCAAGTTTGAACTAAAAGAACGGGTGCGGATCATCGACGGGCCGTTCGCCTCTTTCCCCGGCATTGTCTCGGCTATCGACGATGAGAAGGGTTATGTGTCGCTTGAGGTGGATATCTTCGGTCGATCGACACCCGTGCAACTGATGCTTGATCAAATCGAAAAGATGTGATCAGAGTCCGGCCGTGGATGATCCTAGATCCCAGCGTGGGCTTTGAGTCGGTGGCGTGATCACCGGCAAACGAGGTGACAAACCTCGGAGCTGCTTACCGGTAGGACCCCGCTCTGCCAGCCTCAGACGAGGCACCAAGTCAGAGCAAGTGCTACTGCATTGGTTTCCATGTTCGAAGCGGTCCGAGCGGGCCGCTTTTTGCGTTCTTGAGTATGGGCAAGCTTCGAACGATGAGCACCACGCTGCGCACCATCGATACGCGCACCGTCGTACCTGAAAGCAAGAAGGCAGATGCCTTCTATCTCTCGCCCGAGTGGCGGGCGCTGATGGCTGCGATCATCAGGGAGCGCGGCCGGATCTGCGAGGATCCGGGTTGCGACGGACGAACCCACAAGCCTGGCATGCGTGTCTTCGGCGATCACGTTGTCGAGCTCAAGGATGGCGGCGCACCTCTCGACCCGCGCAACGTCATGCTCCGATGTGGTGCATCCCATACCCGCAAGACCGCAGCCGCAAGGGCGAAGCGCCTCGCCGAACGGTTCTGACCCCTCTCGCCTACCCCTCAAAGGGCCAGGGGTAGGGGGGTAGAAGTCCAGAGCCCCAACAGGGGCCTAACCGCATGGGTCCCATTCGCATCTTTTTTTTCTGATGGCTGACGATTTAGACCTCTTTGGCAACCCTTACCACTCGGCCGGTCGCGGGCAGGGAAGGCCGGAGCACGTCCCCACGGAAGAAAACATCATAAATGTCATGGTGTTACTTGCGTCGGGGATGACGAACGCGGAAGTCGCAAAGACGGTCGGGCTCTCTACGCCGACTTTGCGCAAACATTATTTTCACTTGCTGAAGCAGCGAGAGGTGATGCTGGCCCGATTGAAGGCCAGGCTCAGGACTGCGCAAATCCAGCAGGGTCTCGCCGGCAGTGCTGCCGCTCTGTCCGGTGCTCTGAAGATGCTGGACGGCGTCACCGCTGAGAAAGTCAATCGGGACATGCAGAACAAGGCTGCCAACAAGCCGACGCCTCGAGGTTACGTCTCGAAGAAAGAGCAGCGGCTCGACAATGCCCGGGCCATCAGTGGTGGCGGTCGATATGCGGTGCCGGCCGGCCCGCGATTGATCGCCAATAACGGCCAGCCCGTCGCGAGCAGCGACGAGGCCTGACGTAATCCGCGCCCGGCGGTTCCGGGTATCAGAAGAAGGAGAAGGCGCATGAGCGCACCAGTCGTAAGAGCAAAATTCCGGGTTATGGCCATCGAGCCGGCGCAGAACGCCGATCCGAACAATGTCTTCACCACAATCCGAATGATCCCGGTTTGGGAGCAGGAGGGCGTCAACAGGACTTGGTCAAAAGCCACGCCGAGCGGCGAGCTGAAGATCTCGATCACCAATCCCGAGGCGATCGACAAGTTTGATCTCGGGAAGGAATACTTCCTCGACTTCACACCCGCCGACTGACGCCGATGCACCGCCCGATGATTGCCCTGGCTGTTCTGATTGCCACCGCATGCTGCGCGCTCGGCCTGTTGGTCAAACAGGGCACCGCGAAGCAGGTAGCGGAGAGGCCGGCCATCAGCGAGAAACAGGCGGTTATCTCTCAAGCGCGGTGCGTCGCCTTCGGAGCAATCGAGCGGCGGATATTTTGGGTTGTTCGCCGGGCGGATGGCAGCGTCAAGGCCTTCGGATTGGTCACCATCCGCAAGTGCAGCTGGTAACAAATGCGGTATTCGACGGCTTGCCTCGACTGGGAGCGGCGGATTGTTGCGGGCGAAAGCCTGATCCCGATCGCGCCGCTCTTTCCCGACGAGGCGGAAGCGGCCCTCGAGGTGTTCAAGTCGCTGCAGATCACGGACCTGCCGCAGGTCTATGATCGCAAGACGGGCCAGAGCAGACATCCGACGTTCGGCGAGTCCTGCGAACCGTTCGTGTTCGATTTCGTGGCGGCTGTCTTCGGCGCCTATGACGAGGGCTCGGCTCGCCGGCTGATCGAAGAGTTCTTCCTGCTCATCAGCAAGAAGAACGGCAAGTCGACGATCGTCGCCGGCATCATGGTGACGGCGCTCATCCGCAACTGGCGTTCGCACCAGGAGCTGATGATCCTGGCGCCGACGCGCGAAGTCGCCGAGAACTCATTCGGTCCGGCGGCGGCGATGATCCGGGCGGATCCCGAACTCTCGGTGCTCCTGCATGTGCAGGACAACGTCAAGTCGATCACGCACACAATCACCAAGGCGGTGCTGAAGATTGTGTCGGCTGATTCAGGAACCGCCGCCGGCAAGAAGGCCGGTTTCGTTCTGATCGACGAGCTCTGGCTGTTCGGCAAGAAAGCCGGCGCAGCGGCTATGTTGCAGGAGGCGACCGGCGGATTGATTTCACGTCCGGAAGGCTTCGTCATCTACATCTCGACGCAGGCGGACGCGCCACCGACCGGTGTGTTCAAGGAAAAACTGGATTACTTCCGAGACGTCCGGGACGGCAAAGTCAACGATCCGCAGAGCCTGGCGGTGCTTTACGAGTTTCCCGAGGCGATGATCGTCAGCGAGGCCTATCTCGACCCGGAAAACTGGTATGTCACCAACCCCAATATCGGGCGCTCCGTTCGCCGCGAATGGCTTGAGCGCAAAATGCTCAATGTCCGGTCTGGCGAGGATCAGGAAGGCGACACCTATCAGAGCTTCCTGGCCAAGCACCTGAATATCGAAATCGGGATGGGCCTCAGGGCCAATCGCTGGCCTGGCGCAAACCATTGGACAGCCGCGGTCGACGAGGAGCTTTTCGAGATCTCGGACCGGGCGCCCTTCGACGCACTGGAACGGATGCTCGATCGCATCGACGTGGCAGTGATCGGCGCAGACGGTGGCGGCCTAGACGACTTGTTCGGTCTGACGATCGTCGGACGCGAGCCTGAAGAGCTCGAGGTCAAGATCAAGGTGAACGGTCGCGAGACCGTCGTCTGGATGAAGAGATGGCTTAGCTGGTCGCATGCCTGGTGCCATCGGGAAGTGCTCAAGCGGCGCAAGAAGATCGCACCGGTGCTGCTCGACTTCGAGAAGTCTGGACATCTTACCATCATCGACAACGCGCTCGAGGACATCGCCGCGATCGTCGACATCGTCAAGATGGTCAAGGGTCGCGATCTGCTCGCGTCGGTCGCGGTCGATCCGGCTGGGATAGGTGACTTCGTCGATGCGCTGGCGATGCCTGAGATCGATGTGACGCAGGATAATGGACTGCTTATCGGCGTGCCGCAGGGTTATGCGCTAATGAATGCGATCAAGACCTCTGAGCGCCGACTATCAAACAAGATGCTGCTTCATGCCGGCAGCCCAATGATGTCCTGGGCGGTTTCCAACCTGAAGATCGAGCCCACCGCGACGGCAATCAGGGCAACAAAGCAGACGGCCGGCGACGCGAAGATCGACCCGGTGATGGCACTGTTCAACGCAGTGACCATCATGACGAAGAATCCCGAGCCGAAGAAAATTCGGTCGGTTTACGAGAAACGTGGATTGAGGGTGGCCTGATGCCGGAGAGATTGCAGAGCGAGCGTTCGGATTCGGGCCTCAAAATCGACCGCCAGACCGTCCGTGAACTGACGGGTGCAGCTGGCGCTGCGCTCGCAGGCTATGGAGCATGGATGTCCTATCCGCCGGCGGGATTCATGGTTGCCGGCGGAATCCTTGTCGGTCTCGCCGTCATCGGCACGCTGCGCGGTGGCCGATAATGGGGCTGTTCTCCGCCATCCTCGGCGGTTTCCGCGCCTCTGACGACGAGGCCTCGGACCCGTTGTATCTCGATGATCCTGCCGATCGCTGGTTCGACGGCGATCTGTCGCGGATGAGTAACGCCGGTCGTCACGTGTCGGTCGACGGCTCGATGCGCGTGTCGGCCGCTTACGCCTGCATTGCACTGCTGTCGAAAACGGTGGCGACGTTGCCGCTGCGGATGTACCGGAAGGATCCTGGTACCGGGAAGAGGTTTGAGGCGCCGGAGCATCCACTGAACGAGCTGCTCGAACACCAGCCGAACCCCTGGCAATCGGCTTGGGACTTTAAGGCGATGCTGATGGGGCACCTGGCGCTCAGGGGCAACGGGTACGCCGAGATAATCGCCGGTCCCCGCGGCTTCGCCGATCGGCTGGAGCCGATCCATCCCGATCGCGTCATTGCCGAGCGCATGCCCGACTATTCGATCCGCTACACGGTGTCCGACCCGATCAAGGGAACGCGCATCCTGCTGCAGGATGAAATGTTCCACCTGCGCAGCCACATGGCACCCGGCGGTATCGTTGGCATAAGCCCGATCGCTTACGCCAAGGAAACAATCGGGCTCGCGCTGGCCGCCGAGGAGCATGGCGCGCGCATGTTCTCCAACGGCGCGAGGCCATCAGGCGTTGTCACCGTGGCAGGTGAGATGAGCGATCCTGCCTTCGAGCGCTTCAAGACGCAGTGGCAACAGACGTTCGTCGGCATCGGCAATGCCGGCAAGACGCCAATCCTGGAGCAGGGAGCCTCGTTCAGCCCGATCAGCATGGATAACGAGGAAGCCCAGTTCATCCAGAGCCGGGAATTCTCGATCGAGGAAATCGCGCGCTGGTTCGATGTTCCCCTCGTCATGCTGCATCACTTGACGAAGACGAGCTCCTGGGGGACAGGCGTCGAGGCAATCATGCTCGCCTTCGTCCGCAACAACCTGATGCCCTGGCTCGGTTGCTGGACCTCTGCCATTCGGCGCGACCTCATTCTCGCCCCGAACCTCTACGAAGCGCAGTTCGATGTCGAGTCCCTGATCAAAGGGGATTCGAAAGCGCAGGCAGATTTCTATTCGCGCCTGGTTCTGAACGGCATCCTGACGCGCAACGAAGCTCGTGAAGCGCTCGGATACAATCCCATCAACGGTTTGGACGAGCCGCTTGTCCCGACTAACACCACGACCCCCGACAATATGCCTGTCAATAACTCGGCAGGCGCCACAGCGGCGCAGATCGGCCACAACGGCGGACCCGCCCTCGACGATCAAGACGTATCTTCGGAGCAAGACCATGACGACTAGGTTTCCGCATCTTCGTGCCGCGATCATGCAGCAGCCGTGGGCTATCATGCCGGAACGGCTTGAGGCGATCGCGGAAGTGATCGAACGCCGGGTTGAAGGCATCCGCCTTTCGCCTGAGGAGATCGCGGCGATCAAGGGAGAGCGGCGACCGAATGGCGTCGCGACCTACTTCGATGCCAGCACCGGCGAAACCGTGACTCTTTCCGCCGCCGCACCTGGCGCATCTGGGCAGGGCGCGAGCGTCATTGCGGTTATCTCATTCTTTGGGATCGTGGCTCAGCACGCCTCGCAAGTCGATGACATCAGCGGCCCTGGCGGCACATCCACAGAGAGGGTCACGAACAGCTATCGGGCTGCGAAGGCCGACCCGTCCGTCAAGGCGATCGTCATCAATTTCGACAGCCCGGGCGGCAACGTCAGTGGCGTCCAGGCGCTTGCGGACGAGATTTTCAACGGCCGCGGTGACAAGCCGGTCATTGCGCAAGTCAACAGCCTCTGCGCCTCGGCGGCTTACTGGGTCGCCAGCTCCTGCGACGAGATCGTGATGACGCCCGGCGCCATGGCCGGCTCGATCGGCGTCTATTCGCTTCATCAGGACGTCTCGAGGGCGGTTGACGCAGCCGGCCTGAAATTCACGTTTATCTCCGCCGGCAAGTACAAGGTCGAAGGGAATGCTTTCGAGCCTCTTTCCGACGAGGCGGCGCAGGCGGCCCAGTCGAATGTCGACGCCTTCTACAACGACTTTGTTTCGGCTGTTTCCCGCGGCCGTGGCGTATCGGTCGCCGATGTCAAAGCCGGCTTCGGTGAGGGAAGGGTCGTGAAAGACAAGCAGGCGGTTAAGGCTGGAATGGCCGACCGAGTCGACACTCTCGACGGCACCATCCGGCGGCTCTCTTCGGCGAAGAAGACTGCATCCGCAAAGGCGAGCGCGGCCGATGTGGCCGATATCCAGAGCTACGAGCAGCCCGAAGGCGCCGATGCGTCGGCGGATATCAGGTCGCCCGAACCTGAGCTTCCAACCGCGGAAGAGCAAGATAGTCCCGACTTGTCGGCATCCGAAAGTGATGCTTTCCGCCGTCGCCGGCACGCTCATCGTCTCAGATCCGCTCAATAACGAGCGGCAGCCCCGAAAATCTAGTTAGCGCCCCACGCCCTGCCGGGACCGTGGGCAGAATTCCGCGCCCATCCTCCCGGCACCACCAAACTTTGGAGCTAGACACATGACCATCAAGGCATTCCGCCAGCGTCGCGCCGATCTCGTCCGCGAAGCCCAGGCGATCTTCGATCTTGCGGCAAAGGAAAACCGCAATCTTACGTCTGACGAAAACGCGCGGGATGACGCCATCGGCGCCGAACTCGTCGAGATCGACGCCAATATCGAACGCGCCGAGCGTCAAATGGAGCGCCAGCGCTCGGTCGGCGCGGCCGTCGACGGCAACGAATCCGCCGATCACCGCAGCAGCGGCCGCAATGATGGCGCGCGGTTCGCCTCCCTTGGCGAGCAGATGATGGCGGTCGCGCGGGCCGACCATCCTTCCTATCGCTCGATCGATCCGCGCCTCATTGCCGCCCCCTCGGCCGGTCCGACCGGCATGTCCGAGGGCATTGCCGCCGATGGCGGCTTCCTCGTCCAGACCGACTTCGCCAACGATCTTCTCCAGAACACCTATGAAGCCGGTGAGATCGCCAGCCGCGTCAACCGCATCCCGATCGGGGCAAATTTCAGCGGTATCCGCATGAACGGCGTCGACGAGACCAGCCGTGCAAACGGTTCTCGCTGGGGCGGCGTGCAGGCCTTCTGGACCGGAGAGGCGCAGCTCAAAACGGCTTCGCGTCCGAAGTTCCGGCAGATCAAGATGGATCTCGATAAGCTGACCGGCCTCTGCTACGCGACCGACGAACTCCTGCAGGACAGCACGGCTCTCGCCGCCTGGCTCTACCAGGCGTTCTCCGACGAGTTCCTCTTCAAGATCGAAGACGCGATCGTCAACGGATCTGGCGCGGGTATGCCTCTCGGCTTCCTCAACAGCGGCGCGGTCATCACCGTGCCGAAGGAGAGTGGCCAGCTTGCAGCGACGATCGTCGCCGAGAACGTGCTGAACATGTGGGCGCGCATGCCGGCCCGCTCGCGGAAGAACGCCGTCTGGATTGTCAACCAGGACGTCGAGCCGCAGCTCTACCAGTTCAACATCAAGATCAAGAATGTTGCCGGCACGGAAAATGTCGGCGGCATTGCAGCGCCGCAGATCATGTTCACGCCGGCCGGCCAGGGCGGCAACCAGTATGCGACGCTGATGGGCCGTCCCGTTATCCCGGTCGAGTATGCGGCGACGCTCGGTACCGCCGGCGACATCATGCTGGTCGATCTCTCGCAGTACCTGGCGATCGACAAGGGACCGATGGAATCCGCCTCGTCCATCCACGTGCGGTTCATCTACGACGAGACCTGCTTCCGCTTCGTCTATCGGTTCAACGGCCAGCCGATCTGGTCCGTGCCGATGACGCCCTACAAGGGGACGAAGACGCAGAGCCCGTTCATCGCGCTGCAGACGCGCTGATCCTGACTGGAAGCGGCCTTCGCGGCCGCTTTCTTCCTCCCCCCCACTTTCATCGAAGGATAACGCGAAATGACTCGCTTGACGCTTCCCCAGCAGCTGAAGATCGTCGAGGCCATGGCTCCCGCCACCGATGCGGCCGGCCGCAGCTCCGACATCATCAATCTGAAGAATGCCGGCAAGGCCTATATCCTTGTGTCTCTGACGCAGGGCAACGCCGCAACCGTCGCATTGACGCCGATGCAGGCTCAGGATGTGGCCGGTACCGGCGCCAAGGTTCTCGCCAATGCCGTGCCGATCTGGTCCAACCTCGACACGGCGACGTCGGACACGCTTGTTCGCCGGGCCGACGCCGTCAATTACACAACGGACGCGGCGCTCAAGAACAAGCAGGTGGTCTTTGAAATCGACCCCGCGCTGCTCGACATCAACAATGGCTTCGACTGCGTCTATTTCACCACCGGCGCTTCCAACGTTGCCAACATCACCGCGGCTGTCTTCCTGCTCACCGACCTGCGCTATGGTCAGGAAACACCCCCGAGCGCGATCGTCGACTGATCTTTGACTTGATGGCCGCCGGGTTTCGGCCCGGCGGAAATCTCCGATCGACACATTTCAGGGGTGACCCATGTTTGTCAGACAGCTGATCGGCCGGGAGGCCGGGAACATCATCAACATGCCATATGACGCCGCTCAGTCGTGCCTGGCCATGGGAACAGTCGAGGCCGTGACCGACGAAGAAATCGCGGCCGCGGGGCTGGAAGCGCCCGAACCTGTCGTCGCCAACCGGCCGGACGAGCTGCCGCGCGGCTTCCGCGTCGAGGCGATCCCCGGCGGTGGATACGATCTCTTTGACCCGGGCGGCGTCAACATCAGCAAGGATGTCGAGCTCCCCAACATGATCGCGGCCAGGGAGCTCGCCTGGAGCGTCATTCATCCTGTCGATGCGACCCCCGATACGGCCGCGCTGGAAGCGCTCAGCAACGCCGAGCTCTACGAGCTCTGCGAGAGGGCAGGTATCGAGATTTCGAGCCGCGCCAAAAAAGCCGACCTCATCGCCGCTTTGATCGCCGCCGGCATCATCACTCCGCCGCCTGTCGTCGCGCTCGAGGGCGATGAGGGCTCCGAAGAAGGCCAAGGTGGCGAGGGTGAAAGCCAAACCAGCGAGCCCGGTGAGAACGATGCGCCGGCCGACGCCAGCGGCGAAAGCGACGGGCAGGCGGAATAAAGATGATCCGGAAGCCCATGCGGAGCACTCTCGTCGTCACGACGGCGGCGACGGACCTGACGCTCTTGACCGTCGCAGAGCGTCGGGAGGCCGCTGGGCTTGCCGAGGATGATGCGAGCAAGGATGCGCTTCTGCTGACGCTCGATCAGCGTATCGCAGCCGCGATCATGTCGGAATGCAATATCGCCGTCGGGAGCGGCGGCGAACCGACACTGAAGAAGGAAACGCTCACCGAAACCTTCTATAACGTCCACCTCGAGCGCTTACTACTTTCCCGCCGGCATAACATCACGATCACCAGCCTTACCGATGGCGATACAGCGCTAACGACGGATGACTACATCATGGATCCGGAGGCGGGAATCCTGGCACGTATGCGGTCGGATTGCCCGATGTCGTGGCGCAGTTCGAAGATCGTAGTCGTCTACACCGCCGGTTTCGAGACGATCCCGGCTGATCTGAAATTCGCGGCAATGGATTTCTTCCGATCCGAATGGCTGGCAAGGTCGCGCGATCCGCTGGTCAAGCGAGTGCAGACCGATGTTTTCGAAGTCGAGAGCACAACCACGGATTATTGGGTTGGGTCCGTACCGGGGCAAGCGAGAGAGGGAGCCGTGCCAGACATGGTTGCCGGTCAGTTGAAGCGATTCCGGAACTTCAGGGTCTGACATGCTGTCTCCCGAGCGCATTATAGCGGATCTCGACGCCGCCCTGCTCGCTTCCGGCGAAGACGTCATCTTGCGGCGAAAGTCGAATTCCGGAAATGCGGATGTGGGCTGCCGTGCCCGCGTTCGTGGCGTGAATGCGCAGAAGGTGGTCGGGACGGTCACTCAGAACGATCTGAGCGTGGTCATGTCTCCGACGGAGATCCTCGCGGACGGATGGCCCGGGGGCTCTCCGCCAGCACCTGGTGCGGTCGACCCGCGCCTTCCGCGGGCAAATGACTTTATGGTCGTGAAGGGCCGGGAGCGTCAGGTGAAATTCTCTGACCCGATTTATGTCGCTGGTCAGTGGGTTCGCTGCAATCTGATCGTGGCCGGCTGATGGAGGGGGTCGACATCTTCGAGCGGGATCTGAAGCTGGCGACGGCGGATCTGGAGCCGGAGGCGATCAATGCGCTGCTCGCGAAGTTCGCAAAGGACAGCGTCCGCGAGGTGATATCCAGCGGGCGGGCGAGTGGGACCTATGAGCGCTATGTGAATGGTCGGCAGGGCGCGCCGGAAGAGACTGTCCAGGCGCCCGGGCCAATCATCTACGAATTCTCGCTCTGGGAGCCGATCATCACCTTCGCGCTCGACGAGCTCCGGCGTCGATCGCCGGTCAAGAGCGGGCGGTTCCGCGGCAGCTTCATCGTGCTGGCGAACCAGCACGAGGTGACCGACTACGATGCCATCGGACCGGATGCCGAGGTCATCATCACCAATTTCCAGCCCTATGTCCGCAAGGCGGAGAATGGGTTGCTTGGCGCGAAGCGCTATTCGATCTTCGACGGAACGAAGCGGGCGCTCGCCTCCCGTTTCGGCAACGAGGGGCGCAACGCGGCGGCTTTCGTGTTCGAAACGCGGTGGCTTGACGTCAGCGCAGGGGTGCATCCGGGGATGCCTTATGTTCTCAAGCGTGCTCAGGGACGGCGAAAGGATCGGCAGGCAGGCATGCAGATCACCTATCCGGCCGTCGTAATCAATCAGGTGTAAGCTTTATGTCTTCCGTAGAAGTTTATGACGCATTCGAGACGCGGCTGCGCGACGCCTGGACCGCAACGGCGCTCGTTTTCGAGAACGAATTTGCGCAGGACCTGATCGAAGCAGACCTGCCGTTCGTCTACGTGGAAATCTATGGCGACGTGCTCGACCAGGAGACCTTCGGGGCGCCGCAGGCAAACCAGTGGCTGGAGCGCGGCGCGACTTATCTGCACGTGATGACGAAATCGGGCGGTGGAAGCCGACAGGCCAGAACCTGGGCGAAGCAACTGACGAACCTGTTTCGGGAACAGCCGATCCTAGTCGATCCGTCGACGGGCGAAGCGTTGTTCATGCCGACTATGTCGCTCGGCGCCGGCGAACCGGGAAGGGATTTCCCCAATTATTGGGCCTTCACTGCGACGATCGGCTGGTACCGGCGCGACTATACCGACCTGACCCCGTGATTTCCGGCGCTGCCGGTTGCCTTTACCGTGCCTTGGGCAAGCACGCCGCCATCGTCTGACGACGTGGCAAATCCGCTATGGAGCCTTCAATGACGGTAGCTGACGGCAGTCAGGTGCGCCTTGCCGACGTTTCGGAAGTAACGATCGGCACCACGCCCGCCACCCCCGCTTTCCAGATCATGCGCTATGTCTCTTCCGACGTGCGCATTTCCAAGCAGACGGATATTCCGAACGAGATCCGCGCCGACCGCAACGTCGCGTCGATCGTCGACGTCGGCCGCTCCGTGCAGGGAACGATCAACACCTTCTTGTCCTACGGCACCTTCGACACCTGGCTTGCGCGGCTGCTCTGCTCGACTTGGTCGAGCGACGTGCTGAAGAACGGCATCCTGCAGCAGGCAGGCACGCTCGAATACTTCTACGAGCAGGGCGCGACCGATACCTACGTCCGCTTCCAGGCGGTGCGATTCAACACGCTGGCGCTGACGCTGCGCGCTCGCCAGTCCGTGCAGGCGAACTGGGGCATCCTCGGCATCCGCTCGCCGACGCCGACAAGCGCCATCCTGACGGGTGCGACCTATGCGGCAGCGACGACGACGCCGGTGCTGAATGCCGGTCTCAACGTCTCGGCGCTGAGCTTCACCGGTCTCACCAATGCGCCGAAGGTGCAGGCGATGACGCTCAACATCACCAACAACATCTATCAGAACGATGTCGTCGGCGCCTACGAACCCTATTCGCACGGCCTCGGCCGCTTCGAGCTGACCGGCTCGCTGACGACCTATTTCGAGAACATGGACGCCTATACGGCGATCCTCGACCACGACGATATCGGCATCTCGACTACGCTCCTCGACGAGCTCGGCAATTCTTACGCCATCGCGCTCGCCAAAACGAAGTTCCTCGACGGCGGCCCGGTCGTCGGCGGCAACGGCCAGGCGGTCATGATCGATATCCCGTTCCAGTCCTATTTCGACGCAACGGCGGCCGGCTCGATCACCATCACCCGCGATCCCGCATAACCAGATCGCCGGCGTTTCCTTTACGGCGCCGGCGGTAAGAGCGGCGGACGAATTCGGGGCCGTCCGCCGCTCGCCTTTCCCCGAAGCCCCAATGATGGAGTCCCGATATGACAGTGGTAAAGCTCGCCTCGTTGAAGGCGGACCTGAAGCGTGAGGCGGAAGGGGACTGGGTTCCGTTTCCGGATTGGCCCGGCGTAGAATTCAACGTCTCCTCCCTGCATCTGCCGGCCTACCAGGCGGCGCGCGATGATCTGCTGATGCGCATTGCGCGGCAGGCCAGCCAGCCGAAGCCGAAGCCGGGCGAGGCCGCGCCGGCAAAGCTGGAGATGAAGGTCGAGTTGGGCAAGCTCTATGCCGAGCATCTTCTGCACGGATGGAAGGGCCTCGATGTCGCCTATTCCGCGGAGACGGCGCGGGAGGTTCTCGGCGATCCGGAATACCGCAATGTCGTCGCCGCCGTGGAGTGGTGCGCTGCCAAGATTTCCGAAGTCAATGTCGAGTTCGTCGAGGCCGAGGTAAAAAACTCCGGAAAGCCTTCCGCAGCCGCGTAAGCGGGCCGAAGGCTTCCCCCGAAATGCTCGAATGGTTGGAAGAGCTGTTCGAGCAAGAACCTGACCAGGAGTGGCTGCGACCGCGCCGCTCGCCCCTGCAGGACGATTTCGAGCCTCAGGCGTGGCACGCCATGTATTTCGAGGCTTTCGACGCCCTGCAGTATGACCGCTTCTTCGGCGCCATGGGCGGCGAGGGGCCGATCTACTATTCGGCGCTTAGCCAATATGCCCGCGACCACGGCATATCGGGCGATCGGCTGAAGCGGTTCCATGTCTTCATGAATGCGATCGACGGCGAATGGCTGAAGATCCAGCGCGAGCGCTCAGAGGCGGTAGAGGCCGAGCGCAAACAGAAAGAGGCGCAGCGATAGGGCTGCGCCGTTCTTCTACGAGGTTCCCTTGGCAAACGTTGAAATCCGTACGCTGCGCGTCTCCGCAGAGATGGACGCGAGCAAATACACTGCGGGCGCCCAGCAGAAGGTTTCTGCCGATGACCGCATGCGCCAGTCGGGCAAGGGCCTTGGCGACAGCTTTACGGAAAACGAGCAGAAGATCAGCGCCGCGACGAACATATTGTCGAAACTTTCTCGCCAATATGTGGACGGCTACGCGACGACGCAGCGCTTCAACCAGGCGGTCAACCAGCTGACCCGCGGCGTCGAGCTCGGCAAGATCGAGATGACGCAGGCCTCGGCCATCCTCGACGGCATCTATCGCAAGTACGGCATGATGGCCGATGCTGCGAGGATTGCCGAACGCGGTCAGGTCGAACTGTCGAAGGCAGTTCAGCAGGCGAATGCCCGGTTTGAGGAGCAGGCGAGGGTCGTGCCGGCTGTGGTCAAGCCGTCTAGCGTCGCCAACGACAACCAGGCGCAATTCAGGCGGCAGAACCTGGGCCCTCAGGTTCAGGATATCGGCGTGTCGCTTTACGGTGGCATGCCGGTCACCACCGTTCTCCTGCAGCAGGGATCCCAGATCGTCGGCCTTTACGGCGGCAATGGCGGCGTCAATGCCCTGCTCAAGGATCTTGGCGCGATCCTGTCGGCGGCTACCAGGTACGTCCTGCCCTTCGCTGCGGCTGGCGCCATCGCTTATGGCGCCTATAAGCTTTTCGCCGTCAATACCGTTGAAGCGCGGCTGGCTGTCGATGACGTCACGAAGTCGCTGGCCGCGCAGGCGGCCCCAATGGGTGCCGTCCAATCGCAGCTCAAGGAACTGCAGCAGCTCCAGGGGGAATACGCCAAGGCGCTCAACACGACCGCCCGCACGCATGATGTGGCTTCGGCCGCGATCGTCGCCGGGACCCAGCGGGAATACGAGGCCAAGCGCACGCTGCTAGAGCTTGAGCTGAAGCGGCAGGAAGCTGCGCGTGCAATGGCGCAATCCGAACTGGAGATCGCCTCTCTCCGGCTTAAGAGTGCGGTCGCCCAGCAGGTGACGACGAACATGGATCTGGAGCGCCAGGGCTTCTCCGATCCTCGTGTCGGCCGGTTCACGCAACTGCCGGACAGCATAACCGGCATCGAAAAAACGCGTGATGTCCTCGCCAAGAATCCGCTTACGGACAAGGTGAGGGAGCTCAACGCAAATCTCAGCCTGACAGACATTGCGCTGGAGAAGCTGCGCGAGGGATTGGGATTGGTGGGGCCGGCGGCATCCGGCCAGGTCGGCCAGATCAACGAACTTAGCAAGGCCCTCGAGGAACTGCGCAGAGTTGGCGCTACCGCGCTTTCACCTGCCGACGAAGCAGCTGGACGCGCCATGGCAGCCGTTCCCGTCGTCAACGGCGTCCTCGATGAAGAGTCCCGGCGCCGTGTGCTGGCAGCCCAACGAGAGGCGCAGCGACGGCTCGACAATCAGAACCCGACGATCGTCAACGGCGATGGTGCCCGCGTGGGCGTGCCGGTACCCTGGCAGAGGCCCAACATCGAGATGGAGGGGCTGCCAGGCGAAGACAAGGCTGGAAAATCGGCCGCAGAAGCCTACCGCGATCTGATCAACAACGCCAACGACCGCATAGAGCAGATGAAGCTCGAGGCGGCTACTGCCGGTGAGGCCGGCATTGCGGCCCAGAAGATGCGCATGGAACTGGAACTGCTCCAGCAGGCGCAGGAGAAGGGTCGTACAGTCACGGCCGATCAACGCGCCGAGATCGAGAAGCTCTCTGAGGCCTATGCAAAGGCAGCGACGGAAGCGGCGAAAGTGCGGCTCAATGCAGATTTGCAGTTCGAGCGCGAGCAGCTCTTCCGATCGTCGGGAGATCAGCAGATCGCTTCGCGGCAGCGCGGCGCCGGCTTGCCGGTCGACCTCGATTCTCCGCTGGCGCAGCAAATGCGGCAGAACCAAAATGCAGCTGAGCTCAAGCAAACTGTGACCGGCTTCGTGTCCGATTTTCGACAGCAGTTGGTCAGCAGCGGCGGCAAGATCGGTGAGGCAGCGGGCAAGGCCTTGCTGAATTCCTTCCTCAATGCAATGACCAAGGCTGGCGACCAGGCTTTCGAGCGGGTGATCAACATCATCTTCGGCAAGCTTTTTAGCGGCACGGGGACAACGAGCGCCGGCGGTCTTGCTGGCGCAGGTGTCGGTCTGGCGGGAAGCGTCCTTGGTGCGGCCAACGACAATATGGGCAAAGCGCCGGTCATTCCGGTTTCGCGGGCGCCGCTTGGCGAAGTGGGGTCTTATATCGCGCAGGCGGCCCTGAAGCGTGGCATTGACCCTGAAACCGCTCTGAAGGTGGCGCGGTCGGAAGGTGGTCTCAGCAGCTGGAACCTTCAATCCGGCTACATCAAAAACGGCGTTCGTGAACCATCATTCGGGCCGTATCAGCTCTACATGAACGGCGGCCTCGGCAATCAGTTCATGTCGAAGACGGGGCTTGACCCGCGTGTTGCCGCGAATGGTCCGGCTGGCGTGGATTTCGCCCTTGATTATGCCTCCAAGAACGGCTGGAGCTCCTGGTACGGCGCCGCCAAGGTCGGCGTCGGGAAATGGGATGGGATCGGCGCCGGCGGCAACGTGGGTGCAGCCGACGCAGTTACCAAGCTGGCGAATTCGGCGAGTGCGGCCACGAAGGGCCTCGATACCTTCGGGGGCGGTCTTGGAAAGATCGGGCAGTCGCTTTCCTCCTCATTCTTCCCCGCCGCGCCAACGGGGGCTGCCGGGGGCGGCGGTGGCGGCCTGTTCGGTTTCTTGAGCGGTATCTTCGGTGGCTTCAAGCCTGCCGGCGGCCAGGCCGCCCTTGCGGCTTCGGGCAAGATCACCGGTCTGTTTGCCGACGGCACCGATTTCGCGCCGGGCGGACTGGCGATCGTCGGCGAACGTGGGCGAGAGATCGTGAATCTGCCGCGTGGCAGCCAGGTCG
The DNA here is from genome assembly GCF_002211395.1 of Rhizobium sp. R339. Taxonomy (NCBI): domain Bacteria; kingdom Pseudomonadati; phylum Pseudomonadota; class Alphaproteobacteria; order Hyphomicrobiales; family Rhizobiaceae; genus Rhizobium; species Rhizobium sp. R339. Next base: position 200,311 of record NZ_LOKV01000024.1, read on the forward strand.
TTCCGAACCACAGGACCGAAAGCATGCTGGCGGCGAACAGCAATCGCGGAACCGGGCCGCGCGGACCGGTTCCCCTGAACGTCAACATCAGCGGCGCCAATGGAGACGATCATGTCCGCAAATTGGTCGAACAGGGCGTTGCAGCCGGTCTCGACAGCTACAACAAGGAAATGGAGCGGTCCGGTTTCGGCTCCCAGCAGCAGCATTTTGCCTGGCGAAGGGCGTGACGCGTGAGCTTCCTCAATCTTCCCCTTCTGGACATCGACTTTCTGAAGCCGGCGCGCATGACCTTCGACGTCGACGGCAACGCGATCGGCGGTGGCAGGAACGGCAATGGCCAGGAAAGTACCATGGAAATGTCGGGTGGCGGCTTCCTGACCGCCACTTATGGCGGTTGCTTTGTGCAGGCGCCCGAAGAGCATGAATACGTCACGTGGCTTGCGGCCCGGCTGAATGGGTCTTTCCGCTTCGTCGATGTGCCTCTGAAAACGGACTGGCAGGGACCGTTTCCGACGTTCGGGCGCTGGCCGCAGCCGATCATCGGCGGCATCCCGCATTCCGATGGGTCGCACTTTTCGGACACGTCGGGATACAGTCAGGCGACGGTTTGGGGATCGGTGATCCAAGATGCTGGCTTGGGCGCTGGTCAACTTCAGATTCGGGTCTACAGCGCTTCCCGGCGATTGAGATGGTCCGATTGGTTCTCGATCTATCATGCGAGCGTCAAGGGCTGGCGGGCCTACCGGTATTGGGACGTCATATCGATATCCGAAGAGGGCAGCGAGACGATCGAGGGGACGGTATATCCCGTGCGTGACTACACGCTGGCAATTGGCCCGGCGCTACGCGAGGCGGTGGTAGCGGGCACACGCATCGAATTCGCGCGGCCACGCTTTGCCGCCAGACTTTCGATGGGCACAAAGATCCTATCTGATGTGGAAGGATTTTGGCTAATGCGCCCGTCGCTCACCTTCGACGAGGCGTTTTAAGCATGGCTTACGACGTCAACTATGTGCCTTCGGCCGTGCTGGATCGACTGCGATCTAGCACTCTGCTCGGTCTGTTCATGCGGGTGGCAACTGAGCCATCTTTGCATATCTGGTTTGGGGTGCATGACATTCCTGCTCGCTTCGACAGCATCGATCCCGACGGAACCATCTATCTCGGCGCCGGTCGGCTGGTCGGGCTTCCGTCGCTCGAGATCCTGCTGAACGGCACTTCAGATGCGGTTGACTTCACGATGTCCGGCGTTGATCCGGCGTCCGGTTCGCGGCTGATCGACTCCATACCAGAGGTGCGCGGGGCGCTGGTGCATGTCGGCATCACGACGCTGGACGATTACTATCAGCCGATGACCGAAATCATACCGCTCTGGCAAGGCGTAGCGGCGCGCACGGCGGAATCGATGCCTGTCGTCTCCGGTCGTGAGCAGCCGACGCTTTCGCTTTCGCTCTCGGTCGTGGCCGGTGAGAACATGCGCAGCCGGCCCTCCCGGGCGTTGTGGTCATCAGCGCAGCAGCATGCGGTCTCCCCGACCGATGACTTTTGCAACAACACGATCCGATATTCGCGCGGCGTGCAGCCGGCGTGGCCGAACTTCTAGGGCGCTATGCTGATCAAGGATTATATCGAAAGGCGCGTCAGGTTCCGCTGGGGCGGCGTTGGCGGCGAAGACTGCACGACCTGGTGCGGCACTTATGCGCTCGCGCTCACCGGCCGCGATCCAGCCGAAGCCTTTCGCGGCACCTATGACAGCGCTGAGGGAGCTTGCGCACTCATCGGCGCCGCCGGCGGACTTGCGGAGCTCGTCGGGCCGCTGCTCGTCGGCCAAGGTTGGCGGCGCGTACAGCAGCCGTCGACGGGCGACATGGCTGTGATCCGGACCCTCGTCGATTTCGAAGGAAGCGAGCCGGTTGAACGCAATGTTTCGGCTCTCTGTTTCGGCCCGCTTTGGTCAGTTCTCGGTCCTGCCGGACCAGGCGGCATCGCGCATCGCAAGGCACGGCTTGTCGCCTGCTGGAGGTGGTCGCGGTGATTGCCGATGAGCGCTTCTATTCAGCGACTTATGCGCTGGCGTTCCAGCGCGATATCTGGGAAGGCAGGCTTCGCAATACGACGGTGCATTATCCACTGTCGCGCCGCGACCCGATCTTCACGCCGCTGTTTACGTCCTTTTTCACGGCGATCGGCTTCGGCGCAACGACGGCCGGCGTGCTCGGCAGCCTGACGACGGCGCTGGTCACGACAGCGATCACCGTCGGCATTCAGGCGGCAATGGCACCAAAGCCGCCGAAGCCGGAAGACGGCAAGGCGCCGATGACGCAATCCGTGCCGCCGCGCCATTGGGTTATCGGTACGACACGCATGGCGGGCGCTTATATGCTGTGGGAAGCGCTCGGTGCAGCGCTATATGCCGTCCAGGGTATCGCGGGGCATGCGGTCCATTCCTACAATCGCTTCTATCTCCATGACGATGAAGTCGCGCTCGATGAATCTGGTTATGTCCAGGCTCTTGAGGATGGGCGATACGGTTCCGATCTGGTGCAATTATTGGCTCGATTGGGGGCCAATCCTGAAACACCCTACGCTCCTATGGTAAGCGCCTTCGCCAGTTCGGGAATCTGGACGAACAATCATCGAGGTGATGGGCAGGCATCGATCGCAATGAAGGCCTTTACGCCGAAAGCGAAGGACTTCAGCACTGTTTTCCCGTTTAATATCCCTCGGCTTACGGTTGAAGTCAGTGGGGCTCATGTCTGGGACTTTCGCGATCCGGACCAGGATCCGGATTTGCCGGCGACCTGGGGTTTCTCGAAGAACCCGGCATTGCAGCTCGCCTGGCATTGGTGCTTCAGCGAGTTCGGTCATCGGCGCGATTACCGCAAGGCAATTTTGCCTGTGCTCGACATGTGGATCGAAGAGGCAGACGTCTGCGACGAGCTCGTCACGATCACAGGCGGCGGCGTTGAAAAGCGGTACGAGTGCAGCGGCTGGGATACGACCGAGCGTGAGCCGAAGGTCGGCACGAACGCGATCCTGGCGGCTTGCGATGGCTGGCTCTGCGAGCGCGGCGACGGGGCTCTGCTCTTCACCGCCGGCAAGTTCCGCGAAAGCCGCGTCGTTACCCTTGGCGACGACGACATCGTCGGTCATCGCATTCAGTATGACGTGCTTTTTGAGGAGGAGATCAACCGCCTCGTTCCGAAATTCAATTATCCGGATGTCGGCTACTCCACCTCGGACACTGATTTCTTTGAGGATGAAGACAGGCAGCTTCTGGCCGGTCGCGTGCTCGCCGAGGACGCCAATTATCAATGGGTGACGAACTGGCGCCAGGCGCGCCGACTGGGATGGCGCGAATGGCAGCGCATCCTGCAGAAGGTGAGGGGGTCGCTCAATGTTCGTCTTTCCGGGATCAACGCGGTCTACAGCCGCTGGATAAGGCTGGCGACTCCGAACCGGCTGCCGAGGCTTGATGGAAAGGTCATCGAAAACCGGCGGGCGGTGCTCGATCTCATGCGAGGAGGGTTCAGCCTCGAGGTGATCCAGCATCCGGACAATATCGATCAATGGTCGACAGCTCTCGAGGGTCAAAAGCCGGCGGCGCCGGCAAAACCGAATTCGGCAAATATGCCGACGCCGGTCATCAGTTCCGCTGTGGCAGTCGCCGCAGCGGGCTCAGTCTATCTTAACGTCTCGCTCGTCGATCCGACCGACAATAGCCTTACGCCGGCGATCCGTTACCGGATCCAGGACACAGGTGGCGGCCATCCTGGCGCTTGGGTTGAAAAGACGATCGTCAACGTCGATGCCTCAGGCGGGTTCATCGTCTGCGCCACGGATGTCGTGCCCGGCGATCGGTGGCTTGATGTCCAGGCTGCTTTCATTTCCGCGAAGGGCAAGTATTCCGACTGGTCCGCCACGGAGTCCGTGTTTTCAACCGTCAACCCTACTGCGCCCCCCGCTGTCACGATCGGCGCTGTCATAACCGGGGTGCCCGGGGAGGTGACGATCAACTGGACCGCGCCGAACAGCAGCCTCTATGCCTCGGCGCGCGTCTACTACAATACGGTCAACAATCCGGCGACGGCGACATTCAATAGCCCGGCGCTGGCCGGCGCGCCCAACGGTTCCTATGCCCGAACTATCACGCGGCCGGCCGGCACCTATTACGGCTGGGTGGCTTCCGTGAACGCCTCGGGCGTCGAGGGCACGCGAACGCCGACGGGCGCCTTTACAGTTACTTAAGAAGGAAACACTTCTATGCCGATGCAGGCCGTGCAAATCTGGGCTGATGGCCCTTCGTCCAACCCGCTTGAGCCGGACAAACAGCAGATTCGCGAATGGGGCACGTGGGTGGAGGGATCAATCAATGCCTTCCTCGCCAGCGGTGGGAAGGTCTATGCCACCCAGGCAGCGCTTTATGCAGACCTTTCGCAAACGGCCAATACCATGGCATGGGTCATTAGCGATCCGACAGCTGCCTATAACGGCATCTACCGAAAGAACGGGGCTGCCAATTCGGGTTCGTGGACACGACTTGGGGACCTTCCTTATTCCTTCATCGTCGCAACAGATGTCGGAGCAGGCACACCGAACGCTATTCAGGCAACGACCAGCATCCCGGTTAGCCAATCTGCATTGATTATCCTCGGGGTCTTCGAGACGAATAGTGGGACGCCCGTCACGGTCTCCTTCAATGGCGGCTCCCCTCTGACGGTCAAGACCAATTCCGGCAATGACGTCGTGACTGGCGGTCTGATCGCCGGGATGCAACTGCTCGGGGTCATTGCAGGATCGACTTTCCGCATGGTCAGCGACCAGGTGTCGTCGGCGATCGTCGCCGCCGCTGAAGATGCTGCGGACCGCGCCGAGGCAGCGGCGGCTGAGGCGGCCGACTGGGCAGATCTCGCCAAAAACAATTATGTCCAGAACAGCTTCACCGGCGATGGTACGACTACAGACTTCCTGCTTTCAATCGACCCGGGCAGCGCCAACAACATGTTCGTCAACGTTGGCGGGGTCTCGCAGCCGATTTCGGCTTACACGCTGGAGCATTCGGGCGGCAACGCCTATCTGCGGATACCGTCGCCACCGGTTCCGACGGGGGTAGAGGTCGACGTCCGCTTCGGCAACAAGATCACAGTGGGCGCACCAAGCGACGGCTCGATAACCACGGCCAAGATTGGGGGCGATGCAGTCACCGCCGCCAAGATGTCTGCGGCGGATGCAGCCAACATTCGCACGAAGATCGGAGCAGCGGCCAGCGGCGCTGCGATAACAAACGCTCAGATGCCCACGGGCGCCGTCGTCGACAGCGTCAGTGCGTCGTATGCGGCCAATGCCACTCTGACGGCCGTTATTCCGAGAGACGACACGGCACCTCAAATTACTGAGGGAACAGAAATTCTCACACTCGCCATCACACCTAAATCGGTGACCAACAAACTCCGTTGTCGATTTAGAGGGCAGGTTTCGCGCAGCGCGGCCGGCACTGTGATAGCTGCGATATTTGCCACTGGAACGAGCATCAACGGAACGGCTGCGGACGCCAGGAATGCTGTCGGCGTTACCGTAGTGTCGGCAGATCAGGCATTTATGTCGAGTGTCGAAGTTGATTTCGTACCGGGGATAACGACCGCAGTGACAATCTCTGTTCGTGTCGGGCCGGATGCTGTGGCGGGGACCGCTCGTCTAAACGGCTCTACTGCTGGCCGCCTTTTGGGCGGCGTGTCTGCCGCAACCCTCGTCGTTGAAGAAATAAAGGCATAACCAATGGTCCAGAAGATTCCGCCGTCAATGACGCAGAGCGGCCTGCCTCCGCAATATCTTGTCGGCCTCGAGACGTCACGAGATCCGACCGTTCCGACGAAACGGATTGTTGTTGCGCCCGGATCTTGCCGGTCGCAACTCGACGATGCCGATATCATGTTGACGGCAGGCATGATGAAGCGCCTCGATCAGAACTGGGCGGCCGGCAGTGGCAATGGCGCCCTAGACCAAGGCTCGCTCGCGGTCAGCACTTGGTATCACCTTCACGTGATGCAGAATCCGACTACCGGCGTTGTCGATATTCTCGCTTCTGGGTCACTCACGAACCCAGCGTATCCGACAGGGTGGGAGATGGCCCCCAGCCGGCGGGTTTGGAGCGTCCTCACCGATGGCTCCGCCAACATCATCCCGTATACCCAGACAGAAGATTGGTGTGCGTGGGGTGTCATGGAAAATCAGTACAGCGGCAATCTTGGCGCATCTTCCACCGTCATCACAATGAAATCGCCGATCGGCTTCAAGTGCGAAGTTCAGGCGCTGATACTGGTAAACACGGGCGGCGGTGAAATTGGCCTTATGGACCCCGATGGCGGCGATCCCAGTATGGGCCGGTTTTACACCATGGGGGTCAAGCCCGCAGCGGATACCCTGGGCTATCGTGGCATCGTCATGACAGACGTCAACAGCCGCGTTGTCGGCTATGCGGCGAGCAACATGAATAGTTCGGTCCAAACCGTCGGTTATTGGGACCGCAGGAGCAAAAAATGAGCAAGGAAATTCGCATCGCCACCTGCGGCACTAGCCTGACCTATCAAGGCGATTACTTCAACCTTTGGCAGCGCCAGGTCGAGCGTGGATTGCGTGAGGGGAAGCAGTCGATCGCGCGCATCTATAATTTCGGAGAGAATGGGGCAGATAGCGCGATCGGACTGACGTTCCTCTATCGCGCCCTCCGGACTCGCCCGGAGATCGTCGTGCTGGAATACAATATGAACGATGCATACATCGTGCGGAGTATTTCGGTAGCTCAAGCGCAGGCGAACCATCTGAGCATGATCTCGCAGCTTCGGGCCAATGATCCGAACGTCAAAATCTGCCTGATGATCATGAACCCACCGGTGGCTGGCGGTCTGTATCCTGTATCAGATCGCGTGAATTGGGCTGCATACGCTCAGAATTATCGAGACATCTGCGCCGCCGATAGCCAACTCACTCTCATCGATTTGGCGCCTGGTTGGGTAGGCGCAACGACGACTGATGTGCCTGATGGCGTCCACCCAACCAAAGCCGCGGTGTCATCCAGGTCTGTACCCACGATGATTTCATCGCTGCGTCCTCTGGTAAGCTAGCAGGTTTGCCAGGGGGCGGCCCGGCGGCATAAACTGAGTTTTTCCGACAAGACGAACGAGATCCTGCGCTGCCTCGCTGGCCGCGCAGCATACAACCGTGCGGGCTCGGTCCGCCGGATGAAATTACTCTCAACCAGGAGACTGAAGCATGGCTATCTCAGGCGCTCATGTGCAGTGCGGCTACGTCAAGGATGTCCGCGGAGCCAAACTGTTCTTTCCGTTGTGGTCGGAGACGATCGCTCTCGGGCAGAGCACGACGCAGGTCGCGCCTACGCTCTCGGCTCCCGAGGATGGCGCCTCGCTGGTGTTTCGCGTGCGCGCTCCGGCAAGCGCGGAGATGTTCGCGGCGGCCGGGTCGGCTCCGGATGCCAGCCAGGCGGTCGGCTCGGGACAGAACACGGCTCGATCGCATTTCATCGCGAGCGATGAAAAGGACATCCCGGCGCAGGCCGGCTGGAAATGCAATGTCGTGAGTGCCTGATCATGGCGGGCATTGCGACGAGGATTGCAGATATTCGCGGGCTGGCGAAGACGGTCGAGAAGACCGTCGATCGTCGGCCGTATTCGAGGCGGGGAAGCGGCGGCGGCTCGCCGTCGCTGCCGGCTATGGCCGCCTTGACTGATATTCCGGGGCTAGTGATCGACTTCGATGCGTCAGACGCGTCGACGATCACGCATTCGGCAGGACTCGTCAGCGCTTGGGCAAATAAGGGTTCCTACGGAGGGCAGGCGACTGCATCCGGCAGCAACCGACCGACAACAAACCTGCGGACGATGGGCGGGCTGAACGCGCTGAAGTTCGGGACTACCCATCATCTCGACGTATCTTCCGAGTGCTTTCCGTTTACGGCGGGTCCGAACTCGGTTTTCATCGTATGGGATAACGATTACGGAAGCCCCACGGCGGCTTTTCTCCATCTCGGTCAGACAGCCCTAGCAGGCAACGTGAGAACGGGCCTGCAGGTCGACGTGGGCAATGTTGCCAACCGTGTTTACCAGTATTGCGGTTCTGCCGCTATTTCGGATCCGGCCGCCCCCGAAAGCGCCGGCCCGACAGTTTCGCAAATGCGCGGAACGACGGCCCTTGCATACAACTATGTCAACGGACTAACCCGTGGCGGGGCTAACGGTGTACCGGTTTACAGCGCGCTCGGTGCCTGGCGGATCGGCGGCGACCCTGATGTTACCAGCGGCCGCTGGAATGGTCTCATCTGCGAAATCGTGGTGTATGACCGCGTCCTGTCGCTCGATGAAAGCGCACTGGTGACGGCGTACCTCGCGTTTAAATGGGGGCTTCAGGCAGGTCTCAATGCTGGTAATGAGTGGCTGGCAAAAGATCCGAGATCCAATTCGCGTCTGCTCAATTTCGCCGCCTTTGGCGACAGCTTCACCGCACTGGACTACCTCACCAATCCGGCTGAGCGCTGGACAAACATTGTCGCCGCGCGCATGGGTAGAAGGATCTACAACGGCGGTATCGGCGGACAGAAAACGGACCAAGTTACCCAACGAAAGTTGGATGACGAAGACTATTTTGACCGCGCCATGATCTACTTCGCTGGCACAAACGGGGCGGCTGCTGGGCACACCGTCCTAGGAGACGTGCAAGCTGCTGTGAGTGATCTCCCTGCCGGCGCGAAGTTTCTCATTCTCCCGAGCTTTAACACGGAAAACGAGTTCGTAGGCACCGCCGGCTACAACGCCAAGATGGCGAACAACGCGGCTGTCGCGGCGGCATTCCCGAACAACTTTCTGGATGTTCGCTCTATGCTCGTCGCGCTTTCTGCACCCGGGCAGCCGTTTGCCGACGCTGCAGCTTATGCCGGCGATTACGTTTGCGATGCTTTGCGCTTCGATAACGGTTCTTCCATCGACAGCCTCCATCTCGGGGCTAATGGTGTCGCCCTTATGGCCGGTTACATAGGTGACCGCCTTATTGCGGACGGCTGGTAAGGCTGCACGCCATCATCTTTTGAATGCGCCGGATTTTTAGCGTGGCCGCCTGCGGGCGGCATTTTCACATCCCAAAAACGGAGAAATCCAATGTCATACCGACTTCCGCTGGAGTGGCTCCAGTCGGTGAAGATGAGCCGTGTCATCCTGCACTGGTCGGCCGGCGCCTGGAAGGCGTCGGATCTCGACAAGGAGCATTATCACTTCATCGTCGAGAACGCCGGCAATGTGGTGCGCGGCGATCACTCGATCGCCGACAACGTCGTGACCAGCGACGACGACTATGCCGCCCATACGCGCGGCTGCAATACCGGCTCGATCGGCGTTTCCATGGCCTGCATGGCGGGGGCTGTCGAAACCCCGTTCAACGCCGGCCGGTTTCCGATGACGGAAACGCAGTGGAACCGGGCGATGGAGGTGATCGCGCACCTGGCGAGCTTCTACAGGATCCCGGTTACGCCCAAGACCATCCTCAGCCATGCCGAGGTGCAGGCCAATCTCGGCATCCAGCAGGCCGGGAAATGGGATGTGGCGCGGCTGCCCTTCGATCCGAAAGCCGTCGGCGCCAAGGCCTGCGGCGACAGGATGCGCGCCCAGGTGCAGGCGCTGCTCTGATGAGCCGCAAGGCCGAGGCGAAGCCGAGCGGCGAACCGGGCTGGCAATGGCGGAAGGCGGTGATCTTTCCGAACATCATGGTCTCGTTCTGGTTCATCTATGTGCTGATCGGCGCCCAGGACACGCGCGTCAATGAGACGATCGCCTGGGGCCTGATCGTCAACATCATCGCTTCGGTGTTTTTCTACACCGGCTTTGCCACGGCACAGGACATCGCGGCGATTTTCGCGACCAGGACGGGGTTGCCATATGCCACGCCGCCGGTCGCGATCGACGGCGAGGCGACGCAGGATCAATCGGTAAAGGATGAAGTCGGATGATCGGTCTTTCCAAGCCCGCCGCGATCGGCCTTGCGGCGCTAGCGCTCGTGCTCGTCATCTCCGGGTTGATCTATGGTTCCATCCGCGAGATCCGCTCGATGGTCACCGAGGCGGCCGAAAACGCGAAGGCGCTGTCCGACCAGACATGGACGGCGAAGCTCGAAAAGGCGAATGCCGAAGCCAATCGGAAGATTGCCGACCAGGCGCAGGCGGTGATCCAGATCCAGGCGGACGCGGCCGACCGGGTCAACGCCGCATCCCAGCAGCTCGAGGAACTGAGGAAACGAAATGCGGCTCTCCCTGATGGCGGTGCTATTGGCCTTTCTCGCGATCGCGTCCGGATGCTCCCTGACTGACGCAAAACCCGAACCGGTTGTGATCACCAGGACGGTTTCGGTGACCCTGCCGCCCGACTGCCGAAAGGCGACCCCGGCGCTATCACCAAAGCCGGACCGGGACATGACGCAGGAAGAAATCTTCGACAACTGGTCCGCCGACCGGGCGGCGAGGAATATAGGCGAGTACCGCCGGGCCGCCTGTGTGGCGGCCGTCGACGCGGCGCAGTAGCGAGGCGGTTAGGCTAAGATAATGGTAGGTATTCCAGCTGAGCTGGCCAAATGGATGCTGCAAAACGGCGGCGTCTTCGCCGCCACCACCCTCATTTTTCTTGGTCTTTATCTGTACGAGCGGTACGGCCGGGCTCAAGACCGAAAAGCCTATGATGCGGCGCTGGAGAAGGCGCAGACCGAGCACATCGCGACGCTGAAGCTCGTGACGCCCCTGGCCCAGAAGTTCACCGACACGATGGACGTGATCCTGCCGCTTGCCATGGCGCAAATCAACGGCAGGAGGAGGGGCGAATGAAGCTGCCTACCTGGATCAAGCGGCCGCAGCAGGCCCCGAGCGGGAACGTCAACCCTGAGATCGAGCGGGAGAAGCTGGACCTTCAGCAGGAGCTTGCCCAGACCGTCATCACATTCGGCCGCCGGCGCGACCGCGTCCATCAAATGGCGGTCGCCACATTGAATGGCATGAAAGAAGGAAAGAAGCGATGAAGCGGCTGAAATCCAGCATCGCAGCATGGTCCGCAGTCGGCGCAGCCTTGGCATATTGGTTATTTGACTTCTTTCTCTCGCATGATCAGATGGTCGAAATCTCTTCCGACCTCGTGCTTGGCGCCACGACTGCCGGCCTTATCCGCTACACGCGCGACGCTGGCCGATCTTTGAGGAATGGCCGGGAAGGCCCGGATTTTCTCATCGTTGCAATCTGGTCGACCCTGGCGATCCTGTGGACGCATCGGATCTACGCCATAACCCTCGACGCTTACGACAGGCCGCAGGCTCTTGTGGAATCGCCTGTCGGCTCATTCATTGTCTGGATGCTGGCCTGGGCCTGCCTGATGTTCCTGATCGCCCCAGACGCGGAGAATGGCCATATTCCGGCCAGAAGCCGGTTCCTGATCGGGATTGCATTTTTCATTGCCGGCCTCGTTTCGGGCGTAACGATCGCGATTTCGTTGACGTCGTGATCACGGCCACTTCAGCGGCCGATTGATCTTGAATGCCTCCGGGAAGTGCTCCGCGCACCACCAGCGCACCGGCACCAGCTTTGACGGGCTGTTGCCGAGGCTGCCCCATTTTCCGCAGCCCTCCACTTCGCAGTAATGGACATAAAGGTCCGGCGCTTTCGTCAGCGTCGGCCGGTCTGTGTCGCTCATTTCGTTCCCTTCTCGTCAACAAAATATCCGAACCGCAATTTCCCGGCCTTCGCGCCGCACGACGCGCACTTGAGGCGTTTCTCGACATCATCGACTTGCGCGTGGCGCAGTTGCGAGGGCAGTTTTTCTCTCGAGAATTCCTTCTGCGCTCCGCAGGCTGTGCACTCTGCCATGATATCGAGATGCGCCGGCGTGACGTTCATGTAGCCGGGCGTCCAATCCTTTATTGCCTGAAACCTGCCCATGCCTTCAGTCATGGCGTGCTCCTCCTCATCGTCAAAACTCGCGGCTCGTTCTTCGGCAGATAGGCGATCGCCACGCGACGGCTGCCGCAGACCGGACAGCGCATGCGCTCCGACAACCTGGCAAGCGGGAATTCGCGCCCCCGCGTCGCCACCAGCGTCACCACATCGAGCGAGTGCCGCCACGGGCATTCGCGGACGCTCTTCAAGCCCTCGCGCCTTCCCCAGGCGCACCTTGCGCGGATCTCCCATCCTGCATCCATTGCCTCGCCGATCGTTTCGGCCATGCGTCATCATCCTCTTGCGAGGTCCTTTCCGCCGCGCCTGTTGTTGAATGCTCCGCCCGAGCGTTGTTCTCAATATGTTCTCATTGGCGAACGAGTCAATAATCATTTTCCTGGGAGGTGGCCATGACAAGCTTGGCCCGGCTGCCTCGCCGTAACCAATGCAAGGTCAATTGCCTTTCGCTCTCGGAGACGATAGGGACGAGCTAATCAATTATACTGAGGAGTTTCTCTGTGAAGAACGGGTTTGTATGGTTGCTGATGGCAATTGAGATGTCCGTCATGCAGGTTGTGCGAGCGAAAGCTGCCGCGCAAGAAGAGAAGCGCCGGCTCGAGGCTCCGCGCCCAGGGGGCCGAAATTGATATCGGCCTCGGTAGTGACGGCTGCTGTCAGGGAAAGATTGTAGAGACAAGATAAGATGCAAACGCTCGAACAACAGAAGGCGATAGTCCTGCAACTCCGGGCAGAAATCGAGGAGGCGCGGGATGTCGAGGCGTTAAAGCCAATTTTGCGCCGCATCTTAGACATCGTTGCCGGTAGCCTGGATGAAGATGTAGGCGGGTGGGGCGATGATCAGGCGACGTCTACAGAGTGACAGTTTCGCCCGTCGTCACGTTCACGACCGGTAGGCCATTCAACAAATTTTTAGCCTCGCTGTATGTTTTGAAGGCGAGGCTGCTGTCCGGATTGCGGACTTCCCGCATGCGGCAGGGCCATTCGTGGCGGCGTTCCAGCTTGCCAGACAGTTTGTCGGAATAAGCTGCATCAATGAAGAACGCATTGGTGCCGGCTCGATTGGTACCTACAAATTCGTAGCCTTTGCCTTCGAGCAGATGCCTGAAGGCGGCCAGAGAAGCGCCCCAATACATGCCGGAATAGTGCTTGTTCAGCCGGACAAACGATGGGTCATACGGCACGCTCAGAGGAGCGTCGCCGAAGCCCTGATTGTATTCGACAATGACGATCGCTGCTCTCTGCGGAATTCTTTCAAGCACCCAATAGTCAACACCATCAATGTCAACGCTGAGGACGCCGAGGTCTCCATTGAAGCCAGCCGAAGCGATAAGGCTTTCGATATTGTCCCGGTCGATAAACGCCGCGCGTGTCTGCAGATCGTATTTGTAAGCGACGTCATCGGAGCGAATCGAAGCGATGTTTGCTTCTGAACCATCGATGATGAGCCCGGACCAATATCGAGACGCGAGCAGGTATCGGGTGTTGCTCTCTCGGTAATCTTCGACACCGAACTCGACGAATGTGGTTGACGACGGCTTGATGGTGTCGATTAGCCAGGAGATGATCCCATCTTCGCCCCACTGCGAGAAGACCGAAAACTCGGCATCAGCAAGTGTATCCAGGGCGCCCAGTTGCGCGATCTGATGCGCGCGAGTTTCGCCCTGCACGATGAGTAGTTTTTCCAGGCCAACGAGCCGGCGCGTCTGAAACATGAAATCTCGAAACTTGCGGCGGAGGCGGTTCTTCATACATTTGGCTCGCTGGTGGGAGATGGCACAAAGCCATCAGCAGGGACGTTTGTCTTGACGATTGCTCGCGCACCAATAATGGCGCGGTCGCCGATTGTCACGCCCTTCAAAATCATGGCGCCCATGCCAATCCACACATCGTTTCCGATGAGGACAGGCTTCGTTTTTACGCCTGGGTTTTCTCGGGGATGACCAGAGGTGAGAATCTGTCTCGTCTGTTCGAAACGCAACTGAGGATCGGTAGGGTGGCTGTCACTGTCGTGGATGGCAACGGAGTGGGAGATGAGAACCCTGTCGCCGATGACGATCTCGCTGGCTGACCATATCGTCGATTGTGGGCCGAGATAAAACCAATCTCCGACCGATATCCTGCCGCCGAAGCCGAAAGTCAGCAGTTCGCCGCGGATCATACCATTGGTGCCGACCTGGATTGCGGTCTTGTCGTTCCGGATATTGAAGATCCTGCCTTCGGAGCCGAGCTTTGTATAGGCAGCGATTGAGGCGTCACGCCTGGCGGCCGATGTTGCAAGGCTCGCAAGCAGTCGTTCTCTTGCCGTCAAAATTAGATTGGCAAACACTCTTTCGCCCTCGTCATCCCGCTTCGAAGATCATTATCGCCAAAGGCCGGTTTTGGTGATACGCGCCTTTGCTGTAAGTCATGGATCGGTCACAAAAATGCGCGTCTTTCAGAATTTCGGCCTATACCCCGCATATGTGAGGAGACTCAATAAGCTGGCGTCATCCGCAAGTTCTTTTTCTGAAAGACTTCAGGTTTTCCTTTCGGATTCCTTCGGGGCGTGCCATCTGCTGAAACCTGTCATCGACGGAGATGGTGACGCATTCTTCACCACTGGCGATGACGTCATAACTCAGCGCTTTTGGGCAATAGAACACGGTCTTGCGGCCAACACGACGCCGGAGCAGGTGCTGCTCAGTCAGATCGAGCACCACCGCACGGAGATCTTTTACAATCTCGATCCCGTCCGTTACGGCAACGACTTCGTCAAGAAATTGCCGGGGACTGTAAAGAAGTCGATCGCATGGCGGGCAGCGCCATCCGGCAATGCGGATTTCGGGGCTTATGATCTCCTTGTCTGCAATTTTCCGACTATCCTGCAAAACTATAGAGATCGGGGGTGGTGCGCAGAATACTTCGCTCCGGGGCACGATCCGGCCATGGACACCTTTTCGGAGAACAGCGGGCGCCCCATAGATGTGTTGTTTGTCGGTGGATACAGTCGCCATCATCGCAGGCGAGCCGAGATCCTTGAGGCGGTGTCAGAACTTCGTTCGGATTTTCGAGTGGTCTATCATCTGGATCGATCCCGTGCCACGAGGCTCGCCGAAAGCCCGATGGGATGGCTGCTGCCTCTCAATGAGCACCGGCGCCCAACGGGCATTCGTTCGATTTCCCGTCCGCCTGTTTTCGGAAGCGATTTGTATCGCGCCATCTCACAGTCGAAGATCGTCCTGAACGGAGCCGTGGACATGGCGGGCTCCGATCGCGGAAATATGCGGTGTTGGGAGTCGCTTGGTTGTGGGGCGCTGATGGTTTCCGACGCTGGCAATTATCCGGATGGAATGATCAACGGGGCCACCATTATGACTTATGATGACCCGCAGTCGGCACCGGCCTCGATCCGCGCCATTCTCAACGAACCGGCGAAGCTGCGGGAAATCGCGGTAGCTGGAACTGCGATGATCAAGAGTCGATACAGCAAGACGGTTCAATGGGAGAATTTCCAAAGGCTCTGCAACTAAATCGCTTTTGTTTACGCACTCTGTCGCGGGTGAGTCCGTAATCAATCTAGGTCAATTGCTTTTTAAGGTGTTGCTGATGAAGTGCCGGCATGACAAAGCCGCCACGCAAGCCTTCCCAGCCGCTGCTCGGTGACGCCGAAGCTCCGCTTCGCAGCCGGCCGCGCCGCCGGCGCGATCCAGACCAGCCGCAACTCCCCTTCGATCCGATGCCTGAGCGCATCGAGCCATGCCTGGCGCTGCTGAAGCCAAAGCCGCCGAAAGGGCCGCAGTGGCGGTTCGAAATCAAGTGGGACGGCTACCGCCTTCACGTTCATATCGAGCCCGGCCGCGTCAGGATCCTGACGAAGGGCGGGCATGACTGGACGCACCGCTTTCCGGCGATCGCGGCGGAGGCGGCGCAGCTAGGCGTGGCGACGGCGATCATGGACGCGGAAGCGGTCGTGCTCGACGAGCAGGGAAGGTCCGATTTTGGCCGCCTGCAGAAGTCGCTCGGCGGCCGCGGGGGAAAGCGCGTCTCCGACGATTCCGTCGCGATGGCGTTCGATCTCATGTATTTCGACGGGCACGACCTGCGCGGGGCGGAGCAGCATGTCCGGCGCCACCTGCTCGAAAGCTTCCTCGCGGATGATCGGCGGGGCGCAATCCGCCTGTCGGAAGAGCTTGAGGCGGATGGCGAGCTCTTGCTGAAGGTGGCCCGCGAGCACCAGCTGGAAGGGATCATCGCGAAGGACCGGAATAGTCCCTATCGGTCCGGCCGGTTCGGCGACTGGGTGAAGATCAAGTGCGTCCAGAGCGGCAGTTTCGCGATCGTGGGCTACGAGCTGTCCATGTCGGCGCGCGGGCATCTGGCCGGCCTGATGCTGGCGGCGCGCCGCGGCGGCAAGCTCGTCTATGTCGGCCACGTTGGAACCGGCTTCAAGGAAAGCGAGGCCTGGAAGCTTCGGGCCATGATGAACAAGATCCCGGCGAAGCGACCGGCGGTCGACTATGCCGGCAGCCGAAAGAGCGTTGTCTGGGTGAGGCCGACACTGATCGCCGAGATCGAATTCATCGGCTGGACGGCGGACGGCAAGCTGCGGCATGCTTCATACAAGGGGCTGCGGGAGCGGGCGGATGGGGCGGTGGTTGAGGAGATTTAGCTTATCCCGTATCCGAAAAAGAAAATAACTCCCTCTTAGGGGCGTCAAGCTTTTGCTTGCTGCTGTTCGTACTGGAAATTGCTGATATATTCGCTTGAAGATTGAGTTTTGAAGGCGACGATGGCGACTACTATCCAGCAAGGTTTTGCCCAGCTAAAGGCAAATTTGGAGATCACCGGACTGCAGGGCGGGACAGTTTCGTCACGCCAAACCCGCGTCCGCAGTGTCATCGAAGCTGGTATGAACGTCCACGATAGCTTCCTAACTGGCTCCTATGCTCGTCACACTATGATCGCGCCATTGAATGAAGCGGACATCGATATCTTCTTCGTGTTAGCGTCATCTTATTATCACCAGTATAGCCCTAATGGACCGGCGGGCCTTTTGGATGCGGTCCGCCGCACGCTTCTTAAGACCTATACTTCGACGCCCAGCATCAGTCGCAATGGGCAAGCGGTTACAATTCGCTTCACGGATTTCGTGGTGGACGTTGTGGTCGGCTTCAACAGGCAGGGCGGCGGCTATATCATTCCCAACTCCGTCACCTCGAAATGGCTTTCCACAGATCCAAAGCGTCACGTCGAGATTGTTAGCGCCGCAAACAAAGACCATGGCGGACTACTGGTGCCAATCATAAAAATGCTGAAAGCCTGGAATAAGGGAAGCGGATCCTTCTTCAGATCTTTTCATCTTGAGGTTTTGGCGCTGACGGTCTTTGACGGTGTGACCATCTCCGACTTCCCATCCGGGGTGCGGTTTTTTTTCGATAAGGTCAGGCCACTCATACGCCAAGGGATTAAAGACCCGGCTGGCTACGGAGATAACGTGGGAGGCTATCTGAGCACGCAGTCCAAAATCGACGAGGCTGTCACCAGAATACAGGCAGCGCTAAATATTGCGTTGGCGGCCGAGCAGCACAACTTCGCAAACAGAAACCGAGCCGCGACCGAACAATGGCAGCGCCTCTTTCCGGATTATTTTCCCGCCTATGGTTGAAGTCACCACGACAGGCGAACGGCCGCCTTCCAAAACCCGCGATCAGGTGATCGTCGAGGCGAAGCGTCTAGAGGAAAGCACGCTGTTTTCATGCAAGGGTCATCACCAGGCGGCCCAAGGCTGGAAGACATGGCATCTGTGGTTGGGTATCCCAACAGTAGTGATATCTGCGCTGGTCGGTGTTGCGGCGTTCACAAAGACGGCTGAGCAAAACCAATACATCGCGGCTCTCGCCATCCTTTTTTCCATCATCGTGCCAGTGCTTTCCGCAATCACGACTTTTCTCAATCCCAATGAAAAGGAAGCTGCTCATTTAGCTGCTGCTCATTCATACGATCGGTTAAATAATGCTGCTCGTATGTTCTGGTCGATCGACTGCTGGGCGGGTGATGCAACGGATGAGGGCCTGACAGCGCAGTTGAAGGCGCTCGTGACCGAGAAGGATGACTTGAATAAGGGCAGCCCACAGATTCCTAGATCTGCCTATGCGAAAGCAAAAAAAGGCATCGAGAGTGGGGAGGCCTCATTCAAGGTTGACAAGGTGCAGTAAGCGAAAAGAAGAATGATCTCAACCGGACCGAGTGCGGACCGATTGATTGGACGAAATGAGAACAGGCGGGAACATATGGAAACCGCCTGTCCCGGAAATGGTGGGTTTTCGCGAAGCATTCTCCGTTCGGGACGTGGGGCGCTAGCCCCCCGATCGCTCCCCTATCCGACGGTGTTGCAGCTACTTGTCGCTGACTTTGATGTCTAGTTTCAAGCGATCATTCAATAGTGGCACCAGCTTCTTCATTGCGAGGTCAGCTTCCTCGAAATCAAGTTTCGCGCGTTGCGCAAGTTCCGTCGCTAACATTTCAACCTCGTATATTGAAGCCTCAAGGTGGCTGCCCTGCTCGACGTCGAACTCACCTTTGCCCTGAGTTTTGTCAAAGACGTGGTTGTCGCCCTTGGTTGGTATCGCTGCCCTCTTTGCTTCGTAGATGGACCAAACCGGAATGATCGAGTTGTGGATTCTATCGAGAGATAACAACAGATTGAACGTGTCATCATCCTTGAGTGAAAGCAGCATTGCCATCTCAGCTGGCGCAAACTGGATCGGCGTCGGTATGTTCGCAATTGGGAGGAGAACTGATGATATCATGCCGACCTTTTCGCGCTGTCCGAACTCGATGCGCTCGTCCACATGCGACTTGATATGAGCGAATGTGGCGTGGATGGAAAGCACTTTAAACAGAAGCGAATAAGCATGGCTTTTAGCTTCCATTTTGCGAGCGTCTTCACGCTCTCGACGGGCAGCCTTCTGCGCCTGTCTTTGTATTAGAAATGCGATAAGCCCACCAACGATAGCTCCAACAAGTGCCGACCAAAATTCACTTCCTAAAAAGGTGCCAAAATCTCTCAAAGATGCAAAAAAACCCAACATGAATACTCCTTTGGTGTGGCAGCTACTCGCGGCGGCTAACAAAATCAGCGCTGCGAAAGTGCTACGAAACTACACAGTTTATTTGTTTTCATTCGTTAAAACAGGCCGATTCGTCCAATCGATCATTGGGGCGAACGATAACACAGATCACTCTTCCCAATCCTTTGGATAAGGCGTGTTTGGCAATTGACGTCCATCCGGCGCACTTCTCGCGTGAAAGCTGGAACCTGATGAGATTGGGGATGGCACAGTTCCGGCGCCGGTCCCTCGTTGTTTGTCCGCCGGCGATGTCAAGAGCGGAAAACGTGGCATACTCCTAAAAGGCGAATTTTCGTGGTGTACTAAACTCCCTATAGTGCCTAGATGTTTCTTCTAGGGGACAGAGTAGAATGTCACACTATCTCTACGTTGGATTGATCGTATTATGGATAGCGACCCCCGCCAATGCGCAGTGCGCGATCGTTTACGATTACCGGGTGTGTGGGTTCGCTAGCAGCGGCGATTATGCCTACCAGAAAAACAACTCAACCACCCAACGGTACCGTATTACTTCTGAAATGAGGAAAAATGGGGACCACTTCCGGAACGACGTGAATAACGTTGACGCGGGGGACCGATCTATTGTCGGATGCACAAGAGACGGTAGCACAAACATCTACACTTTCGCCATAACAGGCTGTGTTCCGCTCAGCAATTGAGAGAGATATATGAAAAGATACATATCCGCAGCATTGATTGCGCTTTCGGCTCCGTGTGCAGCAATAGCTCAGGACAATCTAACGTGCGCAGGGCCATATGGGGAATTTACAGGCGAACCGATCGTGAGCGAAGGACGTGATTTCGGGCCAGGAACGGCTGGGGAGATGTGCGAGAGTATCAAGACCGGCGCCGAGATTCTAAAGGTCTCTTGTTACGCTCAACTCGGTCATGGTGACGCACGGAGAAACTTCCGTTGCGAACTAAATATTCCTTGCTCGGCGCTGGGGGTATTTTCCCAATTAAGAAGAGATACGAAATCTGGGGCGGTTTGTATTTCATACAAGAATCTTACGGGGCAGCTGCACAGGGGGTCATTCCGGGTGGTTACCAATTAGCGCTGGGAGCGCGGGCGGGTTGGTGGATCATTGTTAGGCGCGGGAGGGTGGAATGTCGCACGGGAAAGTATTGCCTTTTATGCTGGTGTTACTTCTATATTCGCCAGCAACGGCCAACCCAGGTTGCGATAGGATCTGTTGGAACAAGGAGTGGCTTCTTAAATGTTTCATCACTCCTAAGTCCCCCGAGGCTGCTGCTCGCTATCAAGAGATCGAGGCAAAGGGGGAATATCAAAGCGGCCGGGTGTTCATAGGCAGATCAATGGATACTGGGCCACGGGTCGAATGCCCCACGGAAACGTTCCACTCCGATACTTTAAAAGGTGAAACCCTCAGGTGGATGAGAGTATGCGGCCATGTACGAGGGACAATAAGGAATCACCGCCCTCCGGGAGCAGTAGGCCAAGAATTCTCACTGACCCTCATCAACAAAAACCCTTTCGAGAACACGGTAAATCATTCGATCGTTCCGTGTGAACAATGAATGCTAAATGTCGAAGGGGGAAGGTGTGGCAGCCCTCGTTGAAAAACAATGGAAATTATTTTGGCCACAGTGTGGAAACCGGCGCCGCATCTTCTTGAAATTGGCCAATTTTCCAATTCCGGGCGAGAACCCCATGCCACCCACAGCACACAGGGGCGGAACGCCCGCAGAACATCCGGTGGGACTTCGGTGGGACTCTTTGCGCCGAACCGTGCATAACTGCCCCTTCCGTTCCATTTTTATTCTCGCCACCGTCATTTTCCCCTTGCGCTCTCAAGGCCGATTTCATAAAGCAATCAAGCCGTTTCGGCAGGTCGGGGCGTAGCGCAGCCCGGTAGCGCACTTGACTGGGGGTCAAGGGGTCGCTGGTTCGAGTCCAGTCGCCCCGACCATTTAAAATAAATAACGCGACGAAATACTCCCCCAGAGTGCAGTCGCACACAAATCCTGTAGTTCTTTTTGGGACTCCTCTAGTTTGAGGGTCAGGTATTTGTTGTATTTCGTTAAGGCTATACCCGGTTCTTGCCTGAATAACCCAGTTCTGGACTGAAAAAGATCTGAAACCTCTTCGCATTCTCGCGAATAGGTGTAGATTAAGATCACCCCAGTCCCAGACGGCCCAGTGCGAGCGCATGGCGGATATGAAGCAGAATCTAACTTGCAGGCAGGCCCTCGCCAGCGCGTTTCAGGCTCTGTCGGATGAGGCTGTCAAAGCCGGCTGGCCGGAAGGCGAAGTGGCGCTGGCGCTTGCGGAACTTGCTGAAGAGCAGGTGATCGAGATCACCGCCAAGGTGATCATGGAAGGGTCCGTTCACCCTCAACTCGCCGCCAGTAGCCGCAACAGCTAGGCGAGATCGCGCCAAACTGCGCAACCATTTGGCAATGTCGGCATCTTGAAAATCAAGGGCTCGACGCGTGGCGGGCAGATTTGAAACTCGCTGCACCTTTCATATCAGCAATCCGGCCCTCTTCGCGGCCGTGACGAAGGAAGACTGCGCTGCCCTCGGACTGCGCAGTCCATCCAGCGCGTCCAGGCAATGTTGGAGAGCCACGCGATAATCGCGCCCGCGCTTGGCCGGCCATCGCTTGAGATATTCGACGGCATCCCAGGCGGTGGAAACGATCAGGCTGCTGTTTGGAGAAAGGACCCGGACAGGGGAGGGAAAGCGCTTTTCGCTCACGTCTGCACTCACTGATACTTGCTTTAAAACCCCGCGGTAACGCACGGGGCAAAATATCGTTCCATCGAAAATTTGCGCAGTTGCTAAAGTTCGGACCCTCGCGCATAATGATGATATTGTCGGTTGCGGAGGGCGTCCGGCGATGCAAGCGTCAGATGCGTTTGCCCTCGGAGGGAACTGTGACGTGATGTTACGATCGTCAATTCACCCCCATGATTTGCCGCTTTTTTCGGAAGACCTCGATCTCCTCTCACAGGTGCTCGACAAGGTCTGCGATGAACGCGGTCTCAACAAGACGACGCCGGAGGCCGAGCGGATCGGCGCGGTGATCATTCAGCTCTACAGGCAGGGCGTGAAGGACGGCGGCAAACTCGCCGACCTCGCCAAGACATATCTCTGATCGTTCGGTTCTGTCAGTCGTCGTTGGCGGCGTTGAGGTTTTCCGGCCGGATGCCGTCATCGCTTGAGGTGCGCGCGCGCAGCCGGATGCCGGGGCCGCCTTCGTCCTGATTGCCGCTGGACAGGAAGATGATGCCCTGCGCCTCGAGCGTTGCCCGTACGTCGAGCAACGCATGTGGCTCACCCATCCATTCGCCTTTTTCCAGCGCTGCAACGGTTTCAGGCGTGAGACCGCTTGCGGCGGCGAGCTCTTCGAGGCTCATCCCGATCATGGCGCGTGCGCCGCGTATCTGCGTTGCCGTTATCATGACGGAAAATCTAGCGCATCGAACACAGTTCTCAAGTGGCGCGCCAGCCTCTCTTCAACTGCCGGTGCATTCTTCAGATTTCCCTGAATTTTACGCCAAACAGATCGTCATGCATGCGCTCGACCGCGATCCCCACGCCTCCGATGAGGGAGGCTCGGTTCCCGAAGCGGCTGATCTCGATGCGTGGCGGGTAGGGCGTGCAACGCGGCAGGAAACGCCGGATGGCGTCTGCCAACTCCGGTCTGGCGCCGATGCTGCCGCCGACGATCACCATCTCGGGATCGAGAGTCGCTCCGATCGCGGCTATGGCGACCGCGACCAGTCTGGCCGTCTCTTCGATCGCGGCCACGGCGCTTGTTTCTCCTGCGTTGAACGCGGCGAAGAGATCGGCGACGGTGGAGGCGTTGCGTCCGCCGAACCCGGTGTAGCGGCGCAGCATCGCGACACTGCCGACCGCGCTCTCAAAAGTGCCGAGCGTAAACCCGCCGGGATCGAAAGCATCTCCGCCGATCGGAAGATAGGCGATTTCGCCGGCCGCTCCTCGCGCGCCGCGCATCAGAGCGCCGTTGGCGATGATGCCCATGCCGACGCCCGTTCCGAGAGCAATGAAAGCAAAATTGCCGGTTTCGAGACCATGTCCCCGCCATCGCTCCCCTTGTGCGGCGAGATTGACATCATTTTCGACGATGACGGGTATGCCCATTCTGTCGCTGAAGACTTGCTTCAGATTTATGGCATCGATGCCGGGGATGTTCGGCGCCACGTTGATGTGTCCGGTCACCGGATCGAGCACGCCGGGACTGCCCAGAACCACGACACGGAGTTTGTCAGCGGTCGTCCCGGCCGCAACCGCAAGCGCGACGATGAGATCGCTGAACTGATTGACGAGATGCATTCCGCCGCGCGGATCGGTCGGCACCTTGGTTTCGGCAACGACGTTTCCGAGCAGATCGCAAACAGCCGCGGCGATCTTGGTGCCCCCGAGATCGATAGAGACGGCCAGGCCTGCCCTGGCATTGATTTCGTAGGTGATGGCGTTCCGGCCCGGACGGCCGTCTGTCTGCCCGACGGGCTTCAGCCATCCGTCATTTTCGAGGTCGCGCACGACATCGGAAATTGTCTGTTTCGACAAGCCGGTCAGCTTGGCGATATCGGCACGGGAGATTGACCCGTTCGCCAGAACGGTTCGGATCACCGCATTCGTGGAAATTTTTCGTGCGATGGGTGTCTGAGCGACAGGAGATGTCTTTGCCATCCGGATAGCCCGTTCCAATTAGTTCGGAGCGCATACTTAATGAGGGCCATATTGGGTTGCAATTATCGCGACAACCCAGACTTTGGTACACCGTCTCCGACAATTTGTCTATGTCCTTGACAAATACGGGTCGGCCTGTAGGCTGGAATGAACGTGCGATGATGTGCACGGCGTAGAGGGTCAAGGAAAACTATGAGCCATACGTATCGTCCGGATAGCTGCGCTCCCGTCGAGATCGCCCGAAGAGGACTATCTGGCCGTTTCCTCTTTCGCGTCCTGATGTCTCCTTGATTTGCCTGCCGGGGAGGATCTGCTCATGATAAAGCCCTCGACCGATGGACAGCTTTCTTCCGATGAAGCCGTTCTGCTGCCGGTCATGGCGCCACGTCTTCAGGCGGACGTTCATCCGGAGGGATATGCCGATCTTGCTTTATGGGGCGCCGGCAGCCTGGGGCGCGTGAGATTTTCTCAAATCGGCGGCCCTTTTACCTATGCGCCGAACCGCATCCTGTCGAAACATGGCGGCGTATTCGTTGCGCAGTCGCTGCCGGTGATGCTGATCCGAGGGGTACGCCTTCAGGGCATATATCCGGCGCGTCGTTGTGCCTGGTGGCACGAGCCGGACCGGGAAGGCGCTCGGGCAAGCGCCACGCGCGATGGTTACCGGCAGACGTTCGAAATGGGCTGGGGCGTGCTCATCGTGGAGGTCTCGGCCTCCGATCTGCGGATTGCCGTCGGCGCCTCGCGAGACGAAGCCGAGAAGGCTTTGGGGCTTACGGATGATGCCATCATCGCGGAAGCCGCGGAATACGTGGCGCGCTGCGATATGGTGCCGCAAGCCGACCCGCTCATGCGCAGCATGGTCAGCCAGGGCGTGCACGCCGCCCTTTCCAGCATAAGGCGAGACGAAAACGGCGCCTTCGCCGGTCTCGCCGCGGGGCAGGCCTACAGCGCTCCGGCGCGGACCTATTACCGCGATGGCTATTGGACGATGCAGCCTCTGCTGACGCTTGCACCGGAGGCGGTGCGCGACGAGATCCGGCTGCTCGCCAAGGGGGTGCAGCCGGACGGAGAAGCTCCGAGCGGCGTGATCCTGACGGGGCCGGCGCAATCAGAGGCCTGGCAGCGCTTTGTCGCGGACAGCAAGGCCAATCCTAAAATTCACAAAAGGGCAGTTCCGGAGTACCACAACCGTCCGCAGGACTGGTGGAGCGATCACTTTGACAGCCCGCTTTTCTTCATTCTCTTTCTGAGCGACTATTTCGACGCGACCAAAGACGCGGCGGAGGTGGAGCGGCATTGGCCTGTCGTGAAGGCAATCACCGATCGCTATCTCAGCCTGGCCGGGCCGGACAGCGTTCTGCCGCTCAAACCGCGCAACGATCGTGACTGGGCCGACAACGTCTATCGGGAGGGCCTCGTCTCCTACGATCTAGGCCTTTTCGTCGGCGCCATGGAGGCGGTGGCGAGGCTCGGCGAGGGCCACGATCCGGCTCTTGCCGGACGTGCAGGCAAGACCGCCAATCTTGCCCGCCAGGAAATCGAGGACAAGCTCTTCGTGCCGGCAACGGGCGGATATGTGGACTATGGAACGCCCGGCGCCTTCCTCGAGGATCATCTGGCGCTCGACAGCCTGACCTTGTCCCGGTTTGGCGCGATCTCCAAGCAGAAGGCCGTCGGCCTGCTCAAGGCTTTTGAAAGCAAGCTGGAAACGCGCAACAATCAAGCGCAGCCCTATGGCAATTGGGGGGTCATGTGCGTCTATCCGCCGTTCAAGCGGCCGAGTGATTTGCGATCCAAGACAGCATTTCCCTACCGCTACCACAACGGCTCGGACTGGCCCTATTGGGATGGCGCCTATGCCGAAGAACGCCTTCGCCATGGACTTGGAGGCGCACGCTACGCCTTGACGCGCTGGTGGGAAACCTGCCTCGACAATGGCTGGATCGGAGCGGTGGAATATTTCTCCCCGCCTTATGGGCGCGGTTCCCTGCTTCAGGGCTGGAGCGCCATGCCGGCCGCGGTCGTCCTGAAATACGGGTTGGACGCAGCCAATGCGGAGGCGATGTCATGACCGTTGCGGCGCCGTCAGCTTTGGCCAGATCTTCCATCGATCCGCATGGCAAAGGCTACGGCGTCATCCTGCTCGAGCTCGGAGAACCCGAGATGGCGGTAGAATCCCCTCGCGGCTTCGTTCTTGGGGTCGACACCGAGATGCACCGCCCTGACCCCGTGCTGCCTCAGCGCCTCCAGCTCGGCGTTGATCATTTTGCGTCCCCAACCACTCGCCTGCCGACCGGGCAGGATGTTGATATGGAGGTGCGCGGGATACTCGTCTTGAAGCCACGGCGTTCCGCTGCGCGGATTGTGAATCCGCTCTATCACGTCGGCGTCGCGCGGACGGGCGGGCGTAAGGCCAGCGATCTGCTGGCGCACGAGCGGCCACCAGTTCGTCTCCAGTTCTCTGTCGAACCGGCCGGTATCCGGCACGCCAACGACATAGCCGACCGCGCGGCCGTCCTGAACCAGGACGAAAGCAAAGTCCTTGGCGAACTTGAGATAGGGCACCGACCAGATGTAGCCGGGCAGATGCGGGTCGCTATAAAGCGCGCTGGCATCCTTGCCGCCGTCCGCGGTTTTCAGGCAGATTTCAAAAAGCGCCTCGCTGTCCGCGTCTGTCGCCGGGCGGATGAAACAGTTGCTGTCCATCACTTTGCCACCTCCTGCGTGGCGCTTCGTCATTTTTGGTTGCGAGGGAGGCTCATGCATTGACGATTACCTCAGATTCGCCGGCCCGGCAAAGCTCTGGGGGAAGAAAACGTTCGGCCGCTGCTTGGCGCGAGGCCTGAACGGGGAGTGGAGAATAAACCAAATAAGGTGGAACCCATGAAAAGAAGAGCGAAATCGATCAACATACTGTCGGCATGCCAATTGAGAGCAGCCGTCGCGCTTGCCGGCGCGGCGCTTGTAAGTTTCGGCCTTTCCGCCGCGCGCGCGGCCGATCTGCCTGTATGGGACGACCAGACCTATGAAGGTCAGAGCGCGGTCATCGAGCAGCTGAACAAGGACTTCGAAGCTGCCCATCCCGGCGTCACGATCAAACGCACCGCCCGCACCTTCGACGACATGAAGCTGACGCTGAAGCTCGCTGTTTCGGCAGGCGACGGGCCTGTCGTCACCAAGGTCAACCAGGGCGCAGGCGACATGGGCGCGATGGTCAAGGAAGGCCTGCTACTGCCGGTTGACGACTACATCAAGAAATACAGCTGGGATAAGCGGCAATCCGATTCCGTCCTTGCCCGAGACCGCTGGGAGGATGGAAAATTCGGGGTCGGCAAGACCTACGGCATATCGGGCCTCGGCGAGATCGTCGGCCTCTACTACAACAAGAAGATCCTCGCCGACGCGGGAGTCGAGGTGCCGAAAACCTTCGAGGAGTTTTTGGCCGGGCTGGATAAGCTGAAGGAAAAAGGCGTTGCGCCCTTCATGATGGGCTCCGCCAAACAGCATCTGGCGCTCCATATGATCGGCGCCATCGAGCAGGCGCATATCGATGCGAGCAATCGCGCCGAACTTGATGATCTGATCTACGGCAGGGGCGGCTCCTGGAATACCAAGGGGAATATCGAATCCGCCAAGCTCGTGCAGCAATGGGCACAGGGCGGCTATTTTTTCCCTGGTTTCGAAGGCATCTCGGGTGACGACGCCGTCCAGCTGTTCATATCGGGGCAGGGGGCGTTCCTGATTTCCGGCACCTGGTATTTTGGGGACATGCAACACAATCCGGATATTGCCTTTATGGCCATTCCTGCCCCGAAAGGCGTTTCCAAGCCGTTGAGTGTCGGCGGCGTGGACCTTGCCTGGGCGATAACGAGCCTTGCCAAGGAAAAGGCAACCCTGGATCTCGCCGGCGAATATATAGACTACATGGTTTCTGAGAAGGCTGCCGAAACCTGGGCCAATGCAGGCTATCTTCCTGCAACATCGCTGGCGGCGGACGCAAAGCCGAAGCTCACGCCGCTGCTCACCAGCGGTATCGAGATGTGGAAGACGCTCAATGCCAACGACGCTCTCGGCCACTATCCCGATTGGTCGAGCCCGACGATGCTGAAGACGATAGACGACAACACGCCGCTTCTGCTGTCCGGCAATATTACGCCTGAAGCCTTCGTCGATGCCATGGACAAGGATTACCAGGCCTACCTGAAGGACAAGAAATAAGAGTTTGCACACTGGCCACGGCCGCTCGCCATGCGGCCGTGGCCTGCTTCTGCTGGATATAGGTTCAACGGGCACAGCGATTTCGGCTTGCGGCGCGATGACCATAGCTTTGGCTTGACGGAGTCCTGGATGAAACGCTCCAAACTCGATGGTTCCCAACGCACCAATTTGATCTATCTGCTGCCCGGGCTGCTGCTCTATACGGCTTTTGTCTTCGGGCCGATCGTTGCGGCCTTGGGCTTGAGTCTGACCAGCTGGGACGGCGTGAGCATGCCGAGATGGGTTGGCCTCAGCAATTATCTCGATCTGTTTTCAGACACTCGTTTTTATATTGCCTTGCGCAACAACGCCCAGCTCATGATCTTCTATTGTGTGCTGCCGCTCGTGCTCGGCATCACGCTTGCCGCCTGCGTCTGGAACCTGAAGCAGCGTGAACAGCTCGCCCTGCGGACGTTCTTATTCCTGCCCTATATCATGCCGACGGCCGTTTTGGGTATCATCTGGGCATGGCTCTACAATCCCGCCTTCGGCCCGTTCAATCAATTTCTGCGGGCTGTGGGATTGGGCATGTTCGCTCTGCCCTGGCTTGGCAATTTCAATTTCGCGCTTTCCGCGGTCGGGGTCGTCGCGACATGGTATTTCTTCGGCTTCTGCATGGTCATCTTCCTGACCGGAATTCAGCGCATCGATCCGTCCCTTTTCGACGCGGCCAAGGTCGATGGCGCCTCGGCGCGAAAAACCTTCTTCTGGGTAACGCTGCCGCTTCTTCTGCCTGAGATAAGAGTGGTGCTGCTTTTGACCGTCATCGCGTCGATCAAGAGCTTCGACCTGATTTTCACGATGACCCGCGGCGGACCCGCGAACGCGACGCTCGTGCCGAACATCTACATGTATCAGCTCGGTTTCGAGCTCAATCGCTTCGGCGCGGCGGCGGCCATCGCCATTGTCGGCGCGGCTCTCACATTCATTATCAACTATGCCATTCACCGGTTCGTGGGCTCACAAAGTAAAGGGGTGGTTTGATGAGCCGTTCATCCAATATCCCCGCCGCTGCGCTATCTCTGCGCATTCTCCTCTGGCTTCTCGCTTTCGTAACAATCACGCCTTTCCTGCTTCTGCTTCTGACCTCGGTGAAGAGTAAGGCCGACGTTTTGAAGGGTGCCTTTGCCCTGCCGGCATATCCGCACTTCGAAAATTACCTCGATGCGTGGAATGCCGGGCATTTCAATATTTACTTCTGGAATTCGATCATCGTCGTCATACCGGTCGTCGCAGCCAGCGTCTTTCTCGGCCTGCTGACGGGCTTCGCCTTCGCCTTCCTGTCTTTTCCGCTCCGGCGTACGCTGTTCGCCATCCTGACGCTTGGCATGATGGTGCCGGCGGAGGCCTTCATCATCCCGCTTTATTATGAAATGCGCTACCTCGGATGGATCAATACCTATGCCGCGGTAATCGTGCCGCAGATCGCCATGTCGATCCCATTCTCGACGATCTTCCTCGCCAGCGCGATGCAGCAATTGCCGGAGGAAATTCTGGAAGCGGCGGTCCTCGATGGCGCCGGACGCTTCTACATCCTTCGCAAGATCGTCGTCCCCCTCATGGTGCCGGCAATGTCGACACTGGCGCTGTTCCTGTTCATATGGACCTGGAACGAGTTTCTCATTCCCTTCATTCTGGTCAATGACGATGCCTATCGGACGCTGCCTCTCGGCATGCTGTTTTTCCAGGGGCGTTACACGGTCAATACGCCGGTGCTGACCGCCGGTGCCGTGATCGTCATCGCTCCGCTGATCGTGACGTATCTCATCTTCCAGCGGCGGTTTATCGCCGGCTTGACGGCAGGGGCGACGAAATAGGCAGACCTCACGCCGCTGCCACGGAGCTTCGGCGCCTGTGCCGCGCTTCCAGCGCGACACAGCCCCAGACCGTGCCGAAGAGCAGATAGACGTGCCGCCAATGGTCGATGTCGATGACGTTGCCGATTGCCGCATGGCCGAGCACGGAAATCCAGGCGATCATCAGGAAAGGTTGCCAGGGCCTGTCAAGCAGCAGGTTGCGAAAGCCGATGGTGAGTGTCCAGATCAGCATGCCGACATAGCTGACGAAGCCGAGCCAGCCGTAGCTGGTGAGCGATTTCAGCCAGATATTGTGCTCGTCCTCGGGAAACATCGTGCCGAACACCAGCGGCCCGATGCCGAGCGGGCGCTCCATCATCATGGTGAAGCCGATCCTGTGGCGCTCGAAACGGCCGAGATGCTCGCCGTCATATTGCTGCACCAGCTGCGCGCGCGCCGAAAACAGTTCTGCGACCTTGGGGATCTGCAGCGCCACCAGCAGCGACGCGACCAGCATGATGATCGCCGCCAGCGACAGGATCAGAACTCGCAAGCGAAAGGCGCCGCTGCGCTCCTTCAGCAGCATGATGAAGATCAGCAGCAGCACGCCGAGGGCAAAGAGGCCCCAGGCGGCGCGGGAAAAGGACAGGAAGATACCGAGCGCAATCACCAGCAGGGCTGCGGCCTTCAATGGCGATTTCTTCAGGTCGCCGACGAGGATGCCGTGGATGAGATGGAGCGACGGCGGCACCAGGAAGGGGCCGAAAACGTTCGGATCCTGGAAGGCGCCTTTGGCGCGGTCGTAGAGCGTGAACACCTCGGAGCCGGGAAAGGCGTGGAAATAGCCGAGCACGCCGAGCGCCGACGTGGCGACGGCGGCGAAGACCCAGGCGTTGAAGATCAGCGGCAGCCGCTTGTGGCTGTCCTCGATGATCGCCGCGTAGAAGACCGCCGTCAGCGCCAGGAAGGTCGAGACGGCGATATACATCGGCCCTGTCGCCAGGTCCTTCATCTGCGTCAGCGACAGCATGCCGCCGATATTGAAGGTGAGGAGCAGGGCAAGCAGCGGCGCCACGCTGCGCGAGATCTTCAGGCCGAGGATGAACCAGAGACCGATCAGCCCCGCCATCCAGAGTTCATAGGGGGCGGGTTCGTCGATGACGAAGCCGGAAAGGAAGACGCCGAAGACGACGAAGGCCGAGCCGATCAAGCGCAGCGTCATCCGCTGCGGCTGGGCGACACGCGAATATGTCGCCTCGATCGCGCTCAATAGGCATTTTCCGTGTTGAGCAGCCGGATAGGCGTCAGGAATAGGATCTTCAAATCGAACCAGAGTGACCAGTTCTCGATATAATAGAGATCGTAGGCCGTGCGGAACTTGATCTTCTCGTCATTGTCCACTTCGCCGCGCCAGCCATTGATCTGCGCCCAGCCGGTGACACCAGGCTTGACGCGGTGGCGGGCGAAATAACCTTCGACGACATCGGCGAAGGCGCGGTCACGTGCCTGGGCAAGAACCGCATGCGGACGCGGGCCGACGAGGGAGAGCTCGCCGCGCAGCACGTTGAACAGCTGCGGCAGCTCGTCGATCGAAGTCTTGCGGATGAAGCGGCCGACGCGGGTGACGCGCGGATCGCCCTTGGTCACCGCGGCCTTGCCTGTGGGGTCGGCCATGTTGGTGTACATGGAGCGGAACTTGAAGACGTTGATGATTTCATTATTGAAGCCGTGACGCTTCTGCATGAAGAAAACAGGACCATCGGATGTCGCCTTGATGGCGATCGCAGTTGCGACCATCAGCGGCCAGAGCAGTGCAAGCGCGACCAGGGTGAAGAAGATGTCGAAGCTGCGCTTGGCAACGGAATCCCAGTCGCGGATCGGCTTCTTGAAGATGTCGAGCATCGGCACCGAGCCGACATGCGAATAGGCGCGCGGCCGGAAACGCAGCCGGTTGGCATGCGCGGCCAGGCGGATATCCACGGGCAGCACCCACAGCTTCTTCAAGAGGTCGAAGATGCGAGCCTCGGCCGAAAGCGGCAAAGCGATGATCAGCATGTCGATGCGCGTCAGCCGCACGAATTCGACGAGTTCGGCCACGGTGCCGAGCTTCGGGTAGCCGGCGACCATGATCGGCGAGCGCTTCTCGCCGCGATCGTCGAAGATGCCGCAGATGCGGATGTCGTTGTCGGCCTGCTGTTCGAGGATGCGGATCAGCTCCTTGGCCGGTTCGCCGCCGCCGACGATGACGGCGCGCCGCTCCATGATGCCGTTGCGCGCCCAGTTGCGGATGCCGTAGAAAACGAGGAAACGCTCGGCCGCGAGGAAGAGCGCGCCCGCCACGAACCAGGGGACATAGGCATCGATCATCGCCCATGTCGTCCCGCGGACCAGGGCGAAAAAGCCGGCGGTCAGGATAAGCGCGATCGTCCATGAGGCGAGGATGCGCGGCATCAGCCTGAGTTTGGCCCGAAGCGCAGGGATGGTGTAGGTGTCGGCAAGCTGCAGACCGACGACCGTCAGGGCCGAAGCGATAGCCGCCATGCCGGCGCGCATCAGCGGGGTATCGCTGCCATCGCCGGGCCAGAAATAGTGGGCTATCAGGGCGATGGCGAAGAGCGCCAGGAATTCCAGAAGCCGCAACTGACCGATGATGATCACGGGCGATTGCGGACCGTCGCGGAACTGTTCGGCGATTTGCCGGGCATAGGGATTGATCTCGATCGGCCCGGAAGATTTCTCCTCGGCCGCATCGCCGCGCGCCTCGACGTCGGAAACCTGCCTGCGCAGTGCTTCTACGTCGAACTGATCGCTTTTTTCCAGTTTGTTCATGGGGTTTTGTCGCTCGTTGTCAGCAAGCGAAATACCAGAAAGCCCCTAAGAAATATTTACGAGGCGACGGGTATTGCTTGCCTGGCCGCGGGATCGACGAGCTCATGGTACAATTTCAGAACATCCTGCGCCATCACGGCCGAGGAAAACACGGCCTTTACTGCTTCACGCGTGGGCATTGTTCTGGCGTGCCAGCCGGGCGTGCTCAGCGCTTCCGCCATGACGCGGGCGAGATCATCGGAATTGCCGGGCTCCACCAGGGCCGGGCTGTCCTTGCCGAGCACCTCGGGAATGCCGCCGACGCGGCTTGCAATGATCGTCTTGCCGGCGCCCAGCCCTTCGAGCACGATATAGGGCATGGCTTCGGCGCGAGAGGGAACGACGAGGTTCTGCGCCATGGCGAAGGCTTCGTGGATGCGCATCGCCGGCAGCATGCCGATACGCTTGCCAAGGCCGCGTTCCACCATCATCTCGCGGTAACGGTCACGATCAGGCCCGTCGCCGATCATCAGTGCCGAGAGCGGCCTGCCGAGCAGCCGCTCGGTCTTGGCGAAGGCATCGACAAACAGATCGGGACCCTTGAGGTCCCGGAGCATGCCGACATAGATGAAGTGCACAGCGTCCGACCGGGTATGGATCGGTTCGAACTCCCGTTCGCCGATGCCGTTGTAGATCAGTTGCGTCTTCGTCCGCGGCTTGCCGACCTTGCGCGCATAGGTGTCGCGCTCATATTCGCAGATGAAGACCAGCGCATCGGTGAAATATTCCTGCAGGCGCTCCATCCTGAGGACGAACTGTCCCGTGAAGGAGGAGCGCGAATAATGCAGGCTTCCGCCATGCGCAGTATAGAGGCGGGCTACGCGATACCTGTTCACCCGCAAGGCTGAGCCGGCAAGTCGCGCGAGCACGCCGCCTTTGGCGCCGTGCCCGTGCAGCACATCCGGCCGCAAACTTTTGATTTTCTTGTACGTATCCCACATCGTCGCAATATCGGACGGGCTGACTGAGCGCCGGATCGGCACGCGTGTCAGACCGAGCGAGAGATAGGGACGGATATCGTCGAAAAGACTGTCCTCGTGTTCGCCGCCGGTCGAGCTGTCGCAGAGAATGCCGATTTGATGACCGGCCTTGCTGTGCTCCTCGACGAGATCGCGGACATGGCGGAAGATTCCGCCGACCGGCGACCTGAAGCAATGGAGGATGCGGAGCGGCCTCTGTTTTGTCATCACTCAGAAGAGCCGTTCGCGGACATAGATCGTGTCGCCGGCGATGATCGGCCCGGATATGTTGATCCGGCCGGTCAGCACCTGCCCGTTGATCTTGCGGGTCACGTCGACCATGCTCTGGTTGGCGCGGCTGGTGAAGCCGCCGGCAACCGCGATGGCGTTCTGCACGGTCATGCCGGGAACATAGGCATATTGGCCGGGCTGGCCGACTTCGCCCATGATGAAGATCGAGCGGTAGCGATCGACATCGATGGTGACGTCGGGATCGCGAAGATAGCCCTGCTGCAGTTTCTGGGCGATCTGGCCCGAGAGCTGCTGCAAGGTCCGGCCGCGGGCAGGGACCTGGCCGATGAGGGGGAAGGCGATATAGCCGGCCTGATCCACCGTATAGGTGTTGGTCAGGCTCTGCTGATCGAAGACGGTGATGCGCAGCCTGTCGCCGCTATCAAGCGTATAGGGCTGGATGGTCGCCTCGTTGAAGGCTTTCGGAGCCGGCTTATACGTTGTGCAGCCGCCCAATGCTGCCGTCATGGCTGCAAGGCTCAGGGCCAAAAGGATCTTGGGCGGGGCGACAGACATCCGCTTGTGCTCACAGAAAATGAACTCGGTGATGTCGTTATCGATCCGTTAGGGTTAATGCCCGGTAAAAAACCTCTGCGATTTCCCGAGTTCCTTGCCGATCGATGCTTATTTCTTGGAAGTTCGCCATTAACCGTTGAGTTACCATGGTCGTTTACGCTTACGGCACATTTGTTGTGGAGTAAGAGCATGTCCGGCGTAGTGCGTGATCAGGATGTGGACATCGACCTCGGCCAGTTGGCCCGCGCGGTTTGGGCGCGCCGTCTCAGGATTTTGACGATTACCCTCATGGCGGCGGGCGCCGCCTTCGCCGGCGCCAAGCTCATGTCGCCGCAATATCGCAGCGAGACACGCCTTCTCATCGAGCCGCGTGCGCCGGCCTTTGCCAGCACCCAGCAGGTCAGTGACGCGAGCGCCAGCCCGCTGATGGACGAATTGAACATCGCGAGCCAGGTGCAGCTCCTGCAATCGGCCGATCTTCTCAAGCGGGTGATCAACGATCTCAAGCTCTATGACCTGCCGGAATTCGACGATGCCGCCAGCGGCTCGGCGATGAGCAGCATCCTGGTGAAGCTGCACCTGAAGAAGAACCCGCTGGAAAATCCGCCGGAAGAGCGCGTCATCGACGCCTTCATCGAACGTTTGCAGGTCTATCAGGTGCCGGGGTCGCGCGTCATCGGCATCACCTTCACCTCCAAGGACCCGAAGCTCGCCGCCGCGATTCCAAACGCCATGGCGAAGGTCTATCTCTCAATCCAGAGCGGCGCTAAGCTGGATTCCAATTCGGAAGCGACGCGCTGGCTGGAGCCGGAGATCGAAGGCCTGCGGCAGAAAGTCTCCGAGGCCGAGAAGAAGGTGGCCGAATATCGCACCACCCACGGCCTGTTGCAGACGAACGGCACGACCACCTTTCCGGCCCAGCAGCTGAATGACATCTCCGCAGAATTGACCCGTGTGCGCGGCGACAAGGCCAATGCCGAGGCGAGGGCGCAGGCGGTGCGCAATGCGCTATCGTCGGGCGAGTCCTCCGACACGCTGCCCGACATCATGTCCTCGCAGGCAATCCAACGGCTGAAGGCGACGGAATCCGGGCTGCAGTCGCAAATATCAGACCTCCAGACCAGTCTTCTCAACAGTCATCCGCGGTTGAAGAGCTTGCGCGCCCAGCTTTCCGATATTCGCGGCCAGATCCGCCAGGAGACGCAGAAGATCCTGGCGAGCATCGAAAACGAGGCGAAGGTTGCCGATCTCCGCGCGAGTGAGCTGGAGCGCCAGAAAGACACGGTGCAGGCCAACAGCGCCCGCGCCGGCGAAGACGAAGTTGGCCTCAATGCGCTGGAGCGTGAGGCAAACGCGCAGCGCCAGTTGCTGGAAACCTATCTGGTTCGCTACCGCGAGGCCGCTTCCCGCGCCGACAGCAATTCGAGCCCCGCCGATGCCCGCATCGTTTCCAAGGCGATCGAGCCGGTCGATCCCTATTTCCCGAAGGTCGTGCCGATCGTCGTCGTTGCCGCCGTCGCAACGCTGATCGTCAGCGCGATCGTCATCATGCTGGCCGAACTCTTCAGCGGCCGGGCGCTGCGCGCCGTCGATATCGCCCCGAAGGCGCCCGATGAGGAAGCGGCCATCGAGGACGAGGCGCCGCAGGCCGCTCCGGTCGCCGTCGCCGCGAGGAGGCCTGTCCAGCCGAGCATGCTTGCCGCCGTCACGGATGAGGACGACGCAGTCGAGGAGCCTGAGGCCGCCGAAGAGGCGCCGGAGGACGAGAATGAATTCTCCATTGCATCGGTTGCGGATTATCTGACCGGCAGCCGAGCGCCCCTGGCGATAGCTATATCTCCGACCGGTGACAATGGCTCGGCGGCGACGGTTTTGTTGACCCGCATGCTCGCCGATGCCGGCCGCCGCGTCATCCTGGTCGACATGACCGGTTCCGGTTATCCGACCGAATTGATGGCTGAAGACCGGGCGGCACCTGGCGTCACCGATCTGCTTTGCGGCGAGGCGGCCTTTGGTGACACGATCCACGGCGACCGCCTTTCCGATGCCCATCTGATCCCGCAGGGCCGAAGCGACGCACGCCGCGCAATGCGTGGCGTCGACAGGCTGTCGCTGCTCCTCGATGCGCTCGCCGCCGCTTATGACCTCGTGGTCGTCGAATGTGGTGCGGCCGATGTCGCCGGTGTCTCGCGGCTGACGCACAGCCGCGACGTCGAGATCATCCTTTCCCTGCCGGAGATGGAAGAGACCGTCTTCGTGACGCTGATGACCGAATTCCAGGCCGCAGGTTACGAGCGCGTCGTGCTGATGTCGGGCGGCGAAGGGGCGAAGCAGGAATTCGGCCGCGCGGCTTGAGCCGTCAGCCGATTTTTGCCCGGATGCCCTGGGCGAATTTATAAAGTTTCGGGCGCGCCTTGATATGCGCCTTGCCGCGGGTCACGAGCCGGTGCGCAGCGCCGGCGGCGACGCCGAACGGCGTGATCGGCAGCACCACATCGTGATGCGCCGTCTCGACCGGCGCCCAGGAACGCTTGTAGGTCTGGTCGCCAAGGCCGAAATCGAACAGGGCCACGCCTTTGCCGTGCAGTGCCGAGATGGTCTGCCAGTAAAGGAATTCGCCCGGGCTCGTATCCGGCACGAGCTCTTCGTCGATTGCGCCGAACTGGCAGATGATGTGATCGCCCTTGCGCGAGATGCCCGAAATCGCGGCGATCCGGCCGTCGTTTTCGCCTTTGAGCCGCAGCGCATGCATCTGCAGCCCGAAATACTCCTTGGCTTCATCTCGGCTGTCGATGAGGCCGTGCAGGAAGGTCTTCGTCTCCTTGTCGGCGAAAACGTCCGGCAGGCCGAGGCTGGCGAAGCGAGCACTTTTCAGCCGGAAGAACGTATCGAGCAGGTCGTGCTGTTCTTCCGATGTTTCGGGAACGGCGTATTCGAAGCCGCCCGCCGCCTCGAGGCGTCGCGATTGAACCCGGAATTTCTTGCGCCGGCTCTTGGCGTTGAGCTGTTTCAGCGTTTCCTCGAAAGTGGAAAGGAGCGGCAGCTGGTAGGCGTGGTTCTGGTTCTGGACCATCGGCAGCCCCGTCAGCGGCGTCTGCCGCCCGCGCCATTCCAGCGGAATGTTCTGCAAGAGCAGCAGATCGGCCCGGCCCTTCAACGCATTCTGGAGCTGGCCGGCGAACTGGTCGGCGTCGATGCTTCCGCCGCTTCCTGCAAAGTTTTCGGAAAACAGGCCGGTATTGATGTTGCTGTGATCGGCAGCGATGAACTTGGCGACGGAAAGCCCGCGGGATTTGACAATCTCGACCGGCAGAATGAAAGCGGTCTCGCCGGCATGCGTGCCTTTGAGGATCGCAAGCGGCCGCTGAAAGGCGCCCACCCAGGCGGCGCACCAGTCATAGCTTTGGTGAAGCGACTGCAGATTGTCGCGCTCCAAGGCCCGCCAGTCGTCCTCCAGCGGCTGCATGCTGTCGAACACGCTGATGTCGATTTCGGCCATCGCGAGTTTCATGCTCAGCTGGCGCAGGTTTGAAAGGGCTGTTTCGGCCAAAGCTGCGTCATTTGACTGATGTTCATGGACATCGAGCTTTTGCGTCTGCACGGGTGGGTCTCCGGTCAAGAATGCTGAGCGGAAGGTAGGGGTGCCTGACGTATATTTGGTTTAATCGCGCGGGGTGGGCGAGGTTTTCCGCCGATCACGGTTATTCGGCCGTTAATGGCCTCACTGCCGCCGCGGTCCGGCCATCCATTTGATGATCACCATTGCCGGCAAGACCCAGAGCAGGCCGGTCAGAAGGAAATAGAGAAGATGCCCCCACCAGGGCGCGTTGCCGAGTGTTGCCACCGCGATCGTATTGGCCAGCAGCGCATAGCCGAGCACGAGCACGATGATGAGGATCGTGCCGATGAATTTGCGGAGGCGGATGGGCATCGCTTATCTCTTGCAATGGATGGATCGAACCGGCGCGACGGCATGCCGCAAAGGTTCGGGGCTTGTTTTGCATGAGCCGGTGGGGCAAATCAACACCCGGATAGAAGGAGATATCATGGCCGTCGCGAACCTCACCACGGAACAGGCGATCCGCAGCGAAATGCGCAAGCAGGACCGCGACCGCCGCGCCGTGCGCCTTTGGCTCGGCTTCGTGCTCTTGACGCTCTTCTGTCTCGTGCTCGTCGGCGGTGCCACACGGCTCACCAATTCCGGCCTGTCGATCACCGAATGGAAGCCGATCCACGGCGTCATCCCGCCGCTGTCGGCTGCCGAATGGGAGGAGGAGTTCCGCCTTTACCAGCGCATTCCCGAATTTCAGCAATTGAACAGCTCCATGACCGTCGACGAGTTCAAGGGCATCTTCTGGTGGGAATGGGCGCATCGGCTGATCGCCCGCGGCATCGGCGTGATGTTTGCCCTGCCGCTCATCTATTTCTGGCTGACGGGGCGGATCGAGAGACGCCTGCGTTGGCCGCTCGCCGGCATCCTGGCGCTCGGCGGCCTGCAGGGCTTCATCGGCTGGTGGATGGTGTCCTCCGGTCTTTCGGTCCGCACCGACGTCAGCCAATACAGGCTCGCGACCCATCTCGTCATGGCCTGCCTGATCTTCGCCTCCTGCATGTGGATCATGCGCGGTCTCTCCAGACATTCGAATGATCCGGCGCCGGCACGAAGCTCGCGCGCATTTGCTGCCGCGATCGCCATTTTCTCGCTGTTCCAGATCTATCTCGGCGCGCTGGTGGCGGGGCTCGATGCAGGCTTTTCCTATAATACCTGGCCGCTGATGGACGGCGCGGTCGTCCCGTCGGATCTGCTGATCCAGCAGCCTTTCTGGATCAACGCCTTCGAGAATCCGAAGACCGTGCAGTTCATCCACCGCATCGGCGCCTATACGCTCTTCGCGCTCACGCTGATCAATATGGTGATCGCCCTTCGCGGCGCATCATGGACCACCCATGCGCGCCGCGCCGTCCTGCTTTTTGCGCTGGTGACGATACAAGCGGCGATCGGCGTCGCCACGCTCTTGATGCAGGTGCCGCTGCACTGGGGCCTGCTGCACCAGGCCGGCGCGCTGGTGGTCTTCGGCTTCGCCATCGCCAACTGGCGCGGCTTCTACGGTGAATATCCGCGCGAGACGCTGATCGCAGAGCATAACTGAAGAGAATCGTTCAGCGCAGCACCCCATCGAGCAGTGGCATGCCGATGATCGCCGCGGCAGCAATTAGCACGTAGCAGGCGATGCGGAAGGTCCGTTCCTCGGCAAGCCCGAAGAGTTTCGAACCACCGTAGAGGCCGATGGCATAACTCGGCAGGATGACGACGGTGAGCGCGAAGACGGCCGGCACGAACAGGCCGCCGACATAATAGCTGATGACGCTGAAGACGGTTGAGATCGAGAAATAAAGCACGACATTTGCCCTGACGCGCGTGCGGTCGCTCTTACCGCCGAGCCAGTAGGCGACCACAGGCGGCCCGCCGAGCTGTGCCGCGCCGCTGAAAAGCCCGGCGATCAGGCCGACGCCGCTGGTAAGCGGTGCGGAGGGCGCGCCGTGGTAACGCCACCCGGATACCAGAAGCGCAAGCAGGCTGATGGCGATGATCGCGATGCTCCAGCGCAAGAGCATCGGGTCCAGCAAAGCCAGTATGGCAGTGCCGGCCGGCACGCCAAGGGCAGCACCCGCCGCCATGATGAAGACCTCGCGTCGGTTGGCGCCGCGCCAGGCGGGCGGGATCATCCCGAGCGTCGCAACGCCATCAATGACGAGCAGGATCGGCGAGACCAGCTTCGGCCCGACGATCGCACCGCCGAGCGGAATGAAAATCAGCGCAGCGCCAAAGCCGGAGAAGCCGCGGGCAAGCCCGGCGATGACGGCGAAGGCCATCAGCGCATAGATGCCGTGGTCGGGTAGGGCGGCGGCAAACCATGCCTGCACGCCGGCGAAAAGCGCGTCCGGCGTCATGACGTCAGGAGGCGAGCATCAGGTCCATGTTCTGGACGGCGGCGCCCGAGGCGCCCTTGCCGAGATTGTCGAGCAACGCCACCAGATTGACCTGCGAGCCGCCTTCCTTGCCAAAGACGAAGAGCTTCATCGTGTCCTTGCCTTCGAGCTCGACGGCGTTGACGCGGGGGAGCGCCTTGCTTTCGGCGAGCGGCACGACGGTGACGATCTCCTGACCGGTATAATGGGCGACGAGTGCGGCGTGGATGCTTTCCATCGTCGTGCCCTCGGCGAGATCGTCGAGGTGCAGCGGCACCTGCACGATCATGCCCTGCGCGAACTTGCCGACGGATGGAGAGAAGATCGGTGCACGGTCGAGCAGGCCGTGCACGGTCATCTCAGGCACGTGCTTGTGGGTGAGCGGTAGGCCGTACAGGAAATGCGGTGCTGTGATCGCGTCCGGGTGATCCGGGTTTTCCATCTGCGCGATCATCTGCTTACCGCCGCCGGTATAACCGGAGACCGCGTTGACCGTCACCGGATAGCCGTCCGGCAGAATGCCGGCGGCGCGCAGCGGCCGGATGAGGCCGATTGCGCCGGTGGGATAGCAGCCGGGATTGGCGACGAAGCGGGCGGCCTTGATCTTGTCCGCTTGCGCATTGTCCATTTCGGCAAAGCCATAGGCCCAGCCGGGATTGACGCGGAAGGCGGTCGAGGTGTCGATGACCCGGACGTTGTTGTTGGCCGACACCATCTGCACCGCTTCCTTCGACGCGTCGTCGGGCAGGCAGAGAATGGCGATGTCGGCGCTGTTGAGCATGTCCTCGCGCATGGCGGCGTTGCGCCGCTCGGCCTCGGGAATGGACAGAAGCTCGACATCGCGGCGGCCGGCCATGCGCGTGCGGATCTGCAGACCCGTTGTGCCGTGTTCGCCGTCGATGAAGATTTTCGGTGCCATGTTAGACCTGCGCTTTCAATGGGTTCTGAAGGTTTCCGGATTCAGTTTGCGATGATACGTCAGCCTTGTGACACAGCGATGGCGCGTCGCTCGGCGTGAAGACCCAGCATATACATTGCCACTGTTGCCCCCGCAATGGCGGTGATATCGGCATGATCATAGGGCGGCGACACCTCGACCACGTCGGCGCCGAGAATGTCGAGCTGATGCAGGCGCTGCAGCACCGAGAGGATCTTGGCGCTCGACGGTCCGCCGGCGACCGGCGTGCCGGTGCCCGGCGCAAAAGCCGGATCGAGGCAATCGATATCGAAGGTGAGGTAGGCGGGAGCGCCGCGCGTGTGGGAGATGATCGCCGAGGCGATGTCGCCGGCACTCATGTCCTCGACCTGATGCCCATAGAGGATGTTGATGCCGCAATCCTCCGGCGCATGGGTGCGGATGCCGATCTGGATCGAGCGGTCGGGATCGATGATGCCTTCGCGGGCGGCACGCGCCACGAAGGAACCGTGATCGATACGCCGCTCTTCGTCGAACCATGTGTCCTGGTGCGCGTCGAACTGCACGAGGGCCAGCGGCCCGTGTTTTGCCGCATGGGCTTTGAGCAGCGGCCAGGTGACGTAGTGATCGCCGCCGAGCGTCAGCAGGAAAGCGCC
Source organism: Rhizobium sp. R339 (assembly GCF_002211395.1). NCBI lineage: Bacteria > Pseudomonadati > Pseudomonadota > Alphaproteobacteria > Hyphomicrobiales > Rhizobiaceae > Rhizobium > Rhizobium sp. R339. The sequence continues at coordinate 242,326 of NZ_LOKV01000024.1, forward strand.
GCTGTCGAGGATGACGTTCGCCTGGCGTTCGATGGCCGCAGGCGTGTCCTGATGGTTGCCATAATCGAGCAGGCAATCGCCGTAGTCGATCACGGCCATGCCGGCGAAGAGTTCTCGGTTGAAGGGATATTGCGCGTCGTTGTCGAAGATTGCCGAAGCGCGGCGGATCGCCTGCGGCCCGAAGCGCGTGCCCGGCCGGTTCGATGTCGCGGCATCGAAAGGAATGCCCCAGACGGCAACATCGACGCCAGCAAGTTCCTTGGTGAAGCGTCGGCGCATGAAGGACAGCGCACCGGCAAAGGTCGGGTCGCTGGCGGCGGAGGTGAGGCTGGTGGCCGTGAAGGCGTGATCGATGGACTTGTTCGCCAAGAGGGGGCTCCTTCTCTGTGGGCGCTGAACCAGAGCCGCGTTCGATGTCGGCTGATGTTGCCGGATCACCGGTCACGACTACACCGCGGGCGGCGGATCTGCTGCCACTCGACGAGGTCCGCCTGATCCCCCGGAAGGAACTGGTGTTTCCTTTCGGGGCAGCAGAAGGGGTAGGCGAGGTGCGCCGAGATTTCAAGCGATCCCGTTGCTTGACGGCCGCTCGAGGTTTTCGAGCGGCCGCTGTTCAGCAGCCGTTGATCAGGCTGTCTTCCGAAGGAGCTGGCGCAATCCCGCCAGAGTGATCAGTGCCGTCACGCCGGTATAACCTGCCAGCGGCCAAGCTGTGTCGCCATCGAGAAGAACCACGAATAATGTGCCCGCAATTCCTACGATGAGGCTTTCGACGCAGAAATAGAGCGCCACTGCCGTCCCCGCGATATCGCCGAAGGCTGCGAGCGCACCGTTGGCGGTGACAGCCGTTGCAAAGACGATGCCGACCGCGATGATCCACATCGGAAGGATGAAACTGGCGACGGGCGCCAGCGGAAACATTTCTCCCGTGGCAAGCATCCCCGCACCGAGAAGCAGCATCGTCATTCCTCTTGCGAGGCTGCCTGCGATGCCCCAGCGCGTGACGAAGTGTTTGGCGAAGCGCGCCGTCGCGATCATCACCAGTGCCACCGAAGCAAAGAGGAGGCTGAAACTGATGCCGGAAAACCCGGCTTGATCGATTAGGATACGGGGCGCAGTCGAGAAGAAGACGAAGAAGGCCCCCATCGCCGCACTGAAACCGGTCGTATAGACCCAGAAGGGAAAGCTCGTGAGAATGGGGCGTAACGCGATGGTTGCGGCCGCAGCCGTCGGGCGGGTTTCATGCCATCGCGTGCAGGCGTTGAGAACGGCGGCGACCGAGAGGAGGCCGATGACGAGAAAGATAGCGCGCCACCCATACCGGTCCGCAATCAACGCTCCGACGATCGGCCCGAACGCAGGCACAAGAGATAGCATGGAACCGAGCAGGCTATAGATCACACTGCTTTCCGGGCGCTCGGCGTAGACATCTCGCACCGTCGCGAAGGTGGCGACAAGAGCCGCTGAGGCGCCGATGGCCTGCAGCAATCGGAAGGCCACGAAGAGGGACGCCGATGAGGCCCCGGCAAGCAGGAAGGATGCAACGGCAAAGAGTGCCGTTCCGCCGAGCAGGACGGGTCGTCGCCCGACGATGTCGGAGATCGGACCAAAGACGATCTGCCCGACGCCGAGCACAAGCATGTAGAGGCTGAGGGTCAACTGGATGACTTCAGGCGAGGTGGCGAGCGCCTGAGGCATCGTCGGCACGACCGGTAGATAGATGTCCATGGCAAGGGACGCCAGGATGTCGAAGGGAGCCATCAGCAACAATGCCGCCGGCACGGAATAATTCCAGGACGGAATTTTCGGATAAGACATGGGTAAGATCCGCTCAAATGATTTCATTCGGCGGCGATCTGTCTTTTCATCAGTATCGGATTTGCTGGGACAGACGCCGCAACAACAGCGCAAAGTTGTTGCGGCTTAGTTGTCTGCGGACTTGGTTGTTCCCATGATGCGGCCTTGGCTGCCGCTTCGCACACTCGCGAAGCGCTTTGCCGGATTTCTATCAGCAGAACCGTAATGCGGCAATGGCGCCAAACAGGCCCACGAGCTCCTCAACGCGCAAGCAAAAAGGCCGGGTTTCCCCGGCCTTCGTAAATTCCGTCTGTCCGAAGCGATTAGCGCTTGGAGAACTGGAAGGAGCGGCGGGCCTTTGCCTTGCCGTACTTCTTGCGTTCGACGACGCGACTGTCGCGGGTCAGGAAGCCGCCCTTCTTCAGGACCGAGCGCAGGCCCGGCTCGAAGTAGGTGAGCGCCTTGGACAGGCCGTGGCGAACGGCACCGGCCTGGCCGGAGAGGCCGCCGCCGGCAACGGTTGCGACGATGTCGAACTGGCCGTCACGGGCAGCCGCGACGATCGGCTGGCGCAGGATCATCTGCAGCACCGGACGGGCGAAATATTCCGCGAATTCCTTGCCGTTGACGATGATCTTGCCGGAGCCCGGCTTGACCCAGACGCGGGCGACGGCGTTCTTGCGCTTGCCGGTCGCGTAGGAGCGGCCGAGCGAATCGACCTTGCGGACGTGGGCCGGAGCAGCAGCTTCGGAAGCCGTGCCGAGTTCCTTCAGGGAGGAGAGGTCAGCCATATCAGGCGCTCCTTACGTTCTTTTTGTTGAGCGCGGCAACGTCGAGGGCGACCGGCTGCTGGGCTTCATGAGGATGGTTGGAGCCGGCGTAGACGCGCAGGTTCTTCATCTGGCGACGGCCGAGGGGGCCGCGCGGAACCATGCGTTCGACTGCCTTTTCGAGGACGCGCTCCGGGAAGCGGCCTTCGATGATCTGGCGCGCCGTGCGTTCCTTGATGCCGCCGGCATAACCGGTGTGCCAGTAGTAGACCTTGTCGGAATACTTCTTGCCGGTGAAAACGACCTTGTCGGCATTGATGACGATGACGTTGTCGCCGTCGTCAACGTGGGGAGTGAAGGTTGCCTTGTGCTTGCCGCGCAGGCGCATAGCGATGATGGAAGCGAGACGGCCAACGACCAGCCCTTCGGCGTCGATGATCACCCACTTCTTCTCCACCTCTGCAGGCTTCTGGGAGAAGGTTGCCATAGTGAATACTCTCTTTTGGGACCCTTGGCCCGAGGGCTTGAAGGGCGTTTCTTGTTGCTTGGATTGGCACGCCTGAGGCAGGCCAAAAAGAAAGCAGCCCGGAAAGGCTGCGTTCTGGCGCGGTGTATAAAGGCAATGTGACATCCGGTCAATACGGGCCGTCCCGATGCGTGGAAAAAATAGATAGTAAAAACAGCAAGTTAGATATGTGGTGTTATAATACCTCACAATTTGTTGCCTGAAGAACGACCGTGCCTGACACTTTCACGCCGCTTTACAGGCAGGATTGCACGCTCGAAAGGCCGCTAATCTTCGAACTCGCGCAGACATTTCATCATTTCACGAAGCCCGCGTGTCAGATGTTTGTCGCGACGCAGAACCATGCCGAGGCGGCGCGTGAGCTTGGGCCTTAGCGGCGACGTTGCCACAAGCCCTGCACGGTCGCGCTTCAACGCCAGCCCCGGCAGGATCGACCAGCCGAGCCCGACAGCCACGAGTTCCTTGATCGCTTCGATACTGCCGAACTCCATAGCGGGCCGGATCCTGTTATCCGGGGCGGCCAGCCAGTCGTCGATCATGCGTCTCGTATTGCCTCCCTCGTAAAGCAGCAGCGTCCTGCCGCGCATGAAGGCGGCGTCCGGTCCGCCTTCGGGCATGCGGCTGCACGCGGGCGCGACGGCCAGCAGCTCCTCCTCGTAGAAAGGTTCGATCTCGAAGTTCCGTCCGGATGCGGGCAGGGCGACGACGGCGATATCGAGGCTGTTGGCCTCCAGGTCGCGCAGGATGTCGTCGGCATTGCCGATGTGGACGGTGATTTCGAGGTTGGGCATGCTTTTCCTGGCGGCGGCAATGGCGCGGGGAAGCAGATGGATCGACGCCGTGCCGCCGCTGCCGATGCGCACGCGGCCGCTCGCGCCATCCCGATACGGCGTCATCGCTTCTTCCGCCGCGGCGGATTCCTGGAGCAGGCGCCTGGCATGCGCGAGCAGGTCGAGCCCTGCCGCGGTCGGCTGCGCCCGCCGCCCGACGCGCTCGATGAGCCGAACGCCGAGCCGCTGTTCCAGCCCCTTGACCTGCAGGCTGACGGCCGGTTGCGTCAGCCCCTCCTTGTCGGCCGCAGCCGTAAAACTTCCGAGATCTGCGACGTTGACGAAGGTCGCGAGCTGATCGAGATTGAGAGGCATCCCAAAGAAATCCTTATGCATATCATAATATCCATAAGCTTCTTTCGGGGCATCTTCCAGCGCATCTTTCCTCCGTCGAGGAAAGGAAGCAGAGATGTCTTTGGAAGCAAGCGAGATCAATGAAGCGTCCCGCAATATCGTCCCGCCGAAGCTCCGCAAGCTTAGCGGCTTGGCCCTGCGGCTCGTCGCGGCTATCGAGCATTGGCTGGAAAAGCGCCGCAGCCGCCGCACTCTTTCGGAACTGAATGACGACCAGCTGCGCGATGTCGGCCTGACGCCCGCCGAGGCGAAGGCTGAGGTATCGAGGTCATGGTTCTGGATAGAGTAGTGGCCCCGGCCGCTTTCGCCTAAACCGCCGATATTGCTCGAAATTGCCGGCGCCTTGTGGCAGAACTGCTGTTTGGAAAATCAAGCGCAGGGAGCAGCATCATGGCCGAAATCGTATCCTTCCGGAAGGACGCAGACAGCGCGGATGAGGGTGGATTGCTGCTCCGCTCGCTGCGGGACGGGGTGCTGCGGCTCGTCCTCAACAACCCGCCGACAAACGTGCTTTCGATCGCGCTTCTCGAAGCGCTGATGAACGCGCTCGAGGCGGCGGCTGCGGATCTGGATGTGCGGGTCGTCGTCATCGCCTCGACCGGCAACGTCTTTTCCGCCGGCCACGATCTCAAGGAACTCACCGCCCATCGCGCCGATGACGATCAGGGAGCCGCCTTCTTCGAACGGTCCTTCCGGCTCTGCGCCGATCTGATGCTGAAGATCACGCATCTGCCGAAGCCCGTCATCGCCGAGGTTGATGGGCTTGCGACGGCCGCAGGCTGTCAACTCGTTGCCTCCTGCGATCTGGCGATCTGCACGGATACGTCGACATTCTGCACCCCGGGGGTCAATATCGGCCTGTTCTGCTCGACCCCAATGGTCGCGGTTTCGCGCGCTGCTCATCGCAAGCAGGCGATGGAGATGCTCTTGACCGGTGAGACGATCGACGCCCCGACCGCCAAGGACTTCGGCCTCGTCAACCGCATCGTACCGAAACAATATTTGGCCCAGGTGGTCGCCAAATATGCCGGCGTCATCGCCGGCAAGTCGCCGCTGATCCTGAAGATCGGTAAGGAAGCCTTTTACCGCCAGCTCGAACTGCCGGTGGAGGCAGCCTATGACTATACCGCCCGTGTGATGGTCGAAAACATGCTGACAAGCGATGCGCAGGAAGGGATCGGCGCCTTTCTCGGCAAGCGTAAGGCGGAATGGAAGGGCGAGTAGTCACGCCAGTTTCAGAACCAGGCCGCCGATCGCGATGACGACGCCTGCGACATAGCGCCAGATGCTGGCCTTTTCCTTGAACACGGTGACGGAGATCACCAGCGCAAACAAGATTGCGGTTTCGCGCAAGGCGGCAACGGTAGCGACCGGGGCCTTCGTCATCGCCCAGAGCGCCAGCCCGTAGGAAGCGATCGAGCCGGCGCCGCCGACGAGGCCGCGCCACCAGTTGCGACGGATATGACGCGTCACGGCGAAAGCGCCGCGCTGGGATGTCGCCCATGAGAACAGCAGGACGGGCGGCAGCAGCGACATCCACAATGTGTAGGAGACGGCATTGCCGGAAAGGCGTGCGCCGATTCCGTCGACATAGGTGTAGCTGGCGATGACGCAGGCATTGGCGAGCGAGAATATCACGGCGTGGCTGTTGCCTCGCCGCGCTTCCAGGGCGAGCGTCAGCACTCCGGCGCAGATCGTCATGATGCCGGCAAGTGCTGCGGGGGAAAGCTTTTCCTGCAGCACGAAGCCGCTTGTGGCGGCAATCAGCAGCGGCGCGCAGCCGCGCATCAGCGGATAGACGAGGCCGATATCGCCGGCCCGGTAGGCGGCGGCGACCAATTGGAAATAGGCGAACTGCAGGATGGCCGAGGCGCCGATGAACGGCCAGGCCGAAGCGTGCGGCAACGGCAGGAATGCAAGGAACGGCAGGGCCGAAACCGCGCCGCCCGCCGAAATCAGCGCCGCATCGAGGGATTTGTCGTTGCCGGCCTTGACGATGGCATTCCATGTCGCGTGCAGCAATGCGCCAAAAAGAACGAGAAGAATGACGTCGAGAGGCAAGGAAGTAAAACCCGAGAGCCGAGGGAAGGAAGCGCCTTTCCATAGGCGGCCTAAATTTCTGAAAAGACAACTGGGATTTGTACGAAAATGGAGGCGGGCCCGTGACGGCGTCGTTCAAATGCCGATCAGCATCCGTCGATGTGTATCCGATGGCAGTCCTTCGGAGCAATTTTTACGTGCGCGCGATATGCGTTCAATCCAGAAGCTGCTTTCAACTATGAGATGTTTCTAATGGACGTAAGAACATAATGCGTCCATGTATGGAACAAAGAAAGAAATTATTTGGAGGGGTTCGACAACCGATTACCCTATGGTGCTGAAATATAGATATTATTCTATAACTTTGATATAGAGGAAAATTGAAGCTGCTGATTGTATAATTTAAAACAAATCGCAGCGCGGGATTGAGCTGCAGCTCTTTCGCAAGCGCGAAGAGCGTATCCCTCTCGCACCGATCGCGGCGGCGGAATTATCAGAGTTGATAATGTGGAATGAACAGCATCCCGTCAAGGTTGTCGATGTTCTGGCAGTTCAAAACAGGGCAGCGTGGATTGTCTTTCGAGGGAATATGCGTCCATTCCGCATAGTCGGTCGCGTCGCAGTAATTGCTGTTGCGGACATAGCGATCGTAGAGCGGCAGGCCGCGAGGAGACTGGTAGCGGAAGATGACGGCGCCCTGATTGTGGATGGCGGCGCGCACGCTGGCGCAGCTCATGGCGAGCGGATTGTAACGCGAGATCGCCAGTGCCGGTGATGCGGCGAGCACGAGCGCGAGGGCAAGAGCGAGTTTTTTCATCGAATCATCCTCCTGGAGCACCCAACTCATATATACGGGAAACATGCGCCTCCGGTTTCATGGAGACGTAAACAAACATTACGCCCTGCCGAGGGCATTTGGGAGTGGAGAAGCCGGTATGAACCACGACATTTACACGGACGATTATCTTGCCGACATCCTGCATTCGGTAAAGACCATCGCGCTGACCGGCGCCTCGCCCAATCCGGCGCGGCCGAGCAACGGCGTTATGGGCTATCTGCTGTCGCGCGGTTATGAGGTTATTCCCGTCAATCCGGGGCAGGCGGGCAAACAGATTCACGGCCGTACGGTCTATGCCCGGCTCGCCGACATTCCCGTCCCGATCGACATGGTCGACGTCTTTCGCGCCGCCGAATATCTGGATGGGGTCGTCGAAGAAGTATTGGCGCTGAAGCCGCTGCCGAAGGTCGTCTGGGCCCAGCTCGGCGTCCGCGACGATGCGGCTGCGGTTAAGGCGGAGGCCGCTGGCATCAAGGTGGTGATGAATCGCTGCCCGGCGATCGAGTATCCTCGGCTCGTTGCCTGACGTGCCGTCCGCGGAGACGGATTTTCCACCCAACGCCCCTGGGTTGAAACGGATCGCGATTAACTTTCATCGGCGACAGGCTATGATCCTGCCCGTCAGCAAAACTGGAGGACGACATGGTCAAGAATGATCCGGGATTTAACACTTTGGCGATTCATGCGGGCGCCCAGCCCGATCCGGCGACCGGCGCGCGGGTGACCCCGATCTACCAGACCACCGCTTTCGTCTTCAATGATTCCGACCACGCCGCCTCTCTCTTCGGCCTGCAGGCTTTCGGCAATATCTACACCCGCATCATGAACCCGACGCAGGCCGTGCTCGAGGAGCGTGTCGCAGCGCTCGAAGGGGGAACCGCCGCCCTTGCCGTCGCCTCCGGCCATGCGGCGCAGATGATCGTCTTCCACACCATCATGCGCCCCGGCGAGAATTTCGTCGCCGCCCGCAGGCTTTACGGCGGCTCGATCAATCAGTTCGGCCATGCCTTCGAGAATTTCGGCTGGCAGGTCCGCTGGGCCGATCCCGATGATCCCGCAAGTTTCGAAAGCCAGATCGACGACAAGACGCGCGCCATCTTCATCGAGAGCCTCGCCAATCCTGGCGGCACCTTCGTCGATATCGCCGCGATCGCCGAGGTCGCGCATCGCCACGGCCTGCCGCTGATCGTCGACAATACGATGGCAACTCCCTATCTCATTCGCCCGATTGAACACGGTGCCGATATCGTCGTTCACTCACTGACCAAATTCCTCGGCGGCCACGGCAATTCCATGGGCGGCCTCATCGTCGACGGCGGCACCTTCGACTGGTCGAAATCCGGCAATTACCCGATGCTGTCGAGCCCGAGACCGGAATATAACGGCATGGTCCTGCACGCGACCTTCGGCAATTTCGCTTTCGCCATCGCCGCCCGCGTGCTCGGTCTTCGCGACCTCGGCCCGGCGATCTCGCCTTTCAACGCCTTCCTGATCCTGACCGGCATCGAAACACTGCCGCTCAGAATGCAGCGCCACAGCGACAATGCGATGGCGGTGGCGAAATGGCTGAAGGCGCACAGCAAGATCGCCTGGGTGAATTATGCCGGCCTCGAAGACGACCCGAACCACGCCCTGCAGCAGCGCTACTCGCCGAAGGGAGCAGGCTCCGTCTTCACCTTCGGCGTTCAGGGCGGCTACGAAGCGGGCAAGACGCTGGTCGAAGGCCTGGAGCTCTTCTCCCATCTCGCCAACATCGGCGACACCCGCTCGCTCGTCATTCATCCGGCCTCGACCACGCACCGGCAGCTGACCGACGAGCAGCAGATCGCCGCCGGCGCCGGCCCCGATGTGGTGCGGCTTTCGATCGGAATCGAGGACGTCAAGGACATCATCGCCGATCTCGAGCAGGCGCTTTCGAAGATCTGACTGGCAATCGGCTCAAACGCGATCTGTCTTCATTCCTAGAGGTCCTGACTTATGCCCGATCGGCCGAGACGAAAACCCAGGCGTGGTTCCTGTCGGATCGCGCGTCGGCAATCATCGAGCGGAGAGGAGGGAGCCGAACCGTGCTTCTGGATTTCGGTGACGTCGCTTTGCATCTCCTTGGCTGCCTGCGACGGGAGTGCTTTGGCTGCTGCGTGCTGATGGCAACAAAAGCTCCCGCCCACTAGGTATGTCGCCGACGAAAATGATTGCCAAGCCCACGTCTGTATAATATACGTATATTATACAGACGTGGGGGCGATCATGGCATCGAATAGGTTGCGAGAACATCGGCTTGCTGCCGAAATGACCCAGACAGAGGTAGCGGAGGCGATTAAAGTCACGCAACCGACATATCAGCGATGGGAAAAGGGGGCACAGGTCCCGCCTGCAAAGATGAAGGCGCTGGCGAAGCTGTTCAATTCGACCGAAGACCGCCTGTTGGGAGTTAACGCTCCGATCGTGGCGGCGTTTTACGACGACAGCGCCCCGACCGAACACCAATATTACGGTGAGGTATCCTTCCACTTTGCTGCTGGCGGAAGGCCACTCGTCCTTTCCATCTCGGAAGAAGCTCGCGTTCAGTTTTCGCGCGCGATGATGGGTTCGAGCTACTTCATCCCCATTCGAAGTCTGACCAATCAGTTGGTAGCCATTCGCAGAGATGCTATCGCCGACATCTATTTCTGTAGCGAGGCGCATGACGACTACGGTCCAGAACACGAGACCTACGAAAACCCTTCAAATCTGCAATATCCCGATAACCGGGACTGGGAAATCATCGAATCCATCGTGCTCGACTTCGGCGAGGCGGACTACGACAAAAAAAGCTTGGAGCGCCTGAAACGAGTCATCTTCGGCCCTCCCAAAGAGGTGATCGAACAGGACCTTGCCTCCGGAAAAGTGACGCAGGAACAGGTGGACGAGGTCAACAAACTTGTGGAGAAGACTCTCGATGAGGCCGAGAGGCTGTCCTTCCGCTGCGTCTACCAGCTGTCCTCCGGAGCAAGGCGAGAGCTTTCGATCGAGAGCGAACGAAAAATGTACGATGCCTTTTCCGATATCTTTGATGGCAAGTATATTCCGGAGTTCGGAGCGCGGTACATCCAGGCCGTCCCGTACCATCACTACCTGTTTCTGAACCCCGCCGCGGTCGATTTCATCTCTGTACCGACGCATCGATACCAGATCGGACTGACTGCTGCGGAAGCGGGCGAAGACGACGATGGCGACTGGGAATAATCTCGTCCGCGGCCCAGCCAAGGCGGCGTGCTAAGTCCGTGGCGGCAGGTTCTTACTTAGGAGAATGAATGATCACTCGACGCTCCGTCTTGATGGTATTTGCGAGCGCTGTATTCTCGGGCAGCCTATACGCACAAGATCAGGTTGCCGACGGCCGGCCTCCTGTGTCGCTTCCCTTCAAGATCACACCGTTGCCGGTTAAATCGAACGCTGATGATCTCGCCTTGATGGCGTCGTACGGCCAGGGCGACGACGAAACGAAATTCGTCATCGAACTGCATAGTGAGTCGCATGGCACGTTCCGCCATGTCACAGGCGGGCCGCGCCCCACTCGATTCCTTTCCGCACTGGGAAAAGCCCTGGAAGCGAGCGATCTTCGCTTTTCAGATGTCAAACAGGATACGCTGGAATTCGATATAGCATTTCTCGGACCAGCGACCGTCCGCTCCTCTGGAGGCGGCTTCGGCGGCGGTCCCGGAGACTGGTACACCACTAAGATTTTCCTCGGACAAGATCAGGCTGAAGTCTACTTCAACTTCAATCTCGTGTCTGGCGAGGCGGAGTTCAGCATCAAGGACGAGAGCTATGGGGACGATGTCGTCTCCGAGCTGTCCAAGGTGATCTGGTAGGGGAGCCGCCACCTTAGCCGGCCACAATCGGAGCCCGTGACTAGGACAACCCAGCGCCAGCCTCGTTCCAGCTGAAACGTTCACCATTGCTTTGTCGCGTGGGAACGTATTTTTTTGGTTGCAAAATCGAACATAGGTATGCTGCGAAAGCCTTGGAGCTGAGCAATGGTACGCTGCGACGATGTTGAACATACGATGCGAACGCGCATAAAAAATACAACGATTTCAATCGTGGTCTATGCAAGGGTTTGCTGCGAAGAACACTGACCGTCCTTCGCAGCAAGCATTTGTAAATTTCGCAGACTACGTTTGCCCGATGCAATTATGGGATCAGCGCCCGGTTCGAGCAGAGTCGGGCGCTGATTTTGTTTGATCGGACTAAAAATCGAAAAAGAGGGGAGTGAGGCGGCGAGCCGTCCAACTCGATCCATAAGAGCGGTCATTCTCAGGCCAACAATAATTCGACCGAGGCGTAGTTCGGCGGATCAAAGGTTATCTCGCCCTATTTTCATAACGGTCGTGACAACGTTCAAAACCCACCTTAATGATCTGTTAAACCTTGAGGGAACGGGGGCTCGCATGCAGGAGCCTGCAGTCAGGAAGCCATTTTACCCGAACTTCAACATGATCAGGCTCGGTGCAGCCTCCATGGTCATATTCTCGCATGCCTTCCTTATCTCGGAAAAGACCACGGCGAACGAGCCTTTCATGCGCTTGCTCGGCGAGGGCAGGAATCTTGGTAGATTCGGGGTCTACGCGTTTTTCATCACCAGCGGCTTCCTCGTCACGCAGAGCGCGCAGTTCGGCAGCGTCGGCGGTTTTCTCTGGCGGCGGGTGCTTAGGATATATCCGGCGCTTGTCGTCTGCACGCTGCTCAGCGTGTATGTTTTAGGCGCCATTTTCAGCCCGTTGGGCATTGGTGGCTACCTGGGCTGGTCGTATCATGTGAGGACGACAGTCTATTCGGTGCTCAATCCGAGTTATGGCATGGTCCTGCCGAAAGTGCAGTTTTATGATCCTGCAATCTCCTGGCTTGCCACCTTTACCAACGGCTCTCTTTGGACGATTCGCCAGGAAATCTTCTGCTACCTCATCCTTGCGGCATTTATGGCCATCGGGCTCCTCCGAGCGCCGTTGATGGCGCTTGTCCTAACCGTGGCCGTCACGTGGGAGCTTTTCTTCGAGCATCCGTGGCCAGACAGAAAGCTGATCACGGATTTCACTTTTATCGCTCCCTTCTTCTTCTGCGGTTCGCTTCTCTGGTTCGTGATCGAAAAGTGGCAGCCAAATATTGTCTTGGCATCGATCTTCGTGGCGCTCGGTGTGCTCTTCGCCGTCTTTTGGCCCGACTATCTTTACGGACCCATGTTGTTCGCCTATCCGCTTGTCTACATCGCGACCTCGCCAATTATACGCCTGCCGACGCTCGACCGCTTGGGCGACCTCTCCTACGGCACCTATCTATATGGCTGGCCAGTGGAGCAGGTGGTGAATTATGCCCTCGGCCAATACAGCACGCCGTGGAGCGTGTTCGCCCTTTCCTTGCCGACAGCGATGTTGTTCGGGTGGCTTTCATGGCATCTCTTGGAAAAGCGTGCGCTCCGCTTGAAGCGAATCTCATTCCTCCGACGACAGCCTATCAATCCGTGACGACGGACCCACGCCCGTAGCTATTTTGATTGAAGCGTCTGGGGAGAGGCCGCCCCTCGGTGCCGTTGCTCAAACCGCTCGCACTTCTGCAAGTCGCTTGATGGCATAGTCGTCTTCCCAGCAGACGGCGGCTTCCCACGCGGCCGATGCTTGCGCGGCGACGTCGTACGCTGTGCCTTCGAGACTGGCGGCATTGTAGGGCAGGGCGAGATCCAGATCTGGGACGTCAACATGCGATTCATCCCAGTCGATCAGTGCGACGCGGTTCGCCGTCATGCGGATATTGCCAGGGTTGGTCGGGTTGCCGTGGACGACGCGCGTCTCGCGACCGATAAGCCGCGCCCACGCCGCTCTGCATCGCGCGACGCCATTCGGCGGCATCGTTGCAAGGTCGATCCTCGTCCCGGTTTCGGTGTGCAGGAGATCAATCGAGGACCGCCAGCCTGGGCGCTGCTTCCAACCCCGCGTCAACCGATGCAACTCGCGGAGTGTCTCGGCGACGCGACGCCAGTCGTCTTCCGTCTCAGGTGGCCCGCCATGCATATATTCCATCACCATAAGGCCATCGGCGAACAGGCTTCCATCGGCCGCCGGGATCGGCACCGGCACGCTCAGACCTTCGCGGTCAAGGTGGCGAAGGAGATCGGCCTCCCAGGCGAGATCGGCGTCGCTCCTGGTGCCCAGCCGACCGACCGCGAGTCGCCCGTTGACGCGCACGCTCCAGACATCATTGGCGACTCCGCCGGAGAGTTTTTCGATGCGAACCGCATCTTTGCCCCACAGCTCCAGCGCTTCCCACCCCATCAAACACTCCTGGAGTCCGTCGGATCTACCATTCCCCCGGGTCGGTTGACCTTCGTTTCGACTGGTCTTAGGTCCGCGATGTCTCCCCGGTATTAGGCGATGTAGATGCTCTTCATCCGTGTTGAAAGGGTGTCTGAAAGGTTTTAATCGTTGTTACGGTAGATCTTTCGTCGAGCTTTTGCGGCCACAGACGAACATTTGCTGCGAAGAACATATTGATATCGGAGAGGTCTGCGATGGCCGTGGGGAACTTCATTACCTTCAGCACCGACGGCATAGAACCGGAGTTCGGCGCCCCCGAGGCGGACCGGATCATTTCCGGCGATCCGCAATTCTGCACATGGAACCTGGAGGAATCCGAAGGCGGCCTCTATTCCGGGATCTGGGAGGCGACGCCGGGCAAGTGGCGGATCGTCTATGAGGAATGGGAATATTTCAGCCTGCTGTCCGGCCATTCGATCGTGACCGAGGATGGCGGCGAGCCGGTTCATCTGAAGGCAGGCGACCGGATGATCTTGAGACCCGGCTTCAAGGGAACCTGGGAAGTCGTTGAAACGACTCGCAAGGATTATGTGATCAAGGTTTAGGAAGCGGCTGCAAACGGCCTCTCCCCATGCAGGCTCTGTCCCGGATTGCGGCGATTATGGGCGGTTTTTCCTGAAATCGCCGCTGCTCTTTTGCGGATAGACGGCATTTTATCGTTCGCTTTAAGTGTGCCTACATCGTCAAATGGTAGACCTTATCTGCAGCGCATTGCGGACATGATGTCTCCTGCCGTCACCATAGACATGGCCTTACAATTCATCTTTCCGGGATTGGCATGTCGTCGAATCTTGCGGGTAGGCACGTTCGCACCCAAACGTTTTCCAATATTGCGACAACTGTTTGCTTCCTTGTCATCGCTCTCGTGCTGACAGGCCTCATGGCCCACGTCGTGACGACGATGACCCGGTCGGCGAATGAGATCGACGATGCCAGGGCCACGCGCGCCGCCCGGGCGGCCGTCGCAGCCTTTGTCGATCGCCTGAGCGCGACAACGACTGATAATGCCGTATGGGATGACGCCTATAAGGCGATCTCAGCTCCTGGTGCGGCAGATTGGGCCTATGAGAACTGGGGTAAAACCAGTGCGGACTACCCCCTCTATGACGGCGCCGTCGTGATCGGCCCCGACCGCTCGTCGATCATCTCCGCATATGCCAAGGGCAAGCCTTTCCAGCCCGGTACCTATTTCGGCGCATCCTTTTATCGGCAGGTCGACAAGGCAGCCGATTCCGGCCAGGCGCCGGTGGTCAATTTCATCAAGACCAAAACGGGTATCGCGCTGATCGCGTCACAGGCAATCCAGCCATTCGAGAAAGAAGGCGAGCTGCCGAAGCTCAGCGTGCTGAGCTTCTACAAGGAATTCAACGCGGAAGTTCTCGCCACGCTTTCGAGCGAACACGAACTCGAAGGGTTGCGCCTTGCCGCCGCGCCCGAGCCGGGTCTGCTGAATACGCCGATCACGGACCTCAAGGGCAGCGTCGTCGGCCATCTTGTTTGGCCGAGCAAGGCGCCGGGTAGCGCCGTGTTTCAGGGGGTCTATCCTTATGTCGCGGCAGCCGTCATCATCCTTGTGCTGTTCCTGGCGGGCGTTTTGCTGGTCGGCGCCTCCGAGGCGCGGCGCCTGAACCAATTGGCGCAGGCGGCGATTTTCGAAGCGAACCATGATAGCCTAAGCGGCCTGTTGAACAGGCATGGGCTTCTCACCCTCCTGGGAGAGTCGGAAGGCTCGGATTTTTCGCCGCCCCGGCTCTATCTGGTCGATCTCGATGGATTCAAGGCTGTCAACGACGCCTGGGGGCATGCGGTTGGAGACGACCTGATCCGGATCGTCTCGAAAGCGTTGAGCGCCTGCCATCCTGAAGTCGTTGCTGTGGCGCGGCTCGGAGGCGACGAGTTCGCGCTGGTTCAGGTTGGAACCGCCGCGCGTAAAGAGATAGAAGAGACCATTCTGGCACTGTTTGCCGAGCCCTTCAAAATAGACGGACGAACGATCGAGGTTGGCGCGAGCATCGGCGCTGCGGCCCGTGAGAGAGACATACTGCCGCTGGAGCTGCTCCGCCGGGCTGACATGGCGCTCTATCGCGCCAAGGAAAACGGCAGGGGCCGGGCGATCGAATACGACCCCGAGCTGGATCGCGAGCGCCTAAGGGTCGCCGAACTGGAAAGCCTGTTGAAGGACGCCATCGGCGATGGAACAATCGAAGCGGTTTTCCAGCCTCTCGTCTCTGCGACGACGGGCGCGGTCACCGGCCTTGAGGCGCTGGCGCGCTGGCGAACTGCGACGGGAAATATCAGCCCGGAGATTTTCATTCCGCTTGCCGAAAGGTGCGGCCTCATCGATGCGCTCGGCGTTCATATGCTGAAAACATCGATCGAGCATGCCAGGAACTGGCCCGGCCTGGCATTGTCCGTGAACGTTTCGCCGGTCCAACTCTGCAATCCGGAATTTGCCGACGAAGTGATCTCGCTTCTCGAGGATCTCGATTTCGATCCGAGACGCCTGACCTTGGAGATTACCGAAGGCGTTCTCATGACAAATCCGGATCAGGCCCGCCGGTCGATCGATCACCTCAAGCAGGTCGGTATTAAATTCGCTCTCGACGACTTTGGGTGCGGCTATGCAAGCATCGGCGCATTGCGGCAGTTCGGCTTCGACCGGATGAAGATCGACCGCTCGCTCGTATCCGCGCTCGACCAGGCCTCCAACGGCGCCGATGTCCTCAAGGCAACCATCTCCCTGGCGACCGCTCTGCAGATTCCCGTCACCGCGGAAGGCATCGAAAATTCGCGCCAGGCAACGATCCTGCGAGAGGCCGGCTGCGACCAGCTGCAAGGCTACCTGATCGGAAAACCGATGTCGGCGCTCGACATCTCCAGCAAGCTTCAGGAACAGGCGGCGTAACGCCGCAGGATTGCGGCCGCACGCTGCGCGAGGCTGCCGGACACGAGAGCATGTCGCCGGAACGCGACGTTTTCATGCACGGCTGCGGCAATCGTGATTACATCACCGGCCGTTACGGCTGATATGCGAGGGGCTTGATCACCACCGCAGATCCAGGCGGTCCAGCCCGTGGAAATGGTAGACGTCCTTGACCACGGGCGTCTTTGCCAGCCTGAGGCCGGGAAGCCGCTCGAACAGGATCGGCAGCACGACGTTGAGTTCCAGCCGCGCCAGCGGCGCGCCGATGCAGAAATGAATGCCGGCACCGAAGGAGAGGTTTGCCGCTTCGCTGCGGTCTGGCCGGAAGGCGAGGGGATCGGTGAATTTCGCCGGATCGAGATTGGCGGCTGCGAGGATGAGGCTGACCTTGTCGCCGCGCTTGAAGGAGACGCCGTCGATTTCCGCAGGCTCGAGCGCCCAGCGCTGGAAGATGTGGACCGGGGCGCAGATGCGCAGCGTTTCCTCGACGGTGCGCTCCGTCGTCGCCTCGTCCCGGAAGAGTATCGCCGGATCTGTGCCGCTGTCGAGGATGGTGCGCACGGAATTGCCGATCTGGTGCACGGTCGCCTCATGCCCCGCGTTGAGCAATACGATCGTCGTCGAGATCAGCTCCTCTTCGGTCAGATACTGGCCTTTGTGCTCGGTATGGATCATGTGGGTCAGCAGGTCGTCGCGCGGTTCGGCGCGCCGTTCGGCGATCACCGTCCTGACATAGTCAGAAAATTCCTTCGCCGCCCGTTCGGCCTCGTCCTCCTGCTCGCGCGTCCGGCCGAACATGTACATGCGGACATAGGCGTGCGACCAGGCGAGCAGCTGCGGCCCCATCTCTTCGGGAATGCCGATCATGCGGGCGATCATCGTCACCGGTATGATGTCGGCAAAGGCCGAGAGCAGCTCGACCTCGCGCCGGTCCGCAAAGCCGTCGATCAGCCGGTTGGCAAGCTCGACAAGCTCCGGCTTCATTTTCTCGACATGGCGGGACACGAAGGCCCGGTTGACCAGCGTGCGCAGCCGCGTGTGCTCCGGCGGTTCGAGTTCGAGCAGGGAATAGCGTTCCGAGAGATCGAAACTGGCAAGATGAGGGCTCGGCTCGGCAAGGCCGATCTCCTCGCGGCTGGCGATATGCAGGATCTGCCGGCCGAAGCGGCGGTCGCGCAACAGACCGTTCACATGGTCGTAGCCAGTGAAGAACCACTGCTTCTGCTCCTTCCAATAAAAGGTCGGGCAATGGGCGTGAAGCGCCGCATAGACGGCGTTCGGATTGCCGTAAAAGGCCGGATTGCGGGCATCCAGCGAGACATGGCGGCTGGCGGGATCGATCGAGAGGAAGGGCGGTATCGTCATGCGCTGAGGCTTAGCGGATTTGCCGGGCCTCGAAAAGATGCTGGCGAGGCAACCGGCTTCAGCGGCTGCGCGCCTCGCAGGGCGCACCAGTCACTTTAAAACCTGTGCCTAACCCCGGGGATCGACTCCGGTTTTCGGGATTATCAGGCTAGCCGGCACGCGACAGCGTGCTCATGCGCCGCAGGGCCTCGACCTGGTCGTCGACCGTCGGCACCAGCTCGCCGGCGGCGCTGCTCGGCGCGGCCGGCACCGGGGCTGCGGCCTCCGCTTCGCCGAACGTGACCGTGCAGTTGCGGCCGGCCGCTTTCGCTGCATAGAGCGCCCGGTCGGAGGCCGAAATCAGCTTGTCGATATTGGCTTCGATCGAGGAGGCGAGCGCGATGCCGATGCTGACGGTGACCGGAACGATCACCTCGCCGGTGCTGACGGGAAGGCGGCAGAATTCGGTGCGGATCGCTTCGGCGATCGCCTCGGCTTCCGTCTGGTCCGTAACCGCTGCGAAGGCTGCGAATTCCTCACCGCCCATGCGGCCGAAGATGTTGTTCGGAATATACTGGCGGGCCATGCGCGCAAAGGCGGTGAGCACGGCGTCGCCCGACTGATGGCCGAAGCGGTCGTTGACGCGCTTGAAATGGTCGAGGTCGAAAAGCAGCACCGCGACCTGGCGCTGCTCGTCATGGGCTCTTTCCTGAATGGCGTCGAAATAGCCGAGCAGGCCGCGGCGGTTGAGCACGCCGGTCAGCGCATCGGTCAGGCTCAGCGCGCGCAGGTGCCGTTCGGAGCGCTCCATGATCAGCCGGCAGGTCAGCGCGAAGGCGATGGTGAGCAGGAAGGCGCTGGCCATCGCCGAGGCGCCGCCGAGATTGGTGGCGTCGATCTCGCTCGGCAGCGTCAGCGCCATCGTCAGCGCCGAGCCGAAGCACAGGCAGCCCTGGATGACGAAGACGCCCATCAGCTTGACGCGGGTGCGCTCGCGGCGCATGTCGCCGGCGGCGACTGCCATGGCAAGCGCCGTGGCGCCCGTCGCCGAAGCGAGGTTGTAGAGGACAACGCGGTTGGAATAGTCGTCGTTGACCCAAGGCAGGAAGATCCCCGCCAGCCAGATTACCGGCGGCAGCAACGCCCACCATTCGATCTTCTTGCGGTCGAGCGCGAGGAAACCCGCCACCCAGGCGCTCTGCCCGAGGAGCGCGATGGCATTGCCCGCCTCTATGGAAAGCACGCTCGGGATTTGACCGCGCAACGCGACCATCGCGAATCCCATTCCCGTCAGAAGGAAGCCGAAGCCCCAATAGAGATAGGCCTCGTTCTTGACGTTGTGGCGCCATGCGACGAACAACACCAAAGCGAGCGTCATGGCCTCCGCACACCAGATGGCGAGACCTGTAGCGATATTGAACACGGCAGCAACCCCTCGTCTGTCGGCCCTTGTCTGTCAGGCTGCACCCTTGCCGATGAAGATCGCTACTTCCTTAATGCCGCTGCACTGCGGCATGGTTTTGCGCCGATATCTGCCGGTAGGCTTTCCGTGGGGTAAACGTGTGTGAGCACTGTCGAATGGAGTAAGCTTTTCTTCATCCTGTCCCGGAGAAAAGCCGGGGGAGACGGCGCCTGGGGCTCGCCGTCATCAGGCGTTTGGGAGAAAGAGGCTGCCAGAGCCGAAGCTTAGCCGCCTTGCCCCGCCTTCTTAACGTTATCCTCATGCGTGTCTTGAAGAGAAGGGCAGGGACACTCTATGTAGGGATAAGACATTTTCTTTGATTCCCGGCGCCGGCCGGCGAGACGTTGACAAAGGACGCACATGAGAAACCCAGTCGATACCGCAATGGCCCTCGTGCCGATGGTCGTTGAACAGACCAACCGCGGTGAACGCTCCTACGACATCTATTCCCGCCTGTTGAAGGAACGCATCATCTTCCTGACGGGCGCCGTCGAGGACCATATGGCGACGCTCGTCTGCGCCCAGCTTCTCTTCCTCGAGGCGGAAAACCCGAAGAAGGAAATCGCGCTCTACATCAATTCGCCCGGCGGCGTCGTCACCGCAGGCATGGCGATCTACGACACGATGCAGTTCATCAAGCCGGCGGTTTCGACGCTCTGCATCGGCCAGGCGGCCTCCATGGGCTCGCTGCTGCTGGCGGCCGGTCATAAGGACATGCGCTTCGCCACGCCGAACTCCCGCATCATGGTGCACCAGCCGTCCGGCGGCTTCCAGGGTCAGGCCTCGGACATCGAGCGCCATGCCCGCGACATCCTCAAGATGAAGCGCCGCCTCAACGAGGTCTATGTCAAGCATACCGGCCGCACCTATGAGGAAGTTGAAAAGACGCTCGATCGTGACCATTTCATGGATGCGGACGAAGCCCAGGGCTGGGGTGTGATCGACAAGGTTCTGACGTCGCGCCTCGAGATGGAAGGCGAGCAGGCCTAGTAATTAATTGGGATGGCGTTTTTGCCGCCACAGTTCTATCTCATTTGTGATCGAACAAGGCTTTCATCAGGCGACGAAGACGCTAATAGTAACTATTAATGCTATGTTGAATTTTTATGACATAGCATTCGGCATTCGAAGGGGAATTGGTTGCCGCCGGGACCCGCACATGATTGACTGGGACCGGTTCGTACCCCCTGAAGCCCTTCTCGGCAAAGGCTCCGGCAACGGAGCGCCGCCAGGAGCTGATAGAGTGGACCGCGATTTCGCCTTGAAATGCGGCGTGCTGGAAGGAAAGTGATATGAGCAAGGTCAGCGGCAGCAACGGCGGCGACAGCAAGAACACCCTGTATTGTTCGTTCTGCGGAAAGAGCCAGCACGAAGTCCGGAAACTGATTGCCGGACCGACCGTCTTCATCTGCGATGAATGCGTCGAATTGTGCATGGACATCATCCGCGAGGAGAACAAGTCCTCGATGGTCAAGTCCCGCGACGGCGTTCCGACGCCCCAGGACATCATCAAGGTCCTCGACGAATACGTCATCGGCCAGCGGCAGGCGAAGAAGATCCTGTCGGTCGCCGTTCACAACCACTACAAGCGCCTGGCGCACGCCTCCAAGAACGGCGAAGTCGAGCTGGCGAAATCGAACATCATGCTCGTCGGCCCGACCGGCTGCGGCAAGACCTATCTTGCCCAGACGCTCGCCCGCATCATCGACGTTCCCTTCACCATGGCCGATGCGACGACGCTGACGGAAGCCGGTTATGTCGGCGAGGATGTGGAAAACATCATCCTGAAGCTTTTGCAGGCAGCCGACTACAATGTCGAGCGTGCGCAGCGCGGCATCGTCTACATCGACGAAGTCGACAAGATTTCGCGCAAGTCCGACAACCCGTCGATCACCCGAGACGTCTCGGGCGAGGGCGTGCAGCAGGCGCTCCTGAAGATCATGGAAGGCACGGTCGCTTCCGTTCCGCCGCAGGGCGGCCGCAAGCATCCGCAGCAGGAATTCCTGCAGGTCGATACGACGAACATCCTGTTCATCTGCGGCGGCGCGTTTGCCGGCCTCGACAAGATCATCTCCGCCCGCGGCGAGAAGACTTCGATCGGCTTCGGCGCCACCGTCAAGGCCCAGGACGACCGCCGCGTCGGCGAAGTGCTGCGCGAACTGGAGCCGGAAGACCTGGTCAAGTTCGGCCTCATCCCCGAATTCATCGGCCGTCTGCCGGTTCTGGCGACGCTCGAAGACCTCGATGAGGATGCGCTGATCCAGATCCTGTCCGAGCCGAAGAATGCGCTGATCAAGCAGTATCAGCGCCTGTTCGAGATGGAAGACGTAGAACTGACCTTCCACGAGGACGCGCTTCGCGAGATCGCCCGTAAGGCGATCGTGCGTAAGACCGGCGCCCGTGGCCTTCGTTCGATCATGGAGAAGATCCTGCTCGATACGATGTTCGAGCTGCCGACGCTGGAAGGCGTGCGCGAGGTCGTCATTTCGGAGGAAGTCGTGCGCGGTTCGGCCCGTCCGCTCTACATCTATGCCGATCGTCAGGAAGAAAAAGCCAACGCATCCGCGTAGTCTTGTGGTTTTCGCACCATTATTTTGAGGGGCTTGCCTTAGGCGGGCCCCTTTCTATTTGAAAAACCATGCGAGGCACTGTTAGTATTTTACCGGTGGGAACCGGAATTGCCTTTGCCGATGTTGCGCAAGGGGCGGTGCTTGGCAAAGATGCAGCGATTCCGTGAGCCATTGCTGGCGTTTGTATTTTAGCCGGGTCGGAAGTGGTAAGCGCCGGTCCAGCCACGCGTTTCATAGTGTTGGCGTTCCGTTGTAATAAAGCTGTCACATCCGGGGAACGCGGGCGTTAGCGTGGCTTGAAAAGCGTAGTCAGAACCTCCACTTGTAGTGCCAAGTGAGAGTGCCGGCCGGTCCCAAGCGGCCGTGCAGAGAGCCCGGCAACGGGACGATGGAAAGGACATAAAATGACGAAGAAAACGTCTGTAGCGAGCAGCACCGCATATCCTGTTCTGCCCTTGCGCGACATCGTGGTTTTCCCGCATATGATCGTGCCGCTGTTCGTCGGACGGGAAAAGTCGATCCGTGCGCTCGAAGAGGTCATGGGATCCGACAAGCAGATCATGCTGGTCACGCAGATCAACGCCAGCGACGACGATCCGGATCCTTCCGCGATCCACAATGTCGGCACCGTGGCGAACGTATTGCAGCTGCTCAAGCTGCCTGACGGCACCGTGAAGGTTCTGGTCGAAGGCCGCGCCCGCGCCGAGATCGACACCTATACCAGCCGCGAGGATTTCTACGAGGCGCTCGGCCATGTGCTCGAGGAGCCGCATGACGATCCGGTCGAACTGGAAGCCCTGTCGCGCTCGGTCGTTTCCGAATTCGAGAGCTATGTGAAGCTCAACAAGAAGATTTCGCCCGAAGTGGTCGGCGCCGCTAGCCAGATCGACGACTATTCCAAGCTCGCCGATACGGTCGCCTCGCATCTGTCGATCAAGATCACCGAAAAGCAGGAGATGCTGGAGACCACCAGCGTCAAGGCCCGCCTCGAAAAGGCTCTTGGCTTCATGGAAGGCGAGATTTCGGTCCTGCAGGTCGAAAAGCGCATCCGCTCGCGCGTCAAGCGCCAGATGGAGAAGACCCAGCGCGAATACTACCTGAATGAGCAGATGAAGGCGATCCAGAAGGAACTCGGCGACGGCGAAGAAGGCCGCGACGAGATGAGCGAACTGGAAGAGCGCATCTCCAAGACCAAGCTGTCCAAGGAGGCCCGTGAAAAGGCTGATGCGGAGCTGAAGAAGCTACGCCAGATGAGCCCGATGTCGGCCGAAGCCACCGTCGTGCGCAACTATCTGGACTGGCTGCTCGGCATCCCGTGGGGCAAGAAGTCGAAGATCAAGGCCGATCTCAACAATGCGGAGAAGATCCTCGAAGCCGATCACTTCGGTCTCGACAAGGTCAAGGAACGCATCGTCGAATATCTCGCCGTGCAGGCCCGCGCTACCAAGATCAAAGGCCCGATCCTGTGCCTCGTCGGCCCTCCCGGCGTCGGCAAGACTTCGCTCGCCCAGTCGATCGCCAAGGCGACCGGCCGTGAGTATGTCCGCATGGCGCTCGGCGGCGTTCGCGATGAAGCCGAAATCCGCGGCCACCGCCGCACCTATATCGGCTCGATGCCCGGCAAGGTCATCCAGTCGATGAAGAAGGCGAAGAAGTCCAACCCGCTCTTCCTGCTCGACGAAATCGACAAGATGGGCATGGATTTCCGCGGCGATCCGTCTTCGGCCCTGCTCGAAGTGCTCGACCCCGCGCAGAACTCGACTTTCATGGACCATTACCTGGAAGTCGAATACGACCTGTCGGACGTGATGTTCATCACGACGGCGAATACGCTGAACATTCCGGCGCCCTTGATGGACCGCATGGAAATCATTCGTATCGCCGGCTACACCGAAGATGAAAAGCGCGAGATCGCCAAGCGGCACCTGCTGCCGAAGGCCATCAAGGAACACGCGTTGCAGCCCGAGGAATTCTCGGTCAGCGACGATGCCCTGATGGCGATCAGCCAGCAGTATACCCGTGAGGCCGGCGTCCGCAGCTTCGAACGCGAATTGATGAAGCTCGCCCGCAAGGCGGTCACCGAGATCATCAAGGGCAAGACGAAGTCCGTTCATGTGACGGCCGCCAACATCGCCGATTACCTGGGCGTCCCGCGCTTCCGCCACGGCGAAGCCGAGGGCGAGGATCAGGTCGGCGTCGTCACCGGTCTTGCCTGGACGGAAGTCGGCGGCGAGCTGCTGACCATCGAAGGCGTGATGATGCCGGGCAAGGGCCGCATGACGGTCACCGGCAATCTGAAGGACGTGATGAAGGAATCGATCTCGGCAGCGGCCTCCTATGTCCGCTCGCGCGCCGTCGATTTCGGCATCGAGCCGCCGATGTTCGAAAAGAACGACATCCACGTGCACGTGCCGGAAGGCGCGACGCCGAAGGATGGCCCCTCGGCCGGTGTCGCCATGGCAACCGCCATCGTCTCGATCATGACCGGCATCCCGGTGAACAAGCATGTGGCCATGACCGGTGAAATCACCCTTCGCGGCCGTGTGCTGCCGATCGGCGGTCTCAAGGAAAAGCTGCTCGCAGCGCTTCGCGGCGGCATCAAGAAGGTGCTGATTCCGGAGGAGAACGCCAAGGACCTGGCGGAGATCCCGGACAACGTGAAGAACAGCATGGAGATCATCCCGGTCTCCCGGATGGGCGAGGTGATCAAGCACGCGCTGATCCGCCGGCCGGAGCCGATCGAGTGGGATGGCACGGTGGAAACGCCCGTCATCACCTCGGTCGAAGGTCTCGACGACACGGGCGCGGCCATAGCGCATTGAGTGGCATTTGCCACATTTGTGCCCAATTCGCGCAAAAGACGAGAAAAGGCTGGCGGAAACGCCAGCCTTTTTTGTGAAAACGTCATGGAGACGCTTGCTTTTCCTTGATTTGCAGGGCTTTTGGGTTTCCGGCGGGCCTGATGAAACCTATTCTGCGCCTAGCTTACATTTGAGTCGTTTCATACCATTTAGAAAGGGGTGGAAACATGAACAAGAATGAACTCGTGTCCGCAGTGGCCGAAAAGGCAGGACTGACGAAGTCTGACGCGGCTTCCGCTGTTGACGCGGTTTTCGACGTTGTCCAGGCCGAACTCAAGAACAAGGGCGATATCCGCCTCGCTGGTTTCGGCAGCTTCACCGTTTCTCATCGCGCTGCAACGAAGGGCCGCAATCCGTCGACCGGCGCTGAAGTCGACATTCCGGCCCGCAACGTGCCGAAGTTCACGCCCGGCAAGGGCCTGAAGGACGCCGTCAACGGCTGATTTGATCGTCCGCCGGCCGTAAACGAGAACGGCTGAGCAGGATTTCGAGGGGTTCGGCATTGCCGGACCCCTTTTGTTTTGCCGCTTGCCGCATGCAGCACTTTGTTCTACCAACAATGCTGTTCTCAGGGCGGGGTGAAAGTCCCCACCGGCGGTAAGGGCTGCGGCCTGAGCCCGCGAGCGCCTTCCGAAGCCTTGGCCGGGGAGGGGTCAGCAGATCCGGTGCGATTCCGGAGCCGACGGTCACAGTCCGGATGAAAGAGAATGAGAATGGCCGCGTGCGGGCAGGGGACTGCCGGCCTGCGTGCCATCGCCTCATGCGTCCTGATTTATGTTTGGTTCCTATTTTGGATGGAAGACATGAATCAGAATTCCCTTGCAATCCCGCGTTCCCGCGCCTTTGCCGGCGCAGCTTTCATGGTGCTTGGAGGCGTGGCCTTCTCGCTCCTCAATGTTGTCACTCAATGGCTGACGATGAAGCTCGCCTTTCCGCCAGCCTCCGCAGCCTTCTGGCAATATGCTTTCGCCTTCCTTTTCTCCTTGCCCTTCCTGCGCAAGGTCGGTCTCTCGGCCATGCGAACAGACTATCCATGGCGGCATGTCGTACGCGTTATCTTTGCCGCGCTCGGCGTCGAGGCCTGGATTTTGGGTCTCGCCTCGGTGCCGATCTGGCAGGCGATCGCACTCGTCATGACCTCGCCTTTCTTCATCATCCTCGGCGCGCGCCTCTTCCTCGGCGAACGCGTCGGCACGGCCCGCTGGGCGGCGACGGGTGTGGGCTTTGCCGGCGCGATGATCATCCTCCAGCCATGGTCGGACAGCTTTACCTGGGCCGCACTGCTTCCGGTTCTCTCCGCACTGCTCTGGGGCGCATCGTCTCTCATCACCAAGAGTCTGACCGGCATCGAAAAGCCCGAGACGATCACCGTCTGGCTGCTGGTGCTGCTGACACCGATCAACGGCGGCCTGGCGCTTGCCGCGGACCTCACGGTGCCGACGGGCACGACACTTGCGCTCTTCCTCCTGGCGGGCCTCCTGACGGTCGTGGCGCAATATCTGCTGACCCTTGCCTATGCCAGCGCCGACGCCGCCTATGTGCAGCCATTCGACGATCTGAAGCTGCCGCTGAACGTGCTCGCCGGCTGGCTGTTCTTCGGCTATGCGCCGGCCGGCTATCTGTGGCTGGGCGCTGCGCTCATCCTTTGCGCATCGCTCTTCATCATGCGAAGCGAGATGCGGCGGGAAAGGCAAGCGTCCTGACGCAAAGCCCCTGAAATGACGCGGACTGTCATGTCTCTGTCATGGCAGTCCAGCAAAACCCCTCTGTTCGATCTTTCGACATTGGGGGATTTCCATGACAAATTCATCGCGCAAAGCAGCGTTCGCTGCCATGCTTTTCGCATCCGCTGCCTTCCCGGCGGCGGCCGAGCCGGTTTTCAACCGCATCGCCTCCTTCCCGGTCGCCCAGAACCTTCCTGGTGACAAGGACGAGCTTTCGCCGACCTCCGCCGAAATCATCACCGCGACCGACGACGGCAACACGCTGATCTATAGCGACAGCCCGCTTGGCGCGATCGGCTTCATCGACATCACCGACGCCAAGGCTCCGAAGGCCGGGGGCGCGCTGATGATGGACGGCGAGCCGACATCGGTCACCTCCAGCGCCGGCAAGGCGCTCGTTGCCGTCAACACCTCCGACAGCAAGGCCAAGCCTTCGGGCCGTCTGGCGATCGTCGACGTCGCGACGAAGAAGATCGAGAGCACCTGCGATCTCGGTGGCCAGCCGGATTCGATCGCCCTCAACAAGGACAAGACCTTTGGTGCCATCGCGATCGAGAACGAACGCGACGAAGACGTCAATGACGGCAAGATCCCGCAGATGCCGGCCGGCGACCTCGCCGTCTTCCAGGTCAAGAACGGCACCGTCGATTGCGGCACCATCAAGCACGTGACGCTGACCGGGCTTGCGGGCGTTGCCCCGGAAGATCCGGAGCCCGAATTCGTCTCCTTCAATGGCCTGAACGAGATTGCCCTGACGCTGCAGGAAAACAACGAGATCGTCATCATCGACGCCAACACGGCGCAGGTGAAGACGCACTTTACCGCCGGCAGCGTCGATCTCTCCGGCATCGACACCAAGCGCGACGGCGCCCTGAAATTCACGGGCGAATCGAAGGGCGTGCTGCGTGAGCCGGACGCCGTGAAGTGGCTGGACGACAGCCGCCTCGTCGTGGCCAATGAAGGCGATTACCAGGGTGGGTCGCGCGGCTTCACCATCTTCGACAAGACAGGCAAGGTTCTTTACGAATCGGGCGCTTCCTTCGAACGCGCCGTCGCCCATATCGGCCACTATCCGGAAAGCCGTTCGGGATCGAAGGGCGTCGAGCCGGAAGGCCTGGAAGCCGCTAGGTTCGGCGATGACAACTATTTCTTCCTGCTTGCCGAGCGCGCCTCGATCGTCGGCGTCTACAAGGATACCGGCGCCGATCCCGAGCTCATCCAGCTGCTGCCGTCCGGGATTTCGCCCGAAGGCGCGGTGGCCATTCCCCAGCGCAACCTTTTTGCCACTGCCAATGAAGTCGACCTCGGCAAGGACGGCGGCGCGCGCTCGCATGTGATGATCTATGAGCGTTCGGAAGGCGAGAAGGCCTATCCGCAGATCGTCTCGGCCGAGAAGGACGGCAATCCGATCGGCTTCGCTGCCCTTTCGGGCCTTGCCGCCGTTCCGGGCAAGCCGGGCATGCTTTATGCCGTCAGCGACAGCGTTCTCGGCTCGCAGCCGACGATCTACACGATTGACGCGACCAAGAAGCCGGCTGTCATCACTGACGCGCTGGTCGTCAAGCGTGATGGCGCTCCGGCCCAGAAGCTCGACATCGAAGGCATCGCGGCGGCCCCCGACGGCTCCTTCTGGCTCGCCTCGGAAGGCTACAGCGAGCGCCTCGTCCCGCACGCCCTTTACAACGTCAATGCCAAGGGTGACATCAAGGCCGAGATTGCCTTGCCGAAAGAGCTTGCCGCCAACGAAATCCGGTTCGGTTTCGAAGGCGTGACCATTATCGGTACCGGCGACGACACCACGCTCTGGATGGCCGTTCAGCGCGAGTGGGGCGACGACGAGAAGGGCTTCGTCAAGCTCGTCTCCTACAATCCGAAGAAGAAGGAATGGGGCGCCGTGCGCTATCCGCTCGACAAGACGGAAAGCGGCTGGGTCGGCCTCTCCGAGATTTCCGCCCATGGCGATAGCGTCTACATCATCGAGCGCGACAACCTCGTCGGCGACGCGGCCAAGCTGAAGAAGCTCTACAAGGTCGCGATTTCGGAGCTGAAGCCCGCCAAGCTCGGCGGCGAACTGCCGGTCGTCAAGAAGACCGAAGCCCACGACTTCCTCGGCGAACTCAAGACCGCGACCAACGGCTATGTCCTCGACAAGCTCGAAGGCTTCACCTTCGACGCATCGGGCAAACCCTACGCGGTCACCGACAATGACGGCGTCAGCGACTCCTCCGGCGAGACGCTGTTCTTCCCTGTTGATTTGACCGCGACGAACTGAAAGCTGCCCCTCACCCTAGCCCTCTCCCCGTAAAAACGGGGAGAGGGGACGTGCCCTGTGAGACATGAGCGGGAATGGAGAGGTCGCGGCTTGGTCCCTTCGCCCCGTCTACGGGGAGAAGGTGTCGGCAGCCGGATGAGGGGGTCTCACGCTGCCGCAGCCCTCACAAAGAAGTAGCTCCAGCCTACCAGCGCTGATGCACATGCGGTGCGATCAGCCGTGCGTAGATCTCCCGCGTTGCCGCCATGACATCGGCTGCGAGCGGCGCGAGGTCGGCAGCGGCCGCATTGGCCTTGGCCTGCTCGGCGTTGCGGGCGCCGGGGATGACGACGGTGACGGCTTCGGCCATCAGGATCCAGCGCAGCGCGAAGGCGGCCATGGTGGCGCCGGCGGCCACCAGCTTGCGCACTTCCTCGACCGCCTGCAGGCCGACCTCGAAGGGTACGCCCGCGAAGGTCTCGCCGACGTCGAAGGCTTCGCCATGGCGGTTGAAGTTGCGGTGGTCGTCGCTGGCAAAGTGCGTATCTCGGGTAATCTTGCCGGAGAGAAGGCCGCTTGCGAGCGGCACGCGGGCAATGATCGCGACGTTCCTGCGGCGCGCCTCAGCGAAAAACAGGTGGTCAGGGCGCTGGCGGAAGATGTTGTAGATGATCTGGATGCTGACCACGCCGGGATATTCGATCGCCTTCAGCCCGTCCTCGACCTTCTCGACGCTGACGCCGTAACCCTTGATCTTTCCGGCCTTCTGCAGCTCGTCGAGACCTGCGAAGACCTCGAGCTGGTAAAACACTTCGCGCGGCGGGCAGTGAAGCTGCACGAGATCGAGGCTGTCGACGGAAAGGTTCTTGAGGCTGCGGTCGATGAAGCCTTTGAGATTGGCCTTGCTATAGCCTTCCGCAACATGTGGATTGAGACGGCGGCCCGCCTTGGTGGCGACCATCGGGCGTTCGCCGCCGCGTGTCTTCAAAACGTCGGCAATGATCTTTTCCGAGCGGCCGTCGCCATAAACGTCAGCCGTATCGATGAAGGTCATGCCGGCATCGAGCGCGGCATTCAGGGCCGCGCGGCCGTCCGCTTCGCTGATATCGCCCCAGGAGCCTCCGATCTGCCAAGCGCCGAAGCCGACATTGGTGACCGTGAACGGCATGCGGCCGAAAGCATGGTGTTTCATGGAAAAAATCCTCCGTAGGTCATGAAAGACATTGGCGTATCAGGCAGGCGACTCTGCGGCAATCGCCGATCCGGCCTTGATCGGCCGCGGTGATGAAATATCGTTGGGTCCAGATGCTTCAGCCGCAATGGATGAAAAGGAACTGTCATGGAGATCAAACCCGTGGGCTCGCGCCCCTCTGTCAAGCCGTCGCCTGATTATTTCACCGGCGCGGTTCGCCAGGATCCGCTGATGGAGGCGCCGGCGCCGGCCCGGGTGAGGGCAACATCCGTCACCTTTGAGCCCGGCGCCCGCACCGCCTGGCACACCCATCCGCTCGGCCAGACGCTGATCGTCACGTCAGGCAGGGGCCTTGCCCAGAGCTGGGGCCGAGAAATCCAGGAGATTCGCGCCGGCGACACGATCTGGTTCGCGCCGGGCGAAAAACACTGGCACGGCGCCGGCCCTGATACGGCGATGACGCACATCGCCATTCAGGAGGCGCTGGATGGCAGCGTTGCCGACTGGATGGAGCAGGTCAGCGACGAGCAATATGCCGGCAGGGGATGAGCTCTTAGAGCCGCTTCAGGCAATAGGAAAAATGCGCGTGTGATTCGACCGTCAGGAATTCGAATTGCCAGCCGTAATCCTTGCAGAATTTGGTGACTGCTTCGACGACGCCATAGACGATCGGCTTCACCGTATTGCCGGTACAGAAATCATGCCCGGCAATGCGCCCCGTCCGCTTCACCTTCTTTTCGCAGAGCAGAAGCTCCTGCCAGGTGAGCTCGAAGGAATGGTCGGTATCGATATAGGCCCAGTCGAGGAAATCGTCCTCGAATTCGGCAAGCTTTTCGAGCGATGTTCCCTGCATCAGATGCAGCCGGCCGGCCTCGATCTCGGCCGCGAACTGCGTGTGGATCGAATCGAGGCCGGAGCTGTAGCGGTCCATCGACCACGGATCGATGAGATAGAGCTGCGCCGGGCGATTCTTTTCCAGGATCTCAGCCGTATATTCGCCGAAGGCAGCTCCCACCTCGACGCCGATGCCGCCGTTCGGGATCCGATAGAGCAGTTCGCCGCGATCCGGCAGCAGCCGGGCGTTTTCCATATGATGGGCGCTGAGCGGCGTGCGCGGCATGCTCGCCCGGAGCGCCTGCCTTTCTTCACGTGTTTTCATCTCTGATCTCGGGATTGCGGGCGGCTGGCGGCCCTGATGGAGTTCGAGAGGAAAGTAGGAGCAGCCGATGCTGATGACAACCGCATTACGGGAATTTGCTTCTTTCGCGCAAACCGCTAAGTTTCATCTGTGGACTGACGAAAGAGCCTCGGGAGGAGCGACTTCATGAGACGCATGTGGCCTGAAGAATTCAACGCCATCATCAGCGGAGCCGAAGAGGTGGTGCTGGAATTGCCCGCCGAGGCCGGCGAGGCGCCATTGCACCGCAACGCGCTGAAGGCGCGTATCACCATGGAGGATTACGAACGAATCTGGCCGCTCGCCGAGATGCGCTTCCGGTTGGGCAACGAAAATTTCGCCGGCAAGGCCATCACGCTGATCACCACCAATCCTCATTACCATGCCTGGCATC
This sequence comes from Rhizobium sp. R339, assembly GCF_002211395.1. Lineage (NCBI taxonomy): Bacteria > Pseudomonadati > Pseudomonadota > Alphaproteobacteria > Hyphomicrobiales > Rhizobiaceae > Rhizobium > Rhizobium sp. R339. Next base: position 273,729 of record NZ_LOKV01000024.1, read on the forward strand.
CGAAGGACGGCGGCAGCGTCGACGCCGTGTCGGAGAGCGGCCGCCACTACAAGACCGACTACATCGTCGTGCACTTCCTGTTCGACGATGTGAAGGAAACGTCTCCCGCCTGATGGCTTTTCGGAGCCGGTGCGGCCGGAAGCCGCACCGGCTCTGTCCTGAAGCCCGATTGGCCCCGGCGCTGGTGACAACGGCGGCGAGATCGCTAAGCTCGGCGAAAATAGTCTTTTGAAATGGAGGCTCCCGTGACGGGAAACGTGCTTGATATCCCTGTGAAGACGGTGGATGGCCGTGAGACCACGCTCGACGAATACAAGGGCAGGGTGCTCCTGATCGTCAATGTTGCCTCGAAATGCGGGCTGACGCCGCAATATGAAGGGCTCGAAAAGCTCTATGGGGAAAAGCGCGAACGCGGCTTCGTCATCGCCGCTTTCCCAGCCAATGATTTCAAGGGCCAGGAGCCCGGCACCGACGCCGAAATCCTCGACTTCTGCACCAGCACCTACGACGTCACCTTCCCGATTTTCTCGAAGATCTCGGTCAAGGGTGAGTCCCAGCATCCGCTTTACCGGCAACTGACCAAATCGGGCGTGCCGACGACAGGCGACGGCCCGATGCGCGAACGCCTGAAATCCCACGGCATTTCAGACGGGGATAAGGACGACATCCTCTGGAACTTCGAAAAATTCCTGATCGGCCGTGACGGCCAGGTGGCGGCCCGCTTCGCGCCCGACGTGACGGCGGATGATTCGCGGCTGGTTTCCGCCGTGGACAAGGAACTGGCGAAGGGATGAAGCCCTTCAGGCCGCCAGGCATGACCGGGATGATTTGCGAGCCGGGCAGGCTCATCAGATCCCAAGCACGGTCACGAGAGGAGGCGTAAAATCCTTGAAGCCGAGGCTCGGCCAGTCGCACCTTCTGTCGAATTTGGTCTTTGGTTCGTGGCGCTGGCAATTCGGATTCGTCTTGAATGCATAGCCGGGCAGGGTGACGTAAGTGGCGTTTGGCGCGCCAACGGCCATCGCGATGCACAGCGTCAATGCGGAGCAGAGAGTTCTCATGGCACCCCCCAAGGCGTGAGAAACCTTTATGCACGGAGACTTTCCGGGCGGCGAATAGTCTCACTTTGGCCGGCCCCCATCCATTCGCCTAATGGGAGGTGGCCGGGCGACTAGGAGTAGTCCGTTTTGGTGGAGCGTTGGCTCCAGACGGCGGGCCGAATCTGGATCTGCCGGGCGTAACACCTGCCGTTCCGGTATGTCCGTTTCGGCGGAAGGGTGAAAGGCGATCTCGTAACGACAGGCGCGCCCCTATCCCACAAGGAGCGCCACCGTCCGAGTGCAACGCCTCTTGGCTCTCGTATAGAGGGCGGGTAATTCAGAGATGTAATGTTGTTACATATGAAGATACTCACGCGTGCTGCCGTCGGTTCCTTTTGGTTGGCTATCCAGTTCTGAAGTCTTGCCCGGACTTGCGTAACTCATTCCAACGCCAGCTGTCAGACAATTCGTTGCGGCTATCATGTAGGATATCGCCCTGCATAGGGTGAATGACGAAACGACGAGCAGCGAGAATTTGATCTGCTTGGCTCATCTCAGCGAGACCAGGGAACAAACCGCCCGCCATCGCTGAGAATGCCGATTCGCTTCCGCCGATCTTGGCCGCAGCAAACCAAGCAATAAACACTCCGACCACGGGCGGACTACGTTTTGCGGCCATTGTGTAGTCGATGCAAGCGGTCAGGAGGAGAGCAGTGCACTCATCAAATGTGATATCCTCAAGTATTGCAGCAGGATCGCGATCGGCGTGCTTCATGAAATTGCGCGCTGAGTTGATAAGCATGTTTACGTGTTTGACTTCCCAACCATGGTCGTCAGCCACATGCTTTTTGATACGTGTTCCTCCCGACTTTTCGAGAAGTTTATCGCATACTTCGGATACGTTCGCGGCCAACTGATACACGGCAAGTGGCTCAACCAAAAACCAGTGCAGATGGATAGCGGCAAGCAACTGCCTCCGTGCCGCATCGAGCTTCGTAATGGCCACAGAAATCTCCTAGGTCTTCGCTCACACCAACGGTGGTAGCCGGTCGGAGGCGATCTCTTCGATAATATCCGGGATGTTGTTCTTGGGCGACCCCGCCTTGCCGGTCGGCCACATCTTTCGGCGCACGCCTCACATAGCAATAGACGCCGTGGCGTCTTCGCAGGATTGGTGATCAAACGCACCGTGTACATGACCCAGGGCTCTAGTAGCCCTTGATGTCGTTTAGGTTTTTGAAACGTAAGGGAAAAGAATGGTGGGCGATGAGAGACTCGAACTCCCGACATCCTCGGTGTAAACGAGGCGCTCTACCAACTGAGCTAATCGCCCATCGCAAACGAAGCCGGATCGGCCTGCCGCGTTGGTGGCCGTGATCTATGCGGATCGCGGCAAAACCGCAAGAGTGTTTGTGAAGATTTTTTGATTTTTTTGGTGGCGGTCTTGCTCCTTGCTGTGGCGATCGGGCGTAGCCGGGCTGTGGATAAAGGGGAGGGGAAGGCGGCAGGCATCTCGGCTTCGACCGTGTCGTCGGCTTCGATCGGGCGTCCGTGCCGCAACGGCAAACGGAATTGCCGGCTTTTCATTCTCCCCGCATGGTCTTTGACGAAACAATTCAACGACTGTCATGGTTTTGTCTCCAAACCTGCTTGACACTAAAAGACGAACCCCGTAGTTAGCCGCTCATCGAAACGGGCAGCCGTTTTGGTGAGGGTGCGAAGGCATCCGGATTGCTTGAAAATGAAGTGCGGGTGTAGCTCAGTCGGTTAGAGTGCCGGCCTGTCACGCCGGAGGTCGCGGGTTCGAGCCCCGTCACTCGCGCCATTTCCAAGCCGGCGACAAATCACCGCCGTCCGGCTCTTCCGTCCGTTATGCGCGGGTGTAGCTCAGTCGGTTAGAGTGCCGGCCTGTCACGCCGGAGGTCGCGGGTTCGAGCCCCGTCACTCGCGCCATTCTCTTCCGAAAGCCATGCAGTTTCCAGGGGTCAGGCATGCAGCTTGAATCAGCTTCTGCGGATTTGTCGCGACATCATTGCATCTGCTTGATAATGTCCGCGCGCGACGCGTCGAATTGCCTCTGTAAAAGTCTTGCGCCGGGGCTTCGGCTGCGCTAACCACGGCTTGTTGCAACGCACGTTCGCTTGCCGGGCAATTGCCCAAATGCGCCGTCTGGCGCCTCCGGCAAGCAAGGATGAACATGATGACTGAACTGCTCAGTTCCTATATTCCGATCGCTATCTTCATTGGTATCGCGCTTGTCATCGGCCTGGCTCTGCTCATTGCGCCGTTCGCCGTGGCTTTCAAAGCGCCCGATTCGGAAAAGCTCTCGGCTTACGAATGCGGCTTCAATGCTTTCGACGACGCCCGCATGAAGTTCGACATCCGCTTCTATCTCGTGTCGATCCTCTTCATCATCTTCGACCTCGAAGTCGCCTTCCTCTTCCCCTGGGCCGTTTCCTTCGGCGCCATCGGCTGGTTCGGCTTCTGGTCCATGATGGTCTTCCTCCTGGTGCTGACCATCGGCTTTATCTATGAATGGAAGAAGGGAGCCCTGGAATGGGAGTGACCCCTGTGAGCAATCAGCCGCTCGTCGCCCAGCAGCCGAAAGGGATCATCGATCCCTCGACCGGCAAGCCGATCGGCAGCAACGACGCCTTCTTCGGTGAGATCAACAACGAGCTCGCCGACAAGGGTTTTCTCGTTACCTCGACCGACGAGCTGATCAACTGGGCTCGTACCGGCTCGCTGATGTGGATGACCTTCGGCCTTGCCTGCTGCGCCGTCGAAATGATGCAGCTGTCGATGCCGCGCTACGACGTCGAGCGCTTCGGTTTTGCGCCGCGCGCCTCGCCGCGCCAGTCCGACGTTATGATCGTCGCCGGCACGCTGACCAACAAGATGGCGCCCGCTCTGCGCAAGGTCTATGACCAGATGCCGGAGCCGCGCTACGTCATCTCGATGGGCTCCTGCGCCAATGGCGGCGGTTATTATCACTATTCCTATTCGGTGGTGCGCGGCTGCGACCGCGTGGTGCCGATCGATATCTACGTGCCGGGCTGTCCCCCCACGGCGGAGGCGCTGCTTTATGGCGTGCTTCTGCTGCAGAAGAAGATCCGGCGCACCGGCACGATCGAACGCTAAGGGTTAAGGACAAGGCATATGAGTGAAGCCCTGACTGAGCTTGCGTCCTATCTTGGCGAAGCGCGCGGCAACCTGATTGCCGCCTCGCAGATGAAGTATGGCGAGCTGACGCTGACGGCGACGGGTGAAAACCTGATCGCGCTGCTGACTTTCCTGCGTGACGATGCCAAATGCGGCTTCGTCAACCTGATCGATATTTGCGGGGTCGATTGGCCGCAGCGCGAACTCCGTTTCGACGTCGTCTATCATCTGCTGTCGCCGAAGCAGAACCTGCGCATCCGCGTCAAGGTCGCGACTGATGAGGATACGCCCGTTCCCTCGGCCTGCGCCGTCTATCCGGGCGCCGACTGGTTCGAGCGCGAAACCTGGGACATGTACGGCGTGCTCTTCATCGGCCATCCGGACCTGCGCCGCATCCTGACCGACTACGGCTTCGAAGGCCATCCGCTGCGCAAGGACTTCCCGACGACAGGTTTCGTCGAAGTTCGCTACGATGACGCGGCAAAGCGCGTCGTTTATGAGCCGGTTGAGCTCAAACAAGAATTCCGAAACTTTGACTTTATGTCGCCTTGGGAAGGCACCGAATATGTGCTGCCCGGCGATGAAAAAGCGAAGCAATAAATTCAGGCGGCTGGTGGGCTTGTGCCTGCCACTCACTGGTTATCTGAGAACGCGAGCCCATCGCCATGACAGAACATAACGTCCGCAACTTCAACATCAATTTCGGACCGCAGCATCCGGCGGCGCACGGCGTTCTTCGTCTTGTCCTGGAGCTTGACGGCGAAATTGTGGAGCGGGTTGATCCGCACATCGGGCTGCTTCACCGCGGCACCGAGAAGCTGATCGAGACCAAGACCTATCTTCAGGCCGTGCCCTATTTCGATCGCCTCGACTATGTCGCGCCGATGAACCAGGAGCATGCCTATGCGCTGGCCGTCGAAAAGCTGCTCGGCATCCAGATCCCGATCCGTGGTCAGCTGATCCGTGTTCTTTATTCGGAAATCGGCCGCATCCTCTCGCATCTCTTGAACGTCACGACGCAGGCCATGGACGTCGGTGCGCTGACGCCGCCGCTCTGGGGCTTCGAAGAGCGTGAAAAGCTGATGGTATTCTATGAGCGCGCTTCGGGTTCGCGCATGCATGCCGCCTATGTTCGTCCGGGTGGCGTCCACCAGGATCTGCCGGAAAAGCTCGTGCAGGATATCGGCGACTGGTGCGACCCCTTCCTGAAGGCACTCGACGACATCGACGACCTGTTGACCGGCAACCGCATCTTCAAACAGCGCAACGTCGATATCGGCGTCGTGTCGCTGGCGGATTGCTGGGCCTGGGGCTTCTCCGGCGTCATGGTGCGCGGGTCGGGTGCCGCCTGGGATCTGCGTCGCGCCCAGCCCTACGAATGTTATTCCGATCTCGAATTCGACATTCCGATCGGCAAGAATGGCGACAATTACGACCGCTACCTGATCCGCATGATCGAGATGCGCGAATCGGTGCGCATCATGAAGCAGTGCGTCAACCGCCTGCTCTCCGATGCGAAGACCGGTCCTTTCTCGTCGATCGACGGCAAGGTCGTGCCGCCGAAGCGTGGCGAGATGAAGCGCTCGATGGAAGCGCTGATCCACCATTTCAAGCTTTACACCGAAGGCTATCATGTGCCGGCCGGCGAGGTTTATGCCGCCGTCGAGGCACCGAAGGGCGAGTTCGGCGTCTATCTCGTCTCCGATGGCTCCAACAAGCCTTATCGCTGCAAGATCCGCGCGCCCGGTTATGCTCATCTCCAGGCGATGGACTTCATGTGCCGCGGTCACCAGCTTGCCGACGTCGCGGCCGTTCTCGGCTCGCTCGACATCGTCTTCGGCGAGGTGGACCGCTGATGCAGCGTCTGCCGCTCGTCGTCGCGCTTCTTCTTTCGGCATCCGGAGTTTCGGCTCAGGAGGCCGACACCCTCGGCACGCCGTTGGGGCATAAGGAAGTGACGCCGCCGGCAGCGCAATCGTCCATGGGCGAGCTTTTGTCCAAGGGCTATCAGATCAAGGCTGCCGTTCCGAACGGCGGCAAATTCGTAGTGTTTATGCAGAAAGACCAGTCGGCCTATGCCTGCGAGATGCAGTCCTTGACTGCGTCGCGGTGTGGAACCCTAAACTGACAAGGCGTGAGGAAGAATGTCCGTTCGTCGATTAGCCGAAGATCAATTTCAGCCTGCCGCATTCGCCTTCAGCGATGAAAATGCGGTCTGGGCGGACAAGACGATCCAGAAATACCCCGCCGGCCGCCAGCAATCGGCGGTCATTCCGTTGTTGATGCGGGCGCAGGAGCAGGACGGCTGGGTCACGCGCGCGGCGATCGAAAAAATCGCCGACATGCTCGACATGGCTTACATAAGAGTGCTCGAGGTCGCGACCTTCTACACGCAGTTCCAGCTGCATCCCGTCGGCACGCGCGCCCATGTCCAGGTCTGCGGCACCACGCCCTGCATGCTGCGCGGCTCGGAAGCGCTGATGTCGGTCTGCAAGAGCAAGATCCACGCCCATCCCTTCGAGCGTAATGCCGAAGGCACGCTGTCCTGGGAAGAGGTCGAATGTCTCGGGGCCTGCGTCAACGCACCGATGGTGATGATCGGCAAGGACACTTATGAGGACCTGACGCCGGCGCGCCTGGAAGAGATTATTGACACCTTTGCCGCCGGCAACGGCGCAAGCATCAAGCCTGGCACCCAGATCGACCGGATATTCTCCGCGCCTGAAGGCGGCCCGACCTCGCTGACGACGGAAGAGCCGAAGGCGAGGGCGCGTGCCAAGAAGGCCGAGGCCGAAATCGTGTCCGCGCCTGTCGACGGCGCTCCGGTTCCGCCATCGGAGGCCGCCCGCCCGAAGAGCACCGACGCGGAGACCAATGCCGCGCTGAAGACGCCGGCAACGGCGCCGAAGGCGGCAGCGAAGAATGCCAAGGCTGCCGAGGAGCAGCCGGTTTCCGGCACCGCGGCTGCCAAGCCTGTCCCGGCCGCCAAGGCCGAAGCCGCTCCGGCGGCAAAACCTGCCCTGACCGACAAGAATCGCCCGGCCGGCATCGAAAGGCCTGCCGCACCGGATGATCTGAAGATGATCTCGGGCGTCGGCCCGAAGATCGAGGCGACGTTGAACGAAATCGGCATCTTCACCTTCGCGCAGGTCGCAGGCTGGAAGAAAGCCGAACGCGATTGGGTCGATGGCTACCTGAATTTCCGCGGCCGCATCGAGCGCGACGACTGGGTCAAGCAGGCCAAGGCGCTCGCCAAGGGCGGCGAAGCGGAATATATCAAGGTCTTCGGCAAGAAGCCGCGGTAAGAGGTGAAGCATGTTACAAGATAAAGACCGCATCTTTACCAACATCTACGGCCTCAAGGACAAATCCCTGAAAGGCGCGATGAGCCGCGGCCACTGGGACGGCACCAAGCAGATCCTGGAAAAGGGCAGGGACTGGATCATCAACGAGATGAAGGCATCCGGCCTTCGCGGTCGCGGCGGCGCCGGTTTCCCCACAGGCCTGAAGTGGTCCTTCATGCCGAAGGAAAGCGACGGCCGCCCGCACTACCTCGTCGTCAATGCCGACGAATCCGAGCCCGGCACCTGCAAGGACCGCGACATCATGCGCCACGATCCGCATACGCTGATCGAAGGCTGCGTCGTCGCGAGCTTCGCCATGGGCGCCAATGCCGCCTACATCTATGTGCGCGGCGAATATATCCGCGAGCGCGAAGCGCTGCAGGCGGCGATTGACGAGTGCTATGACTATGGCCTGCTCGGCAAGAACAACAAGCTCGGCTGGGACATGGATATCTTCGTCCATCACGGCGCCGGCGCTTATATCTGCGGCGAGGAGACCGCGCTGCTCGAAAGCCTGGAAGGCAAGAAGGGCCAGCCGCGCTTGAAGCCGCCGTTTCCAGCCAATATGGGTCTCTACGGCTGCCCGACGACTGTTAATAACGTCGAATCGATTGCCGTTGCGCCGACGATCCTGCGCCGCGGCGCCGGCTGGTTCTCGGCCATCGGCCGTCCGAACAATGTCGGCACCAAGCTGTTCATGCTCTCCGGCCACGTCAACAAGCCGTGCACCGTCGAAGAGGAAATGGGCATCACCTTCCGCGAGCTGGTGGACCGCCATGCCGGCGGCATCCGCGGCGGCTGGGACAACCTGCTCGCCGTCATTCCGGGCGGCGCGTCCTGCCCGATCGTTCCGGCCAAGGACATCATTGACTGCCCGATGGATTTCGACGGCCTGCGCGGCGTCGGCTCCTCCTTCGGCACGGCCGCCGCGATCGTCATGGACAAGTCCACCGACGTCATCAAGGCGATCGCCCGCATCTCGGCCTTCTTCAAGCACGAGAGCTGCGGCCAGTGCACGCCCTGCCGCGAAGGCACCGGCTGGATGTGGCGCGTGATGGAGCGCATGGCCAAGGGCAATGCCCAGAAGCGTGAAATCGACATGCTGTTCCAGGTGACGAAGCAGATCGAGGGCCACACCATCTGCGCGCTTGGCGACGCCGCCGCATGGCCGGTGCAGGGGCTGATCCGTAATTTCCGTCCAGAGATCGAAAAGCGCATCGACCAGTATACGGCAAGCGCGCTCGATCACGGTGCGGTTCTGGAGGCGGCTGAATAATCATGGCGGACAAGGCATCCAGCGGCAGGAACAGGGAAGAGGCGGCGGATTTCGCGGCTGGCTTCGGCCGTCTTGCCGCCGAGGTGCTGGAAAATGCACGGGCAATGCCCGTGCATCCGCTGATGGCGCATCCCGCTGCCGCCTTCGCCGCCGCAACCGCGATCGGCTTCGGTTTTTCGACGCAGATGGCGGGCGCTTTCTTTGGAGCCTTCCAGAGCGCTCTGGAAACGACCGGCAAGCTTGCCGCAGTCCTCGACGACACGCCGCCGGAAGAACCGGCGCCGGATGTCGATATCCGGCCGGAGAACATCCGCGCTGACATCAAGACTGTTGCCAAGCCGGTAGTGGAAAAGAAGGCAGGACCGAAACTGACGGTGGTCAAGCCGGCCAGCGAACTGTTGGCCAGCCAGCCGGCCCCCGCCGTGAAGGCAAAGCCGGCGGCGAGGACGAAGAAGGCGGACGACCTGAAGCTGATCGCTGGCATCGGTCCGAAGCTGGAAGAGGTGCTGAATGCCAGGGGCATTCGCAGCTTCGCCGAGATCGCCGCCTGGAGCGACGAGGAGATTGCCCGGCTTGAGGTCGAACTCGGCTTCAACGGCCGTATCGCGCGCGACGATTGGGCCGGCCAGGCGAAGGTTCTGGCAGGGCGGGGCCGCAGGAAGAAATGAAATGTCCGGCCGTATCAGGCGGCCGGAAAGACGGGCAGATCGGCGGAGGGGCGGGGGCCTCGAGCTAAGATGCCGGTGCGGGTTTCAGGTCTGGAACGCGCGACAGAGAATTTGGCAACATCAGCTGCCAGCAGGACGAAAGATCCGGCTTGGCAATGAGACTGTTGCAAAAATGGGTTTGTTTGCCGTCTTCAGGCAAACGGGAAACAGGACTGAGCGACGATGGCAAAACTGAAGATTGACGGCAACGAGATCGAAGTTCCGGATCATTTCACGCTGTTGCAGGCGTGCGAAGACGCCGGCGCCGAAGTTCCGCGCTTCTGCTTCCATGAGCGTCTGTCGGTCGCCGGCAACTGCCGCATGTGCCTTGTCGAAGTGAAGGGCGGCCCGCCGAAGCCGCAGGCCTCCTGCGCCATGAGCGTTCGCGACATCCGCGGCGGACCGAATGGCGAACTGCCCGAGGTTTTCACTAACACGCCGATGGTCAAGAAGGCCCGCGAAGGCGTGATGGAGTTCCTGCTGATCAACCATCCGCTCGATTGCCCGATCTGCGACCAGGGCGGCGAATGCGACCTGCAGGACCAGGCGATGGCCTTCGGCATCGACACCTCGCGCTATCAGGAAGACAAGCGCGCCGTCGAGGACAAGTATATCGGCCCGCTCGTCAAGACGGTGATGAACCGCTGCATCCATTGCACGCGCTGCGTTCGCTTCACGACCGAAGTCGCCGGCATTTCCGAACTCGGGCTGATCGGCCGCGGCGAAGATGCCGAGATCACCACCTATCTCGAACAGGCGATGACCTCCGAGCTGCAGGGCAACGTCGTCGACCTTTGCCCGGTCGGCGCGCTCACCTCCAAGCCCTTCGCCTTCACCGCGCGTCCCTGGGAGCTGAACAAGACCGAATCGATCGATGTCATGGATGCCGTCGGTTCGGCGATCCGCGTCGATACGCGCGGCCGTGAGGTCATGCGCATCCTGCCGCGCGTCAACGAAGTCATCAACGAGGAGTGGATCTCCGACAAGAGCCGTTTCATCTGGGACGGCCTGAAGACCCAGCGCCTCGACCGGCCCTATGTCCGCCGCGACGGCCGCCTTCAGCCGGCCACCTGGGCCGAGGCCTTCGGCGCCGTCAAGGCCGCCGTCAGCGCCACCTCCGGCGACAAGATCGGCGCGATTGCTGGCGATCTCGCTTCGGTCGAGGAAATGTATGCGCTGTCCGAACTGGTGAAGTCGCTGGGATCGGAAAATCTCGACTGTCGCCAGGATGGGGCGGCACTCGATCCGTCGCTCGGCCGTGCAAGCTACCTCTTCAACCCGATGATCGCCGGCATCGACCAGGCCGACGCGCTGCTGATCATCGGCGCCAATCCGCGCTTCGAGGCGGCCATCCTCAACGCCCGCATCCGCAAGCGCTGGCGCCGCGGCAAGTTCCCGATCGGCGTGATCGGCGAGCCAGGCGAACTGCGCTACAGCTATGATTATCTCGGCGGCGGTCCCGACACGCTGAAGGATCTGGTCGACGGCAACCACGCCTTCGCTGATGTCCTGAAGAATGCCGAAAGGCCGATGATCATCATCGGCCAGGGCGCGCTGTCGCGCAGCGATGGCGCCGGTGTTCTCGCAACCGCAGCTAAGCTCTCCGGCTCGGTCGGTGCAGTCGTCGAAGGCTGGAATGGTTTTGCCGTTCTCCATACTGCTGCCTCGCGCGTCGGCGGCCTCGACCTCGGCTTCGTTCCCGGTGCCAAGGGCGTCAATGCCGCCGAAATGCTGACGGCGATGGATGTGCTCTTCCTGCTAGGCGCGGACGAACTCGACTTCACCGCCAAGAAGGCCAAGCTCACCGTCTATATCGGTTCGCATGGCGATAACGGCGCCCACCACGCCGACGTCATTCTGCCGGCTGCGGCCTACACCGAAAAATCCGGCACCTGGGTCAACACCGAAGGCCGCGTCCAGATGGGCAGCCGCGCAGGCTTTGCGCCGGGCGACGCCCGCGAGGACTGGGCGATCATCCGTGCTCTTTCCGACGTGCTCGGCAAGAAGCTTCCCTTCGATTCGCTGCGCGAATTGCGCGCCCGGCTCTATGCCGCTTTCCCGCATTTCGCCGCCATCGACGAGATCGCTGAAACCGATAGCGCCCAAATTGCCGCAGTTGCGAAAAAAGCCGGCAAGATGAACAAGTCAGGGTTTGCGTCGCCGGTCAAAGACTTCTATTTGACGAACCCGATAGCGCGCGCCTCGGCTGTCATGGCTGAGTGCTCGGCATTGGCCCGCAACAACTTCAAAGTCGCGGCAGAGTAAGGGCAGGGACTATGGATTCTTTCTTTTCGAGCTATGTCTGGCCAGCGATCATCATGATCGGTCAGTCGCTGCTGCTTCTCGTCTGCCTGCTCGTCTTCATCGCCTACGTGCTGCTCGCCGACCGCAAGATCTGGGCGGCCGTGCAACTGCGCCGCGGCCCGAACGTCGTCGGTCCCTTCGGCCTGTTCCAGTCCTTCGCCGACCTTCTGAAATTCGTCTTCAAGGAGCCGATCATCCCGGCCGGCGCCAACAAGGCGGTCTTCCTGCTTGCTCCGCTGGTGACGGTGTTGCTCGCGCTGTCCACCTGGGCGGTGGTGCCGCTCGCCGACGGATGGGTGATTGCCAACATCAATGTCGGCATCCTCTATATCTTCGCGATCTCCTCGCTCGAAGTCTACGGCATCATCATGGGCGGCTGGGCTTCGAACTCGAAGTATCCCTTCCTCGGCGCGTTGCGTTCGGCCGCGCAGATGGTGTCTTATGAAGTCTCGATCGGCTTCGTCATCGTTACCGTGCTTCTCTGCGTCGGCTCGCTGAACCTGACCGATATCGTCAATGCGCAGCATACCGGCCTCGGCACCATGCTCGGCCTGCCGGCATCGTTCCTCGACTGGCACTGGCTGTCGCTGTTTCCGATGTTCATCATCTTCTTCATTTCGGCGCTCGCCGAGACGAACCGCCCGCCTTTCGACCTTCCGGAAGCCGAGTCGGAACTCGTCGCCGGCTTCATGGTCGAATACGGCTCCTCGCCGTACATGATGTTCATGCTCGGCGAATATGCGGCCGTCTGCCTGATGTGCTCGCTGACGACGATCCTCTTCCTCGGGGGCTGGCTGCCTCCGGTCGATATCTGGATCCTTAACTGGGTACCCGGCATCATCTGGTTCATGCTGAAGGCCTGCTTCGTGTTCTTCATGTTCGCGATGGTCAAGGCTTTCGTTCCCCGCTACCGCTACGACCAGCTCATGCGCCTCGGCTGGAAGGTCTTCCTGCCGCTATCGCTCGCCATGGTCATCATCGTTGCATTCGTGCTGAAGCTGATGGGATGGGCATGATGATGTCCGCTCTCGTTTCCGGCAAAATTGGAGGTTGAAGATGGCAAGCTTGTCCAGCTCCATCAACTCGCTGTTTCTCAAGGAATTCGTCGGCGCGTTCTTCCTGTCGATGCGTTATTTCTTCCGCCAGAAGGCGACGATCAACTATCCCTTCGAAAAGGGTCCGGTTTCCCCGCGTTTCCGGGGTGAGCATGCGCTGCGCCGTTATCCGAACGGCGAGGAACGCTGCATCGCCTGCAAGCTCTGCGAGGCGATCTGTCCTGCCCAGGCGATCACCATCGAAGCCGGTCCCCGCCGCAACGACGGCACGCGCCGCACGGTGCGCTACGACATCGACATGGTGAAGTGCATCTATTGCGGCTTCTGCCAGGAAGCTTGCCCTGTTGACGCGATCGTCGAAGGTCCGAATTTCGAATATGCGACGGAAACGCGCGAAGAGCTCTATTTCGACAAGGCGCGGCTTCTGGATAACGGAGACCGGTGGGAGCGCGAAATCGCCCGCAACATCGCGATCGATTCTCCGTACCGCTGATTGACGTTTTGAAATGCCGCGACGGAGCGTAAGTGCTCCCGACACGGTCAATATGCACAGGAGCTTTGCCGGCCAGCGCCGCGGAAAGCTCCATCGGGCAGGGAAACTCCCGGCTGCCCGGGGGAAGATGAAAAAGGCACCAACATGGGTCTGCAGGCTCTATTTTTCTATCTTTTCGCCTTTGTCGCGATAGCGTCGGCGTTCATGGTCATCTGGGCGAAGAACCCGGTTCACTCGGTTCTGTTCCTGATCCTGGTGTTCTTCAATGCGGCCGGCCTCTTCCTGCTGGCGGGTGCCGAATTCCTGGCGATGATCCTGCTCGTCGTCTATGTCGGCGCGGTCGCGGTTCTCTTCCTTTTCGTGGTGATGATGCTCGACATCGATTTCACCGAGCTTCGCGCCGGTGTTCTGGAGTATGCGCCGATCGGCGCGCTGATCGGAATCATTCTCGCAGCCGAGCTGATTGTCGTCATCGGCGGCAGCGTCATCTCGCCCGATATTGCCAAGTCCGTCGCCATGCCGATCCCGGCACTCAGCGAGCGCACCAATACGGCCGCCCTCGGCGACGTGCTCTACACCAACTACGTCTATTTCTTCCAGATCGCCGGTCTGGTGCTGCTGGTTGCCATGATCGGCGCCATCGTCCTGACGCTGCGGCACCGCACCAATATCAAGCGGCAGAACATCTCCAGGCAGGTTTCCCGCACGCCCGCCACCGCCGTCGAGGTGGTTTCGGTCAAGCCGGGGCAGGGCGTATAAAGGCAGGTCAAGGAACAAAGAACATGGTCATCGGACTTTCCCACTACCTGACGGTCAGCGCCATCCTCTTCACGCTCGGCGTCTTCGGCATCTTCCTGAACCGGAAGAACGTCATCGTCATCCTGATGTCGGTCGAACTGATCCTGCTTGCCGTCAACATCAATATGGTCGCCTTCTCCCATTTCCTGAACGACATCGTCGGCCAGGTCTTCGCGCTGTTCATCCTGACGGTCGCGGCTGCCGAGGCGGCGATCGGTCTTGCAATTCTCGTTGTCTTCTACCGCAACCGCGGCTCGATCGCGGTCGAAGACGTCAATATGATGAAGGGCTGAGTGGCTCATGTTCCTCTATAAGGCTATCGTCTTTCTTCCCCTGATCGGCGCAATCATCGCCGGCCTGTTCGGCCGCGCCATCGGCGCCAAGGCTTCGGAATATGTCACCAGCGGCCTGATGATCATCGCCGCCATCCTGTCCTGGTTCGTCTTCTTCACGGTCGGCATGGGCCACGCCGAAGGCGGCCCGATCAAGGTCGAGGTGCTGCGCTGGATCCAGTCCGGCGGCATCGACGTTTCCTGGTCGCTGCGTATCGATACGCTGACCTCCGTCATGCTGATCGTCGTCAACACGGTCTCGACGCTGGTTCACGTCTATTCGATCGGCTACATGCACACCGATCCGCATCGCCCGCGCTTCTTTGCCTATCTCTCTCTCTTCACCTTCGCCATGCTGATGCTGGTGACGGCGGATAACCTGGCCCAGATGTTCTTCGGCTGGGAAGGCGTCGGTCTCGCCTCCTATCTTCTGATCGGCTTCTGGTTCAAGAAGCCCTCGGCAACCGCTGCGGCAATGAAGGCCTTCATCGTCAACCGCGTCGGCGACTTCGGCTTCGTGCTGGGCATTGCCGGTGTCTTTGTGCTGTTCGGCTCGATTGGTTTCGACACGATCTTCGCCAATGCTTCGAACTTCGCTCCGCATGAAGGCGGCGGCGAGGCGAGCGAGGTGATCCTCAACCTCTTCGGCATGCAGCTCGACAAGGCGCATGCGCTGACCGGCATCTGCCTGCTGCTCTTCATGGGCGCGATGGGCAAGTCGGCCCAGTTCCTGCTCCACACCTGGCTGCCGGACGCCATGGAAGGCCCGACCCCGGTCTCGGCTCTCATCCATGCCGCAACCATGGTTACCGCCGGCGTCTTCCTTGTCGCCCGCATGTCACCGCTTTTCGAATTGTCGCCGGATGCACTGACCGTCGTTACCGTGATCGGTGCGATCACCGCCTTCTTCGCGGCGACCGTCGGTCTCGTGCAGAACGACATCAAGCGTGTCATCGCCTATTCCACCTGCTCGCAGCTCGGCTACATGTTCGTGGCGCTCGGGGTAGGGGCCTATGGCGCGGCGATCTTCCATCTCTTCACGCATGCCTTCTTCAAGGCTCTGCTCTTCCTTTGTGCCGGCTCGGTCATCCACGCCGTCGATGGCGAGCAGGACATGCGCTACATGGGTGGCCTGCGGCCGCACATCAAAGTGACCTTCTGGATGATGATCATCGGCACGCTGGCGATCACCGGCGTCGGCATTCCCTTCACGCCGATCGGCTTTGCCGGCTTCTTCTCCAAGGACGTGATCATCGAGGCGACCTATGCTTCGCACTCGCCGGTCTCAGGTTTCGCTTTCTCGCTGCTGGTCATCGCAGCTCTGTTCACCAGCTTCTATTCCTGGCGTCTGATCTTCATGACCTTCTTCGGCAAGCCGCGCGCTTCGCACGAGGTCATGCATCACGTTCACGAGTCGCCGCAGGTCATGCTGGTTCCGCTCTATTTGCTGGCGATCGGCGCGGTGCTTGCGGGCGTGATCTTCGAAGGCCGCTTCTACGGCGAAGAATATGCCGAGTTCTGGAAGGGTGCGCTCTTCACGGGTGCAGAAAACGAACTGGTGGAAGAATTCCACCATGTGCCGGCGCTGGTGGCGCTGAGCCCCTTCATCGCCATGGTGCTTGGCTTCGTTACCGCCTGGTACATGTATATCCGCTCGCCGCAGACGCCGCGCATCCTCGCCAAGCAGCACCGCGTGCTCTACCACTTCCTCTTGAACAAGTGGTACTTCGACGAGCTTTACGACTTCCTCTTCGTCCGTACGGCGCGGGCCCTTGGCCGCTTCCTGTGGAAAAAGGGTGACGTCGGAGTCATCGATACCTACGGCCCGAATGGTGTCGCCGCCCGCGTCGTCGCCGTCACCGACCGCGTGGTCCGTCTGCAGACCGGTTACCTCTATCACTATGCCTTCGCCATGCTGATCGGCATTGCGGCGCTCGTTACCTGGATGATGCTCGGGAGTTCCTTCTGATGACCGATTGGCCTATTCTTTCAACGGTCACCTTCCTGCCGCTCGTCGGTGTGGTGCTTCTGCTGCTGATGAACGGCGAGAGCGAAAGCGGCCGCAAGAACGTGCTGTGGATCTCGCTGATCACCACCGTCTTCACCTTCGTCGTCTCCCTCTTGATCTGGCTCGGCTTCGACAATGCCAATCCGGGTTTCCAGATGGTCGAGAAGCACAACTGGCTCGGCACCGGCATCGGCTATCATGTCGGCGTCGACGGCATCTCGATGCTGTTCGTCATCCTGTCGACCTTCCTCATGCCCTTCTGCGTGCTCGCAAGCTGGCTCTCGATCGAGAAGCGCCTGAAGGAATACATGATCGCCTTCCTCATCCTCGAAACGATGATGATCGGCGTTTTCGTCTCGCTCGATATCGTGCTCTTCTACGTCTTCTTCGAAGCGGGCCTCATTCCGATGTTCCTCATCATCGGCGTCTGGGGCGGCAAGGACCGCGTTTACGCGAGCTACAAGTTCTTCCTCTATACGCTGCTCGGCTCGGTGCTGATGCTGCTCGCCATCATGGCGATGTACTGGCAGGCCGGCACGACCGACATCACCGCGCTGCTTGCCTACAAGTTCCCGCCGGCGATGCAGACCTGGCTTTGGCTCGCCTTCTTCGCCTCCTTCGCGGTGAAGATGCCGATGTGGCCGGTCCATACCTGGCTTCCGGATGCCCACGTTCAGGCGCCGACGGCGGGGTCGGTCATCCTGGCCGGCGTGCTGCTGAAGCTCGGCGGCTACGGCCTCATCCGCTTCTCGCTCGGCATGTTCCCGGTTGCGTCCGATTATTTCGCGCCGTTCGTCTTCGCATTGTCCGTCATCGCCATCATCTACACCTCACTGGTGGCGATGATGCAGGACGACATCAAGAAGCTGATCGCCTATTCCTCGGTGGCGCACATGGGCTACGTGACCATGGGCATCTTCGCCGCCAACATGCAGGGCGTTCAGGGTTCGATCTTCCAGATGCTGTCGCATGGCATCGTCTCCGGCGCGCTGTTCCTCTGCGTTGGCGTCGTCTATGACCGTACCCATACCCGCGAGATCAACGCCTATGGCGGTCTCGTCAACAACATGCCGAAATATGCCGTCGCGATGATGGTCTTCACCATGGCCAATGTCGGGCTTCCCGGCACGTCGGGCTTCATCGGCGAATTCCTGACGCTGATCGGCGTCTTCCGGGTCAACACCTGGGTCGCGCTCTTTGCCGCCACCGGCGTCATCCTCTCGGCCGCCTATGCCCTGTGGCTTTACCGCCGGGTGATCTTCGGCGCGCTGGAGAAGGAAAAGCTGAAGACGCTGCTCGATCTTTCTCCCCGCGAGCAGCTGATCCTCTACCCGTTGATCGCGCTGACCATCTTCTTCGGCGTCTACCCGGCTCCGGTCTTCGATGCGACGGCCGCCTCGGTGGATCTGCTGGTCAACAACTACACGGCCGCCGTGCACGCAGCGCAGAATGTTGCGCTGTCTATGAATTGATGACGGGACTTATTGGACATGACCGCTGAAACAATCCTCCTCAGTCTGCATCTTTCCGCGCCGGAGCTCATCCTCGCGGTCGGCGCCCTTGTCCTGCTGATGGTCGGCGTCTTCTCGGGTGAGCGGTCAGGCCCCGTCGTCACCGGCCTTGCTATCGTCCTGCTCCTGGCCTCCGGCTTGTGGCTGCTCTTCGTTCCGGCGGAAGGCCTGGCCTATGGCGGCGTCTATATGGCCGACGGCTTCTCCCGCTTCATGAAGCTGGTGGCGCTCATCGGTTCGCTGGTCGCCCTGTTCATGACGATCGGCCACGCTAGGGAAAATCAGCTCGACAAGTTCGAGTTCCCGGTTCTCCTGGTGCTGGCGACCCTCGGCATCTTGCTGATGATCTCGGCCAACGATCTGATTTCGCTCTATCTCGCACTGGAACTGCAGTCGCTGGCGCTCTACGTCGTCGCTGCGATCAACCGCGACAGCCTGAAGTCCACCGAAGCCGGCCTGAAATATTTCGTCCTCGGCGCTCTGTCCTCGGGCATGCTGCTCTACGGCATGTCGCTGGTCTACGGCTTCACCGGTCACACCCATTTCTCGGAGATCGCCCAGGCGCTGTCCGTCGAGGGTGCGCGTTCGCTCGGCCTCGTCTTCGGTCTGGTCTTCATTCTTGCCGGTATCGCCTTCAAGATTTCGGCCGTTCCGTTCCACATGTGGACGCCCGATGTGTATGAAGGTGCTCCGACGCCGGTCACCGCCTTCTTTGCCGCAGCCCCCAAGGTTGCCGCCATGGCGATGATGACACGCATCGTCATCACCGCTTTCCAGCCTGTTCTGGCGGACTGGCAGCAGGTCGTCGTCTTCATCTCGATCGCCTCGATGCTGCTCGGCTCCTTTGCCGCGATCGGCCAGAAGAACATCAAGCGACTGATGGCCTATTCCTCGATCGGCCACATGGGTTACGCTCTGGTCGGTCTTGCCGCCGGCAATCAGACCGGTGTTTCCGGCGTCATGCTTTACATGGTCATCTACATGATCATGACGCTAGGCACCTTTGCGATCATCATGTCGATGCGCCGCAAGGACGGCACCGTCGTCGAGAATGTCGACGATCTCGCCGGCCTCTCGACCACCAACCCCTTCATGGCTGTGGTGCTGACGGCGCTGATGTTCTCGCTTGCCGGCATCCCGCCGCTCGCCGGCTTCTTCGCGAAATATTTCGTTTTCGTCGCCGCCATCGAGGCCAAGCTCTACGCGCTCGCCATCATCGGCGTTCTCGCCTCGGTCGTCGGCGCGTACTACTATCTGCGCGTCATCAAGCTGATGTGGTTCGATGAAGCGACCGGCGAATTCGCTCGTGTCTCCGGCTCGTTACGCCTGGTCTTCGGTCTCTCCGGCCTCTTCGTCACCGCCTATGTTCTGATCGGCGGACCGATCGGCGGCGCGGCAGCGCTTGCCGCCGCGACGCTCTTCTGATGTCCTCCGACGGACGGCGCCGGATATCGCTCGGCGATTTCCGGCACGAGGCTCTGTCGGAAACATCGTCTACCAATAGCGAATGCCTCGCCCGGGCTCGGGCGGGCGATGGCGGGAATCTCTGGGTAACCGCTGAGAGGCAGACCGGCGGCCGCGGCCGTCGCGGCCGGCTATGGGTTTCCGAGCGCGGCAATCTCTATGCCTCTCTTCTCCTGATCGACCCCGCGCCGATGGAGCGCCTCGGCTCCCTGCCGCTGGCCGTCGCCGTCGCCGTGCACCAGGCGATCCGCAGGGTGCTGCCCCCGGGCGCCGAGCCGCTCGAAGTCAAATGGCCGAACGACATTCTGATCGGTCGAAAGAAGACCTGCGGCATCCTCGTCGAAGGCGAGGGGCTGCCGGACGGGCGCTATGCGCTGATCGTCGGCATCGGCATCAATGTTTCGGTGATGCCCGATAATCCGCTCTATCCCGTCACCTGCCTGCGCGAGCAGGGGAGTGCGGCTTCTCCCGAGGAACTCTTTGCCCATCTCTTCGCTGCGATGGCCGATGTGCTCGATATATGGGATCAGGGCCGCGGCATCGTCGAGATCACGGAGCGCTGGCGCACTATCGCCTGTGGCATCGGCGAAAAGATCACGGTCAATTTACCGGACCGGTCGATTTCCGGACAATTCGCCGGGATTGATGATAATGGCTTGTTGATGCTCGATACCGGCGCTGGCAGGATGATGTCTATTGCCGCCGGTGATGTGTTTTTTGGATAGCGGAAAAAACGAAAATTATGGCGAAACAGGACGAATTGGTATTCCTGCCTCTGGGCGGCGTTGGCGAGATCGGCATGAATCTCGCTCTTTACGGCTACGGCCCGCCCGAGCATCGCCAGTGGATCATGGTCGATTGCGGCGTCACCTTTCCTGGCCCCGACCTGCCGGGCGTCGACCTCGTGCTGCCCGATATCCGCTTCCTCGCCAGTGAGCGCAAGAACCTCAAGGCGATCATCATCACCCATGCCCATGAAGACCATTATGGCGCGCTTGCCGATCTCTGGCCGGGTCTCAACGTGCCGGTCTTCGCCTCGGCCTTTACCTCAGGTCTGCTCGAAGCCAAGCGCAATTTCGAGAAGGCAACGATTGGTGAAGTGCCGGTGACGCCGTTCAAGGCGGGCGACACGATCAATGTCGGCCCCTTCAGCATCGAGGGTGTGGCCGTCAACCATTCGATCCCCGAGCCGATGTCGCTGATGATCCGCACGCCGGCCGGCAATGTCATCCACACCGGCGACTGGAAGATCGACCACGAGCCTTCTCTCGGACCGCTGACTGATGAGACGCGCTTCCGCCAGCTCGGCGACGAGGGTGTGCTGGCGCTGATGTGCGATTCCACCAATGCCCTGCGCGACGGTGTCTCGCCCTCCGAAAAGGATGTGTCGGAAAGCCTGCGCAAGATCATCGAGGATGCCGAGGGCCGGGTTGCTATCACCACCTTCTCGTCGAATGTCGGGCGTATCCGCACCGTCGCCGAGGCTGCTGAGGCGGCCGGCCGCGAAGTGCTGCTGCTCGGCAGCTCGCTGAAGCGCGTCGTCGATGTTGCCCAGGATATCGGCCTGATGGAAGGCGTGAAGCCTTTCATTTCCGAGGAGGAATACGGCTATATCCCGCGCGACAAGGTCGTCGTCATCCTGACCGGCAGCCAGGGCGAGGCGCGCGCAGCCCTTGCCAAGCTTTCCCGTGACGAGATGCGCAATGTGGCGTTTGCGGCCGGCGATATCGTCGTCTTCTCCTCGCGCGCCATTCCCGGCAACGAGAAGGCGATCCAGGACATCAAGAACGGCCTCGTCGAACAGGGTGTGCACATCATCACCGACACCGAGGCGCTGGTCCACGTTTCCGGCCATCCCCGCCGCAACGAATTGCAGAGGATGTACGAGTGGACGCGGCCGAAGATCGTCGTCCCCGTCCACGGCGAAGCGACGCATCTGACGGCCCACAAGGAGCTTGCCGAACAATCCGGTATTGCGATCGTGCCGCGCGTGCGCAACGGCGATATCTTGCGGCTGGCGCCCGGTCCCGTCGAGGTGATCGGCGAGGCGCCGCATGGCCGCATCTACAAGGATGGTATGCTGATCGGCGATTTCGACGAGATGGGCATCGGCGAGCGCAAGAAGCTCTCCTATGTCGGCCATGTCGCCGTCAGCATCGTGCTCGATGCGCGCTATGACATCATCGGCGATCCCGATCTCGTTTCGATCGGCCTGCCTGTTTATGACGACGAGGGCGATGAGATGGAAGATACGCTCTACGACGCGGCGATCGGCGCCATCGAAAGCATTCCGCGAGCCCGCCGCAAGGATATCGACATGCTGCAGGAAGCCGTGCGCCGCGCCGTCCGCGCCGCCGCGAACCAAACCTGGGGCAAGAAGCCTGTCGTTACCGCCTTCGTCACCAAGGTCTGAGCATGCTCGGCCGGGTGAACCATATCGCCATTGCCGTTCCTGATCTCGCCGCGGCGACGGCCACCTATCGCGATACGCTGGGTGCTGCCGTTTCTGAGCCGCAGGCCCTCCCGGAGCACGGCGTCACCGTCGTCTTCGTCGAATTGCCGAACACCAAGGTCGAATTGCTGCAGCCGCTCGGCGACGCCTCGCCGATCGCGGCTTTCCTCGAAAAGAACCCCGCCGGCGGCATGCACCACATCTGCTACGAGGTGGAGGATATCCTTCTCGCTCGTGACCGGCTGGTCGAGGCAGGTGCAAGAGTGCTCGGCGATGGCCAGCCGAAGACCGGCGCGCACGGCAAGCCGGTGCTCTTCCTGCACCCCAAGGATTTCTTCGGCACGCTGATCGAACTCGAATAGGCCTGAGCGCTGCGGCAGAGTGACCTAACAGTGGTCAAACATTTCCTTCGCTTTGAGTTGGCCGCCATTCCGACGTATAAGGATGCTTCAGGGCAATTCCAGCAGCAATGCGCTGGGCTTGCGTCTTGAGTTGCGCAAAGACTGCGGTGCCGAACCGGCATGAATGGGAACCATGATGCTCCAGATTTTTCTCCAGGGATTTGCTGTCTATTTCATCATTTGGTGGATGACACTCTTCGCGGTCCTGCCGATCGGCCTGCGCACCCAGGCTGAGCATAATGATGTGGTGCTTGGCACCGTTCCGAGCGCACCGACCCGTTTTCGCGCCGGCTTTGTCTTTTCTCTGACGACGCTGGTTTCGGCTGTGATCTACGGCGCCTGGTATGTTTCCGACACCTATTTCGGCTGGGGCTTCGATGCTCTTCCACAATTCGGGCCGAGCTTCTATTAGGAAGCGGCTTTTGCTCAAAGTTTGAGCAGATGTAAATTCGGCAGACGGTATACCGTCATACCGATGTCATATTGTTACGGCAAAGAGCTTCCGTAACGTAATGAGGCCTGCTTTCTTATGAAGGAGAGGGGCTTTTAGGAAACGGAAGAAGCCGAAAAACCAAAAAAAAACAAGGCTAAAAGCCTTGTTTTAAGTATCGCGTGATCTGTAACCGTTGCCGGGGCTGCGACGAGCGCGCCTAAGATCTGATCCTCCCAAGACTTGACCGCGAAATGGCAAGAATTAACTTCCTTGCCTGTTTTGTGAGCTAAAGCTAGCTCAAACATTGGGCTTTGTCATTACCTTTTTTTGCATTTTTGCTACACCCTAGCAAAATTTTTCTGTTGACAAGATTTTCGTTCAAGTCCTTATAAACACGCGCTTTTTTATGCCCGTTCATTTTGCGGGTGCGAACATGCGCGTGCGGGAGGTTTCCAAGGTCCGTTGCGGGTTTCCTTCCTGCCGCGAAGCGGCTATGAACGCTCCCGACATTAACAATTGTCTTCGATTCCGCTTTTCCGCGGGATCTCAACTGTCCGGAATCCGCCATGCGTCTGTCCCGTTATTTCTTGCCCATCCTCAAGGAAAACCCCAAGGAGGCGGAAATCGTCTCCCACCGGCTGATGTTGCGCGCCGGCATGATCCGCCAGCAGTCACAGGGCATTTATTCCTGGCTGCCGCTCGGCAAGCGCGTGCTCGACAAGGTCAACGCCATCATCCGTGAGGAGCAGAACCGCGCCGGTGCCATCGAGCTGTCGATGCCGACCCTGCAATCGGCCGAGCTCTGGCAGGAAAGCGGCCGCTACGATGCCTACGGCAAGGAGATGCTGCGCATCAAGGACCGCCAGGATCGGCCGATGCTCTACGGTCCCACCAACGAGGAGATGGTGACGGATATTTTCCGTTCTTCCGTCAAGTCCTACAAAGACCTGCCGCTCAACCTCTACCACATCCAGCTGAAGTTCCGTGACGAGATCCGCCCGCGCTTCGGCACCATGCGCTCGCGCGAATTCATGATGAAGGACGCTTATTCCTTCGATCTGACGCGCGAAGGGGCCGAGCATTCCTATAACAAGATGTTCGCCGCCTACCTCAGAACCTTCGATCGGCTCGGCCTGCGCGCCATCCCGATGCGCGCCGATACCGGCCCGATCGGCGGCAATCTCAGCCATGAATTCATCATCCTCGCCGACACCGGCGAATCCGAGGTCTTCTGCCATAAGGACTTCGTCGGTTTCGATATTCCTGGCGACAACACCGATTTCGACAGCGTCGAGGGTCTGAAGTCGATCTTCGACAAGTGGACCTCGCTCTATGCGGCGACCTCGGAAATGCACGACGAGGCGGCCTTTAACGCCGTTCCCGAAGGCGACCGCCTGTCGGCGCGCGGCATCGAGGTTGGCCACATCTTCTATTTCGGCACGAAATATTCCGAGGCGATGGGCGCGAAAGTGCAGGGGCCTGACGGCAAGGAACACTTCGTTCACATGGGTTCCTACGGTATCGGCCCGACACGCCTTGTTCCCGCCATCATCGAAGCATCGCATGATGACAACGGAATCATCTGGCCGGCGTCGGTCGCGCCCTTCGATGCCGTCGTGATCAACATGAAGGCGGGCGATCAGGCCTGTGACGATACCTGCGAGCTGATCTATGCCGCGCTGACCAAGGCCGGCAAGGACGTGCTCTACGACGATACCGACGACCGGGCCGGCACGAAGTTCGCGACTGCCGACCTGATCGGCGTGCCCGTCCAGATCATCGCCGGCCCGCGCGCGGTCGCGAACGGCGAAGTGGAGGTAAAGGACCGCAAGACCGGTGCCCGCGAAACGATGACCATCGAAGCGGCAATCAACAGGTTCGTGGCTTAAGGAAACGGAGGCGAAATGGCAGAGGCAGCAGTGGACCGGAGTTCAACATCCGGCTTGGGTCCGGCTGGCAAGCCATTTTCCACCTTCGAACGTCTCGTCGCCTGGCGTTATCTGCGCGCCCGGCGCAAGGAAGCCTTCATCTCGGTCATCGCCGGCTTCTCCTTCGTCGGCATCATGCTGGGTGTCGCGACGCTGATCATCGTCATGGCTGTCATGAACGGCTTCCGCACCGAGCTGGTCTCGCGCATCCTCGGCATCAACGGTC
This sequence comes from Rhizobium sp. R339, assembly GCF_002211395.1. NCBI lineage: Bacteria > Pseudomonadati > Pseudomonadota > Alphaproteobacteria > Hyphomicrobiales > Rhizobiaceae > Rhizobium > Rhizobium sp. R339. Next base: position 298,663 of record NZ_LOKV01000024.1, read on the forward strand.
ATATGATCGTCCAGCCGTCCGATGGCCCCTTCACCGATTATGCCGACCTCGCCAGCAGGCTGGCTGCCGTGCCGGGCGTCAAGATGGCTCTGCCGCTGGTTGAAGGCCAGGTTCTCGCCTCCGCCCAGGCCGGCGGCAGCACCGGCGCGCTGGTGCGCGGCGTCCGCGCCGAGGACCTGACCAAACTCAAGGCGGTCTCGGAGAATATTAAACCTGGCGACATGGTGGGGTTTGCCTCCGGCCAGGGAGTGTTGATCGGTACCGGCATGGCCAACCAGCTCGGCCTGAGCGTCGGCGACCTGATTACGCTGACGTCACCGGATGGTGACATTACGCCGATGGGCGTCAGCCCGCGCGTCAAGTCCTACAAAATCTCCGGCCTCTTCGAGATCGGCATGTCGGAATATGATTCCTCGATCATCTTCATGCCGCTGGAAGAATCGCAGCTCTTTTTCAATGCCGAGGGGTTGGTGCAGTCGATAGAGCTTTTCGTCGATCACCCCGACGATATCGACACGCTGAAACCCAAGGTCGTGGAGGCGGCAGGTCGCCAGATCAACCTGACCGACTGGCGCCAGCGCAACCAGACCTTCTTTTCGGCGCTGCAGGTCGAGCGCAACGTCATGTTCATGATCCTGACGCTGATCGTGCTGGTGGCGGCGCTGAACATCATCTCCGGCCTCATCATGCTAGTGAAAGACAAGGGCAGCGATATTGCCATCCTGCGCACGATGGGCGCCAGCGCCGGTGCGATCATGCGCATCTTCTTCATGACCGGGGCGGCGATCGGTATCGTCGGCACCATTGCCGGCGTGCTGCTCGGCGTGCTCGTCTGCGTCAACATCGAATCCATCCGTCAGTTTTTCTCGTGGGTCTCGGGCGAAGTAATCTTCAATCCGCAGGTCTATTTCCTCAGTCAGCTGCCGGCGGAGATGGATCTCAGCGAAACGATCTCGATCGTCGTCATGGCACTGACGCTCTCTTTCATCGCGACCATCTTCCCGGCCTGGCGCGCCTCCAGGCTCGATCCGGTGCAGGCCCTGCGCTACGAATAAGGAATGCCGCCTTCATGAAACGCAACGTCGTTCTCAAGCTTACCGGCGTCGAGCGCCATTACGGGCAGGGCGATACGCTGCTCCCGATCCTGAAGGGCGCGGATTTTTCGATGTCGAAGGGCGAGATCGTCGCTCTCGTCGCTCCCTCCGGCACCGGCAAATCGACGCTGCTACATATCGCCGGTCTGCTGGAGCATCCCGACGGCGGTGAAGTCAACATCAACGGCCATGCCTGTGATGGCCTGAGCGATGAGAAACGCACCGCGATCCGCCGTAGCGAAATCGGCTTCGTCTACCAGTTCCACCACCTGCTGCCGGAATTTTCCGCACTTGAGAACATCATGATGCCGCAACTGATCGCCGGGCTGTCCTGGAAGGAAGCCGGAGAGCGGGCCGGCCAGCTTCTCGATTACATGCGCATCGGCCACCGAGGCGCCCATCGCCCTGGCGAACTTTCCGGCGGCGAACAGCAGCGCGTCGCAATCGCCCGCGCCGTCGCCAATGCGCCGACCCTGCTTCTGGCCGACGAGCCGACCGGCAATCTAGACCCGGAAACGGCAAGCTACGTCTTCGATGCGCTGGAGGCGCTGGTGCGCCAGTCGGGCCTTGCAGCTCTCATCGCCACCCACAACCACGAGCTTGCCCGGCGCATGGATCGGCGCGTGACGATCTCCGACGGGAAGATCGTCGACTTCTGAGTCTGGGATCAAGGGATGACCAGCCCGCCGCGATAATCGAGAACATAGGATTTTCGGCCGTCGACCATGATGCATTCATGGCCGCTGAAGCGGTCGCAGCCGCCTTCGCTGCGGTCGATATAGCGGCCGAGCGGATGATCGAATTCCATGCCGCCGAGAAACCGGCCTTGCCGATACATTGCCGAGAGAGCTGCCCTGATCACCGTCCCGGCCGCGCTCCCATCGATGAGGTCAGGGGCGATGACGCAGCCGAAATAGTTCATCGCCCATACGGGTTCGTCGCCGAACCACACCACCTCCTGTCCGGCGAAATCGGTGCTGCCGAAATAGCTGTCGAGATAGCGCCAGTCGCCGCGTTCGTATCCGATATCGTGAGAGCCCGGCCGGCAGGGCAGGCGAGGCACACCATCGCCGACATAGGTGGCGGCCTTGGCCTCTACGATGAAGTTGTTCAGCATCGTGGTGTCGAGCATTGTCGTCTTCCCCTGACTCATCCGTTATGCATGTAACACGGCAGAGAGAACATAAGAAGAACAAAATCGCGAGTGAGGTCGCAGCTGTCAGATGATCAGCGCGGACCGGTTTTCAGTCGAGACACCGAGCCGGTTGACGAGGGCACTCTCACACCAGGGCTGAGCAAAGCTGATTCGCACGCGCCTCACGGGATTTTTTCAAACGCAAGCATGAAGGAAAAGATTCCTGTTGACATCAGAACATAGATGGAACAAATTAAAAACATAACGAGTAAAGGAGAGCCAAATGACTGACATGATCCGTGATATCGCAGCATTCACCTCCATCGCAATGTTCGTTGCCAGCTTCTCGCTGATCGTCATCGCCATCTAAAGTTTTCAGGGGATCGCATGGCAGCCATGCGGTCCGGACGCGGGACTTCTTCTGGACATCATCGCCCTCAATGCCGACAATGCGTCCGATTCATTCGGGTGATTGGGAAGGCATGTCATGGCGGAAACGGCAAAAGGTTCTACGGCTGAGGCGACCGGCGGCACGCCGGGCTTCATCCACCTGAGGGTCCACTCCGCCTATTCGCTCCTCGAGGGCGCGCTGCCTCTCAAGAAGATCCTCTACAAGGCGACCGGCGACAGCCAGCCGGCGATCGCCATAACCGATACCAACAATCTGTTCATCGCACTGGAATTCTCTCAGAAGGCGATGGACGAGGGCCTGCAGCCGATCATCGGCTGCCAGGTCTCGATCGACATGGAAGACGGGCTGGAAACGGAAAAGCGCGGCGGCCAGCAGGCGCTGATCAAGCTGCCGTCGATCGTTCTTCTCGCCGCTACGGAGGCCGGTTACGAACGGCTGGTCGATCTCGTCAGTCGCGCCTATCTCGGCGGCGAGGGCAATCAGGCCATCCATATCCGCGCGTCATGGCTGGAGGAGGCGGGCACCGAGGGGCTGATCGCCCTGACCGGTGCGCTCACCGGACCGGTCGACGCGGCGATTAAGGAAGGCCATGCCGCCCAGGCGGAAGCTCGACTGCTCATGCTGAAGCGCCTCTTCGGCGACAGGCTCTATGTCGAGCTGCAGCGCCACGGCACCTATGACAAGCGGCATGAACAGAAGATCGTCGGGCTTGCCTATGCGCACGACTTGCCGCTGGTGGCGACCAACGAGGCCTTCTTCCCGACGCGCGACGATTACGATGCCCATGATGCGCTGATGGCGGTCGCGCACAACGCCATCGTTTCCGACGACAGCCGCTTTCGCCTGACCCCGGATCATTATCTGAAAAGCCGCGCCGAGATGGCCAAGCTTTTTGCCGACCTGCCGGAAGCGCTGGAGAATACGATCGAGATCGCCAGGCGCTGCTCCTTCGTGCTGAAGACGCGGAAGCCGATCCTGCCGCGCTTCACCGGCGCCACCGACGATGCCGAGGAGGCCGAGCGCGCCGAGGCCGGCGAATTGCGCCGCCAGGCGGTCGAAGGGCTCGATATGCGGCTTGCCACGCTCGGCATGTCGCCGGGCTACGAAGAAAAGGATTATCGCGAGCGACTGGAATTCGAGCTCAGCGTCATTGAGCGCATGCGCTTTCCCGGCTACTTCCTCATCGTCGCCGACTTCATCAAATGGGCCAAGCAGCATGACATTCCGGTCGGGCCGGGCCGCGGTTCGGGCGCAGGTTCTCTGGTCGCCTATGCATTGACGATCACCGACGTCGATCCGCTACGCTTCTCGCTGCTCTTCGAGCGCTTCCTCAATCCGGAACGTGTTTCGATGCCGGACTTCGACATCGACTTCTGTCAGGACCGCCGCGAAGAAGTGATCCGCTACGTCCAGGCCAAATATGGCCGCGAGCAGGTGGCGCAGATCATCACCTTCGGTTCGCTGCAGGCGCGCGCAGCGCTGCGCGATGTCGGCCGCGTGCTCGAAATGCCCTATGGCCAGGTCGACAAGATCTGCAAGCTGGTGCCGAACAACCCGGCCAATCCGACGCCGCTCTCCAAGGCGATCGAGGAAGAGCCGAAGCTGCAGGAAGAGGCGGCAAAGGAGCCGGTGGTCGCGCGCCTTCTCGACATTGCCCAGAAGATCGAGGGACTTTACCGCCATGCCTCGACGCATGCCGCCGGCATCGTCATCGGCGACCGGCCGCTTTCCAAGCTCGTACCGATGTATCGCGATCCGCGCTCCGACATGCCGGTTACCCAGTTCAACATGAAGTGGGTGGAGCAGGCTGGCCTCGTCAAGTTCGACTTCCTCGGACTGAAGACGTTGACGGTCTTGAAGGTCGCGGTCGATTTCGTCGCCAAGCGGGGCATCAATGTCGATCTCGCCTCCATTCCTCTCGATGACAAACCGACCTACGAGATGCTGTCGCGCGGCGAAACGGTCGGCGTGTTCCAGGTGGAAAGCGCGGGCATGCGCAAGGCGCTGATCGGCATGAAGCCGGACTGCATCGAGGACATCATTGCGCTGGTGGCGCTCTATCGTCCGGGCCCGATGGAGAACATCCCTACCTACAACGCCCGCAAGCACGGTGACGAAGAGCTGGAATCGATCCATCCGATGATCGACCACCTGCTCAAAGAAACCCAGGGGGTCATCGTCTATCAGGAACAGGTGATGCAGATCGCCCAGGTCCTGTCCGGTTATTCGCTCGGAGAAGCCGATCTTTTGCGCCGCGCCATGGGTAAGAAGATCAAGGCCGAAATGGACCAGCAGCGCGAACGCTTTGTCGATGGCGCCGTCAAGAACGGCGTATCGAAGCCGCAAGCCGACAATATCTTCGAACTGCTGGCGAAGTTCGCCAATTACGGCTTCAACAAGTCGCATGCCGCCGCCTACGCCATCGTCTCCTACCAGACGGCCTATATGAAGGCGCATTATCCGGTCGAATTCCTCGCCGCCTCAATGACCCTCGACATGTCCAACACGGAAAAGGTCAATGATTTCCGTCAGGACGCCAAGCGTCTCGGCATCGAGGTGATCGCCCCTTCGGTGCAGACCTCCTTCCGCCATTTCGAAACCGGCGACAACCGCATCTATTATGCGCTCGCCGCCCTCAAGGGTGTCGGCGAATCCGCCGTCGACCATGTCGTCGAGGTGCGGGGCGATAAGCCCTTTGCCAGCATCGAGGATTTCTGCCTGCGCATCGATCCGCGCCAGGTGAACCGCCGCGTGCTCGAAAGCCTGATCTATGCCGGCGCCTTCGATTGCTTCGGCACGGACCGCGCGCAGCTGGCAGCCGGCCTCGACCGTGTCCTCGGTTACGCCCAGCGCGCCCAGGAAAACAAGCTGAGCGGCCAGTCGGATATTTTCGGCAGCACGCTGACGTCAGGGCCGGAGAAGATCTCTCTGCCGCCCTATTCACCCTGGCTGGCTTCGGAGCGGCTGCTCAAGGAATTCCAGGTGCTGGGCTTCTATCTGACCGCCCACCCGCTCGATTCCTACAACAACATCCTGCAGAAGATGCGCGTGCAAACATTCGCCGAGTTCTCGTCCGCCATCAAGCAGGGCGCCACCAATGCGCGCCTTGCCGGAACCGTCATCTCGAAGCAGGAGCGCAAGACCCGCACCGGCAACAAGATGGGTATCATCGTCTTTTCGGATTCGTCGGGCCAGTTCGAGGCCGTGCTGTTTTCGGAGATGCTGAACCAGTATCGCGACATACTGGAATCGGGAAAATCCTTCCTGCTGACGGCGACCGGGGAGGAGCGGCCGGAGGGTATCGGTTTGCGCATCCAGACGATCCAGTCGCTGGAGGAAAAGTCGCTGCAGATGCAGAAGGCGCTGCGCGTCTATGTCAGAGATTCCGGGCCGCTGAAAATGGTGGCCGGCCATCTCAACGCCAAGGGCGACGGCCTCGTTTCCTTCATCGTCATCAAGGAAGAGGGCAAACGCGAGGTGGAAGTGGCGCTGCCGGAGAAATACCGCATCACGCCTGAGATCGCCGCCGCTCTTCGCGCCGCTCCGGGAGTGGTGGACGTCGAACTTGTTTGATCAGCCCCGGGTGATCGTGATGAAATTCGTGCCTTCGCCGGTCTCTGTGCCGCGGCCGGTATCGGAGATCGTCAGCGTCGAGCCCGGCGCGATCAGCGCGTCGATCTTGCTGCGGGTCTCCTCGGGGATCTCGATGCGGCTGAGCGAGCGGGCAATCGGTCGGCCCGTGACGATCGAGCTTTCCTGATTGGTGATGCCGAGCCGTTTCATCGTCTCTCGTGACAGGTTGTTCGTGAGCGTCACGCCGAGCCATTCTGCCGTTCCGGCCGTCTCGTCGACCGCATGCAGCGTGAAGAAATGCGTGCCGAGCGCCAGCCCAGGATCGGCGATCGTGACCGGGGCTTCGAAGATCGGCTTGAATGCCCGCCGCACCATGATGACGCCGTTCGGCGGCGCGCCCTTGCCGGCGGCAGCATAGACGGCCGTGAGCAGCGTGTCGGAGATGAGGTTCCTGTCACCGGCAAATTCCGCCGGCCGCAGCGTCTTGAAGGCCTTGATCGCTTGCACGGTCGTCGGCCCGAGCAGCCCGTCGGGATCACCGGCGGAAAAGCCGAGCTGGTTGAGAAGGGTCTGGATGTCGATCACCGTCTCGCGCAGCGTGCGGCGGGTGATCAGCATGCTGATCGGCTCGGATGGCGGCTCGGCCTTCGGCGATGCAGCCGGCATCGGTATCGCCGCCGTATCGTTCATCGCCACCTGCACCGGCATTTGCGGGCTGACAGGCATTGCAGGCCGCAGCTCGACGTCGGAAAGCAACGGCATCGCCGCCGGCATATCCGGATGGAAAAGAGTGGGATGGTCGATCGGCTGCGGCGCCAATTCGCCGTCGCTGATAATGACCGGGATACCGGTGCCGGTCATGCCGTAGAGCATTTTTGCAAAAGCCCCGGGCATGCGCACGCAGCCATGTGAGGCCGGATAACGCGGCACCGAATTGGATTCGTGCAGCGCGATGCCGGACCATGTCAGCCGCTGCATGAAGGGCATCGGCGCGTTCGAATAGATGTTGGATTCGTGATATCTCTGCTTTTCGAGCACCGAGAAGATGCCGCTCGGCGTCGTGTGGCCGTCCTTGCCGGTCGAGACCTTCGAGGTCGCGACGACCTCGGTGCCGTCATAGACCGCAAGCGACTGCTTGCTCTTCGAAACGAAGATCTGCAGCGTGCGTGCATCCGCGGCAAAAGCAGGGTGCACGAGTGCTGTGGCCGACAGCAAGCCGAGGCCCAAGGCGAGACGCGAGAACATGATACCCAACCATACGCAATACTGGTCCGGCACATTACGGGACGAAGTTTAAGGAAGATTTTATAGGCTGGATGGCGAGCTGAGCTCACAGCCTCTCTTTGTTTTGACGCATGTCGTTACCCCGGAACCGTTCAAACTTCCAGGCGACATGCATCAGTGATCGCGCTTGGCGCTGCCGAACGTATAGCCGGTCTCGACCGTGCTCTTGCCGAACTTGTCGCGCAGCTTGTCCATCGCTGCTTCGGCGGCCGCTCGCCGGCCGGATTGTCGGTCGATCAGATCCGGTGGGTCGGCGCGGGCGCTATCGCCGAGATCGGTGACGCCGATGCCGAGCAGGCGGAACTTCGTACCATCAGTCTCTTTTTCAAGAAGCTCGAGCCCTATGCGGAAGATCCTGTCGGCAAGCTGGGTCGGGTCTTCGAGCTTGCGGTTGCGCGTGCGTATCTTGAAGTCGGCGCTCTTCAGCTTCAGGACAACGGTCTGGCCGGCAATATCGTTTTTCTTCAGCCGCCATGAGACCTTTTCGGAAAGGTTGCGCAGGATCGGCACTAGATCGTCATAACGTGAAATGTCGTCGAAGAAGGTCGTTTCGGCTGAGACGCTCTTGGCCGCATCGTTGAGATGCACCTCGCGGTCGTCAACGCCGCGCGACAGCCGGGCGAGCCGCTGGCCGATGCTGCCGTAGCGGCGCATCAGGTCGTTCTCCTCCATCTGCTGCAACTGTCCGATCGTGCGAATCCCATCCGCCTCCAGTGTCGCCGCAAAGGCCTTGCCGACGCCCCAGATGGTGGTGACGGGACGCGGCGCCAGGAATTCCACCGCTTCTTCCTGGCCGATGACGGAAAAGCCGCGCGGTTTCTGCAGATCGGAAGCGACCTTGGCGAGGAATTTGCAATAGGAAAGCCCGACCGAAACGGTGATGCCGATCTCTTTTTCGACGCGGCGGGCGAATTTGGCAAGCGTCCGCGCCGGCGGATCGTGATGCAGCCTCTCCGTGCCGCCAAGCTCCAGGAAGGCCTCGTCGATCGACAGCGGCTGCACCAGCGGCGTCAGGTCCTGCATCATCGCCCGCACCTGGCGCCCGACCCGGACATATTTCTCCATGTCGGGGCGGATGACGATCGCCTCGGGACACGCCTCCAGTGCCTTGAACATCGGCATCGCCGAACGTACGCCATGGATGCGGGCGATATAGCAGGCGGTGGAGACGACACCGCGTTTGCCGCCGCCGATGATCACCGGCTTGTCGGCAAGTTCGGGATTGTCGCGTTTTTCGACCGCCGCGTAGAAGGCGTCGCAGTCGATATGGGCAAGCGTCAAGGCGTAGAGTTCGCGATGGCGCATGAGACGGGGGCTGCCGCAGGACACACAACGGCGCGCTTCGCCCTTCTGCTCGGCAAGGCAGTCGCGACAGAAGCCGGGTGTCTTGTCAGGGGCGGATGTCATCATGAGAACAAAGATTGAACGTGGCGACGTTACGCCTTAAGCTTACGAGTCTCAAGAGAGGCCGGAGCTTTGCCTTTGGATAACGATCTTTGTTTCGAGCCGGTAACGGCAGAGCGCTGGGGCGATTTCGAAATCCTGTTCGGGCCGCAGGGCGCCTTCTATAATTGCTGGTGCGTCGCGCTACGCCTTCCGCATGCGGTGAAGACGAAAATGTCGGCCTACGAGCGCAAGGCGTATATCCGGGACCGGATCCACGCAGGCCCGCCGCCGGGCATTCTCTGTTATGCCGATGGTGCGCCGGTCGCCTGGGTGCAGGTCGGGCCGCGCTACGACGTGCCACAGTTCAATTCGCCGCGCACCGTCTCGCGGCCGCTGGAGGAGGGCGACGCGCATGATCCATCGATCTGGGCCATCAGCTGTTTCTTCCTGCTGCCGAAACTCCGAGGCAAGGGATTAAGCCATCGCCTGCTCGCCGGCGCGATCGACCATGCGCGGCGCCACGGCGCACGGCTCCTCGAAGCCTGCCCGATCGATCATGTGAAGCAGTCGAAATCCGTGACACTCTGCATCGGCTCGACGGCGATCTTCGATGCAGCCGGTTTCGAGACGGTGGCAAGGCGCAAGGATGGCCGTCCGCTCATGCGGCTGGAGCTGCGCGATTGAGCGTGCCGGAAAGGAAATGCGCCTCGATGAGTGCGGCCGCATGGGTCCAGTCGGTGGCCCGGGTGATGTCATCGGCCGCTGCCGGTGCGAAACGGTGGACGGGTGAACTCGGCATCAGGTGAATGAGCAGGCAATCGGCGACGTGATCCCTGACGGAATGCAGGTTGCGCGCCATATCATCGATGAAGACGACGGGAAGGGAGCGGCTGGCATGCAATGCGTGAACGATCGGTCCTTTGGGCTGTTCGCTGGCAAGCAGCGGAAAGAGAAGACCTATTCTGTCGAGCAGTCGTCGGCGCTGATCCTGAAACCGCGGCGGCATCGCCGTCAGGAAAAGGATGTCGGCCTCTTGCGAAAGCCGATCGAGCGTCTCGACGACCTGATCGAGCGGCGTCTGCCACAGCTCCTGCGCGTCGAAGAATTCTTCGATCAGCCGGCTGACATGCTGGTCCTCGATCTCCGCGCCATTGGCCATCGAGACGATGTTGCCGTGGAGACGGAACGATCGCGGCAGAAATTCATGGCCCAGGCTTTGAAGGAACAACTGGAAAGGGCCGATGAACTGCAGCACGACATCGTCGACGTCGCAGACGATCAGCGGCCGTTCGCCGAGGCGGATATGCGAGATGTCGATTTCCGCTGCGCCGATCACCGTCAATACTCTCCGGAATCGAGGCCGGGCGAGGAAAAATGCCGCCAGGCGGCGGTCACCGCCTCCGGGCTGATGCCACTCGCCGTGCAGAAGGCCATCGCCGTCGGTTCGTGGTTCAACAGGAAATCCATCAAGCCGGCGAGAAATCCCGGATCGTTGACGGCGCCCCGCACTTGGGCAGGGGCCACACCGGTGAGCGCGAGGAAGCGGCCGAACATCTCGGGGTCGTCGGCAAGCCAGCCGAGAACGGCGATCGCCGTCTCGTGCGGGTCGGCGGCTTGTTGTTTCGAGGTCTTGAAGTTGCTTTGCATTTCGAGGGGTAAGTTACCTTTTCTTCAACCAAATACCGGTAGCGTGCGCTATCGGTTTCACGGAGCTATTTGTCCGCATGTGCATTTCTCATGGGACGAACGACTGCGCGAACGGACGTAGGGACAGCTTGTCATGCCCAAACAGGTGATGATTGTAGAAGATAACGAGCTCAACATGAAGCTCTTTCGCGACCTGATCGAGGCGTCTGGCTATACCACGATTCAGACGAGAAACGGCATGGAGGCGCTCGATCTGGCGCGCAAGCATCGCCCTGACCTCATCCTCATGGATATCCAGCTTCCCGAGGTCTCCGGCCTGGAAGTCACCAAATGGCTCAAGGAAGACGACGAGCTGCACGTGATTCCCGTGATCGCCGTCACCGCTTTCGCGATGAAGGGCGACGAGGAGCGGATCCGCCAGGGCGGCTGCGAGGCTTATGTTTCCAAGCCGATCTCGGTTCCGAAATTCATCGAGACGATCAAGACCTATCTGGGCGATGCCTGACGCATCGGAAAGACCGTTATGACTGCGCGAATACTGGTGGTTGACGATATTCCGGCCAACGTGAAGCTGCTTGAAGCGCGGCTGCTGGCGGAATATTTCGACGTGATGACCGCAGCCGACGGCTACGAGGCCCTGGCGATCTGCGAGCGCAACCAAGTCGATCTGATCCTGCTCGACATCATGATGCCCGGGATCGACGGTTTCGAGGTCTGCGAGCGGCTGAAGGCCAGCCAGAGAACCGCCCATATTCCCGTCGTCATGGTCACCGCGCTCGACCAACCCGCCGATCGCGTGCGCGGCCTGAAGGCCGGCGCCGATGATTTTCTGACCAAGCCGGTCAACGACCTGCAGCTGATCTCGCGGGTAAAGAGCCTGCTTCGGCTGAAGACCTTGAGCGATGAACTGCGCATCCGCGCCAATACCGCCCATACGATGGGCATGGACGACCTGATGCGGGGAGGCGAGAGCCGCGCCGACGAGGCCGGCCAGGTGCTTCTCGTCGACGGCCGCGCCAATTCGCAGGAGCGCATCGTCAAAGCGCTGAAGCCCGTCGCCGACGTGATTGCCCTTTCTGATCCGCAGGCTGCCCTCTTCGAGGCGGCCGAAAACGCGTTCGATCTCGTCATCGTCAACGCCAATTTCGACGATTACGATCCGCTTCGCCTCTGCTCGCAACTGCGTTCGCTGGAACGCACGCGCTTTCTGCCGATCCTGATCATCACCGAGCAGGGCGCCGACGAGATGGTCGTTCGCGCGCTCGATCTCGGCGTCAACGACTACATCATCCGCCCGGTCGATCCCAATGAGTTGGTGGCCCGCAGCCTGACGCAGATCCGTCGCAAGCGCTACAACGACCGCCTGCGCAACAGCGTCAAACAGACGATCGAGCTTGCCGTGACCGATCCGCTGACCGGTCTCTACAACAGGCGCTACCTCGATAATCACCTGAACGTGCTTTTCAACCGTTCGATGGCGCGTGGCCGGCCGCTCTCGGTGCTGATCACCGATATCGACCGCTTCAAGCAGGTGAACGACACCTACGGTCATGATGGCGGCGATGAGGTGCTGCGGGAATTCGCAAACCGCGTGCGCTCGACCATTCGCGGCGCCGATCTCGCCTGCCGCTATGGCGGCGAGGAATTCGTCGTCGTGATGCCCGATACCTCGCCGGAAATTGCCGCTGCCGTCGCCGAGCGTCTGCGTGCGGCGGTCGAAAGCGCGCCCTTCCTGCTGAAACATTCCGGTCAGGCGCTGAACGTCACCGCTTCCTTCGGCATATCCTCACGTATTGCAGCCGTCTTGACCCCTGATCAGCTGATGAAGCAGGCGGATCTGGCTCTCTACGAGGCCAAGAATACAGGCCGCAATCGCGTGGTCGCCGCAGCCGCCTGACGAATCATTTGCCGCCTTAGCCGCGCTTTACGGGTTTTCCACTGCGGTAAGCAAATTGTTACCGATTTTTAATCCCGGCCGGGAAAAGGCAGGGTGAAAAATTTGCAACTCAATAGCCCAAAAATGGACAGCCTGCGTTGCTGTGATGTGCTGGCGCGCGATAGTTTTTGAAACCGTCCGTTCATCGCTGCTGATGAATTAGAAACTATAAAAATTAGCGGGTGCCAACAAGGCTAAATAGAGTGACAGGGCGTCACCTCACGTAAGGGGAGCGGCGGCGTAAGTTATTATCTTATATTGCCGAATTTCTTCGGGAACGTGAGCGTTGCGCTCTAAAGTCAAGCAGAGCCAATGATTCTTTGTATGTTCCAAAACTGGACTTTTAACCATAGAATCAGACTCAGATTTTTTACCATTAAGAATTTGTTGATTTTCTTTCATTTTTGCGCAAATTATCGCTCATAAGAGAAGCGCTCCCGTGGAGGAGTTGTCGATACCCCATGATGCTCAGGTCCGCCGCATCTCCTGGGTCGTGGGGTCGGTCGGCTAGTAGGCAAGCTATAGCGGTTCCTCGTGCCGTTTTGCATGCTGGCCGACCCCCTTTCAATAAAACGCCGTCACTTCCCGAAGATGGAAGGGCGGCGTTTTGTCTGTTTGCGCTATCATATTTCAGGAAAGCTACCGGGCCGGACAACAAAAAACGCGCAACCCGAGGGCGCGCGTCTTTTGAAAATACCTGGATCAAGTGATTACTTGATCTTGGTTTCCTTGAACTCGACATGCTTCTTAGCAATCGGGTCGTACTTCGTCTTCGTCATCTTGTCCGTCATCGTACGGCTGTTCTTCGTCGTGACGTAGAAGAAACCGGTGTCGGCTGTCGACAGCAGCTTGATCTTGATTGTTGTAGCCTTGGCCATGCTCGTCCTGCCTTTAAGAAAATGAAAGCCGTGGAAGCCGGATGAGGCTCCACGGCAAATTCTGGCGCGAAACTACGAATCCCGCCCGAAAAGTCAAGTCCGTTTTCGAATGAACATCAACCTGATGCCGGAAAGTAGGGCATAGAGGCCGAAGAAAGCGGCGATTGCCCAGGCAAAACCGTTATTTCCCGCGACATCGATCGCCGCGCCGATCGCCTGCGGCCCGGCCACCGTTCCCATGGCATAACAGAAGACGAAGGCGGCGTTGGCCGCCGCAAGGTCGGAGCCCGTCAGCCGCGATCCGAGATGGCTGAGGCCGACCGTATAAAGGCCGGAGACGCAGCCGCCCCAGAAAAGCAGGATACCGGCCATCAGCAGCCAGTTGTTGACCAGTACCGGCAACATCATCGAGCCGACGAATCCCATGAGCGCCATGCCCGCCAGAAGCGGCCGCTTGTCTCTGATGCGGTCGGAGAGCAAGCCGAGCGGGATCTGGAAGATGACGTTGCCGACGCCCATCATCGTCAGCAGCAGCGCCGCTTGCGATTCGGTGAAGTGGGCGCGCACGGCAAAGATCGGGAAAAGCGACAGTCCGCCCGCTTCGACCGCACCGAAGATGAAGACGGCCGCCGTCGCCGTCGGCACGAGAAATACGTAGCGCATGAAATGCAGCTCCGGTTTTTCCTCGAGTATCGGGCTTTCGTCGCGGGCGATGAAGATCGGAATGGCGGCAAGCAGGATGGCGCCGGCGCCGATCAGAAAGGGGAAGATCCCGTCGCTGCCGAGCAGCGAAAAGAGCAGCGGTCCGGCCGCGAAACCCAGGGAGAGCACCGTCGCATAAATGCCGAGCACGAAGCCGCGCTTGGAAGGCGGCGAGGTGGCGTTGATCCAGAATTCGGAGAGGATGAACAGCGTCGTCGTGGCGCCATGGAAGGCGAAACGCAGCGGAAACCACATCCAGAAATCCTGGGCGTAGTAGAAGCCGAGCGCACTCAGCGCCGAAATCAGCACGGCCCAGAGCATCGTCGGGGCAACGCCGTATTTATGGGCGAGCTTGGTGGTAATAGGTGCGGCGGCCATCGCAGCGACCCCGGCCATCGCCGTGTTGAGCCCGATCAGAGTGGACGAGATGCCGCGTTTTTCGAGGATGATGCTGAGGAGGGGCAGTCCGAGGCCAATTGCTATGCCGACGGCTGAAATGGATGAGACGGCTGCCACCAGAGAAGGCCAATGGATTTCTTCGAGATCGCCTGGTGTGCCGTTTCTCGGCTGAGACATTTATCCATCCTTAGAAAGCTGCCCGAGCGAATCGACCTCTCGCCTCACATAGAAAGACACAGACGTGCCAAATCCAGGTGACGAGCAGCGTTTCGCAGTATTTCCGATGTGATCTGCGGAATGTAAAGCCTGTTCAGACAAGAAAAGCTTACCATGTCAAGTCGTTGCGGATTATCGACTGCCGCATATCGGTGGTGGTCGGTGGAGGGCTGCCACTACACGCTAAATATGTCTGGAAGGTGAAGGTGCTCAATCCGGCCGGCGAGGAAGGTCGTAATCGTCGGGATTGTCGCTCTCTCCGCCGAAGCCATGCATGCGCAGCGCCCATTGCAGGCCGATGACGCCGCCCTTGATCGGCTGGATCGAGGCAAGCGCGGTGATGACGGTGATCGGCGCCCAGATGGCAAGATGGACCCATACCGGCAGCAGGAAAGTCATGTCGGTCAGCATATAGCCGCCGACCACGACGTGGCCGAGGACGAGGATGACGATATAAGGCGGCAGGTCGTCAGAGCGATGGTGATGCATCGCCTCGCCGCAGGCGGCACAATGATCCACAGGCTTCAGGAAGGCGCGAAAGAGCTTGCCGTTGCCGCAGGCCGGGCAGCGGTTCAACAGCCCGCGCATGATGGAACGCCCAAGCGGACGCTCGGCCTCGGGTCTATCCCCGTAGCGGACGACCGGATCGGTCGGTGTGCTCATCGCGTCTTCCTCTTTCAAGCCAAAAGCACCGGTTCATCATCGGACCATCGCTGCTTTCGGCACGATGCCTCAGCGGCGCCCGCGCGGTGGCCGCGTTCCCGGCTTCTTGCGAACCTGGCCCCTCTCGCGGCGGCCGGCCTTATGGAAGGAACGCACCGCCGCCGGCATCTCACGCCCCTCGCTCAGCATCTCGAAGCGCAGCGCGCCGGCCAGCGGAATTGCCTCGGCAAGCTTCACGGTGACGCTGTCGCCGAGGCGATAGCCGAGCCCCGTCTTTTCTCCGGAAAGAGCCTGATGCGCCTCGTCATAGATGAAATAGTCGGTGCCGAGCGTAGATATAGGGACGAAACCGTCGGCGCCATAGTCCGGCAAGGAGATAAAGAGTCCCGATTTCGTCACCCCGGAGACACGGCCGGCAAACTCCTCGCCGACGCGGGTGCTGAGGTGGTGGGCGATCAGCCGGTCGATGGTCTCACGCTCGGCCGCCATGGCGCGACGCTCGAATGTCGAGATTTCGGCGGCGATATCGTCGAGCGTGGCTTCTTCCTCTGGGGTGATGCCGCCTTCGCCGAAGCCCAGCGAGCCGACGAGCGCGCGGTGCACGATGAGGTCGGCATAGCGGCGGATCGGCGAGGTGAAGTGCGCATACTTCATCAGGTTCAGGCCGAAATGGCCGATATTCTCAGGGCTGTAGATCGCCTGGCTCTGCGAGCGCAGCACCATCTCATTGACCATCGTCTGGTGCGCCGTGCCTTCCGCCTTCGCCAGAATGCCGTTGAAGCTGTTGGCGCGCACGTTGCCGCCCTTGGGGAGCGAGATGCCGAGGGTCGCCAGGAACTCGCGCAGGACTTCCTGCTTGGCAAGCGTCGGGCCGTCATGGATGCGATAGACCAGCGGCTGGCGCTTCTTTTCCAGCGTCTCGGCGGCGGCGACATTCGCCTGGATCATCATCTCTTCGATCAGCTTGTGCGCATCGAGCCGCGGCGGCACGAAGACCCGGTCGACGGTGCCGTCGGGCTTCAGCAGGATCTTGCGCTCCGGCATGTCGAGTTCCAGCGGCTGGCGCCGGTTGCGTCCGCGCTTCATCACCTCATAGGCGTGCCAGAGCGGCTTCAGGATCGGCTCGAGCATCGGTCCCGTCTTGTCGTCGGGATTACCGTCGATCGCCGCCTGGGCCTGCTGGTAGGAAAGCTTGGCCGCGCTCTTCATCATGACGCGATGGAAGGTGTGGCCGATCTTGCGGCCTTCTCCCGAGAAACTCATGCGAACCGCAAGCGCCGGGCGGTCGACGCCTTCCTTCAGCGAGCAGAGATCGTTGGAGATGCGCTCCGGCAGCATCGGCACGACGCGATCCGGGAAATAGACCGAGTTGCCGCGCTTCAGCGCCTCGCGGTCGAGCGGCGACTTGGGGCGGACATACCAGGAGACGTCGGCAATCGCCACGGTGACGATGACGCCGCCGGGATTGTCGGGCGAGGGGTCGAGTTCGGCATAGACGGCGTCGTCATGGTCCTTGGCATCGGCCGGATCGATGGTGATCAGCGGCACGTCGCGCCAATCCTCACGATGCGACATGGTGGCGGGCTTTGCGTCCTCCGCCTCGGCGATGACGGCGGGCGGGAAGACATGCGGGATGCCGTGCGCATGGATGGCAATCATTGAGATCGCCTTTTCCGAGCCGACGGAGCCGACGACGGAAAGCACCTTGGCGCGCGGCAGGCCGAAGCGGCCGAGGCGGGCGACTTCGATCTCGACCAGATCGCCGTCCTTGGCGCCGCCGGTATAGTCCGGATCGATCACCATTTCTTCGCCGCGCCGCTCGATCGGCAGCAACCGGCCACCGCCGCCCGGCGCACTGCGGAAAACACCCATCGAGGCGCCGCGGCGCTTGTCGATCACCTTGATGATGCGCGCCGTATAGGCCGGCCCGCCGCGATCGACGGCCGGGAAGATCTTTGCGAGGATGCGGTCGCCGAGGCCGGCGACGGGCGCCTTGCCTTTGCCCTGGCGGCCCGCAGGCGATTGCTGGCGAATGGCGACCGCAGGCGCCACGCCCTGATCCTCAGGCCATTCCGCCGGCCGGCCGATCAGATCGCCGTCCTTATCGCGCGTCGTGATATCAAGAACGGTCACCGGCGGTAGCGCGCCTGGACGGATCAGCGACTTGCGGTTCTTCTGCAGCATGCCTTCCTGTTCGAGCTCCTGTAGCATGTGCTTGAGCTCGACGCGATTGTCGCCCTTGAGGCCGAAAGCCTTGGCGAGTTCGCGCTTCGAAGCCTTCTGCGGATGATCGGCGATGAAACGCAGGATCACCTCGCGCGAAGGCAGCGCGCCGTGGACGATGTTCAGCGGCTCGACGGCGGGAGCATCCTTGCCCGCGCGGCCGATCTTGCCCGGGCGTTTGCCCGCAGGGTTCGTTCTCTCGCGCGGTGTTCTACTCACGTTAGCTCTTTTTCGATTTTGCGGGCGCTTTCGCCTTCGTTGTCTTCGGCTTGGCAGCCGTTTTGGCGGTCTTGGCCTCGGCGGCCGCAGCCTTCGGCTTGGCTTTCGCTTTGGCGGTCTTCGCCGCAGGGGCCTTGCCGGCCTTCTCGGCGATCAGCGCAAGCGCCTCCTCGACGGTGATCGCCTGCGGATCCTTGCCCTTCGGCAAGGTCGCATTGACCTTGCCCCAGTTGACATAGGGACCGTACTTGCCGTCGCGAACGGTGATGGCGCCGCCGTCGGGATGATCGCCGAGCGTCTTCAGTGCCGCCGGCGTGCCGCGCGCGCCGCGGCCCGGCGCCTTGTTCGCTTTTTCGGCGATGACAGTCACAGCGCGATTGAGCCCGACCGAGAACACATCCTCGACGGTCTCCAGATTGGCATAGGAGCCGTCATGCAGCAGGAACGGGCCGTAGCGGCCGATGCCTGAGGAAATCATCTTGCCGGTCTCAGGATGTTTGCCGATATCGCGCGGCAGCGAAATCAGCGCCATCGCCTTCTCGTAATCGATATCCTCGGGCTTCCAGCCTTTCGGCAGAGAGGCGCGCTTGGCCTCCTTGCCGTCTCCGCGCTGGATATAAGGGCCGAAGCGGCCGGAGCGCAGCGTCAGCTCCTCACCGGTCGTCGGATCGACGCCAAGGTTCTTCGGCTCGTTGAGCGCCACGTTTTCGGCTTCCCCGCCGTTCTCGGAGGAAAGCTGGCGGGTGTAATTGCATTCGGGGTAGTTCGAGCAGCCGACGAAAGCGCCGTATTTGCCAAGCTTCAGCGACAGGTTGCCGGTGCCGCAGACCTGACAGATTCGGGGATCGCTGCCATCCTCCCGCTTCGGGAAGACCAGCGGCGCCAGCGCCTCGTTCAGCGAATCGAGCACGTTGGTGACGCGCAGTTCCTTGGTGTCCTCGATCTGCGCAAAGAAATCCTTCCAGAAATCACGCAGCACCTGCTTCCAGTTCAGCTCACCGGCGGAAATCCGGTCGAGCTTCTCTTCGAGATCGGCGGTGAAATCATATTCGACATATTTGGTGAAGAAGCTCTCGAGGAAGGCCGTCACCAGCCGGCCCTTGGCCTGCGGGATCAGCTTGCGCTTGTCGATGGTCACGTAATCGCGGTCGCGCAGCGTCGCCAGCGTCGCGGCATAGGTCGACGGACGGCCGATGCCGAGCTCTTCCATTTTCTTGATGAGCGATGCTTCGGAATAACGCGGCGGCGGCTCGGTGAAGTGCTGCGTGGAGTTGATCTTCTGCTTGGCGAGGTTCTCGCGCGCATTGATCTCCGGCACACGGCCATCCTCGTCGTCGGCATCGTCGCTCTGTTCGCCGTCTTCCTTCTGGTCCGTATAGGCGGCGATGAAACCGTCGAAACGGATCACGGAGCCGACGGCGCGCAGGCCAGCCTTCTGGCCATTATTGTCGGCAATGATTTCGGCCGTGGTGCGCTCGATTTCGGCCGAGGCCATCTGGCTGGCGATGCCGCGCTTCCAGATCAGATCATAGAGACGGATCTGGTCGGCATCCAGGAACTTGCGCACACGGTCCGGCGATCTGTTGAAGTCGGTCGGACGAATGGCCTCGTGCGCTTCCTGAGCGTTTTTCGCCTTGGTGGAATAGAAGCGGGCCTTCTCAGGCAGGTAGCGGTCGCCGAATTGCTCGCCGATGGCGCGGCGCGCCGCATCGATTGCTTCCGGCGCCATCTGCACGCCGTCCGTACGCATATAGGTGATGAGACCGACAGTCTCGCCGCCGATATCGACGCCCTCATACAGCTTCTGCGCTACCTGCATGGTCCGGGATGCCGAGAAGCCAAGCTTGGACGAGGCGGCCTGCTGCAGCGTGGAAGTCGTGAACGGCGGCGCCGGGTTGCGCTTTACGGGCTTGGCCTCGACGCTTTCGACGACATAGCTTGCGCCTTCAAGCAGAGCCTTCAGATTGCCGGCTTCCTCGCCATTGCCGATCGATCGAGGCTGCAGCCGCTTGCCATTGGCCGCAACCAGCCTTGCCTCGAACTCGTCGCCACGCGGCGTCTTCAGGAGCGCTGAAATGTTCCAATATTCTTCCGAAATGAAGCGCTCGATCTCCGACTCGCGGTCGCAGACCAGGCGAAGCGCCACCGACTGAACGCGGCCGGCCGAACGCGCGCCGGGCAGCTTGCGCCACAGGACCGGCGAAAGATTAAAGCCGACGAGATAGTCGAGGGCGCGGCGTGCGAGATAGGCATCGACCAGCGGCACGTCGATATCGCGCGGCTCGGCCATCGCGTCGAGCACGGCCTTCTTGGTGATCGCGTTGAAGACGACACGCTTGACCGACTTGCCGTTCAGCACGCGCTTCTTGTTGAGCATGTCGAGGACGTGCCAGGAGATCGCTTCGCCTTCGCGATCCGGGTCGGTCGCGAGAAACAGTCCGTCGGAGGACTTCACCGCGTCGGCAATATCCTTCATCCGCTTGGCCGACGCCCCGTCGACCTCCCAGAGCATTTCGAAGTCCTGATCGGGAAGAACTGAGCCGTCCTTGGCAGGCAGATCGCGCACATGGCCGAAGGAAGCGAGCACTTTGTATCCCGAACCGAGATACTTATTGATCGTCTTGGCCTTGGCAGGCGATTCCACCACTACAACATTCATGATGATTCTCTAAAAAAGACGCAGCGCCGGCGTGGAGGCCAGCGCAACACGCAGCGCAACTTGGATACTGGCCCTCCGACATGGACAGGGAAATCGCCGCGGTCAAGGGGTTTGCTACAATTTTACTTCTTCCGTACGGTGCAATCGAGGGAAGATTGTACGCTGAATGCAATTTCAAGTGGCGCGGCTATCGGATTCGACACGCGGCTACTGCAGTTCGCAAAGCCACTCGCTGATATCGCGCAAAGCTCAATCGGAAAGCGAGACAAGACCGCCCTGATGCCGATGCAGCCTGCCTGATATGTCGAGCTCCAGAAGGATGAGATAGACGGCGGATGCCGAAAGACCGGTATGGCGGATGACGTCGTCGATCTCGACGGGCGTCGGTCCGAGCGCGTCGATGATGCGGCTGCGGTCGGTATCGCCGGGCGGCACGATCATCGCCCTGCCGTCACGCGCCGGTTCCTCCGCCATCGAGGACGGGAAAAGATCGAATTGCGCAAGCGGCGCCAGGGCCTCGACGACATCGGCGGGCGTGGTGACGATCGAAGCCCCGTCCTTCAGCAGGCCGTTGGTGCCGTGGCAGCGCGGATCGAGCGGTGAGCCGGGCACGGCAAACACCAGCCGGCCGAACTCTCCTGCAAGCCGCGCGGTGATCAGCGAACCCGAACGCTCTGCCGCCTCGATGACCACGAGGCCGAGCGCAATGCCGGCGATCAGCCGGTTCCGGCGCGGGAAGTCGCGGGCGCGGGGCTCCCAGCCGAACGGCATCTCGCTGACAGCCAGGCCGTTGCCGGCCGTTATCTCCTCGAGCAGGCCGATATTCTCGGGTGGGTAAGGCTGGTCGAGACCGCCGGCAAGGGCTGCGATCGTGCCGGTATCAAGGCTTGCCCGGTGGGCTGCCGTGTCGATGCCGCGCGCCAGGCCGGAGACGACGGTATAACCCGCCCGGCCGCAGTCGCGCGCCACCATGGCCGCGAATTTGGCGCCGGCGATCGAGGCGTTGCGTGAACCGACGATGCCGACGGCCGGTCGCCTGGCGGCGGCAAGCGCACCTTTCACGGCAAGGAGCGGCGGCGCGCCGTCGATCTGCTTCAGGGCTTGTGGATAATCCGGCTCGCCGATGCCGACGAAGCGGGCGCCGCAGCGATGCGCCGCCTCCAGTTCCCGATGCGCTTCGGCCTCGGTCGCGATGCGGATTGCCCGTGTGGCGCCGCCGCGCACGGAAAGCTCAGGCAGCGCCGCGAGCGCGGCTTCGGCCGAACCGAAATGATTGATGAGGTCGCGAAAGGTCGCCGGGCCGATATTGTCGGAGCGGATGAGGCGCAGCCAGGCAATTCTCTGCCGTTCTGTCAGCACAACGCCTTTGGGTGCCGCGCTCAGCGCATCCATTATCCCTTCGCCCCGATCTTGCTTTCCGTCCCCCCCATCAGGCGGGAAATATTGGCCTTGTGCTTCCAATAGGAGATGAGCGTCATGACCGCCATAACAGCCGCAACCTTTTCGCTGCCGAGGATCCACAGCGCGATCGGAATGATGAGCATGGCGACCAGCGCCGACAGCGAGGAGTAGCGGGTGGTGAAGGCGATTGCCAGCCAGACGGCGGCGAAGAGCACGACCATGATCGGCGCAATGCCGAGCAGCGTGCCGATATAGGTGGCGACGCCCTTGCCGCCCTTGAAGCCGATCCAGACCGGAAAGAGATGGCCGATGAAGGCGAAGAAACCGGCGATGATGGCGGCTTCCTCACCGAGGAAATAACCGACGATCCAGGCTGCGGTCGATGCCTTCAGAGCGTCGAGCAGCAGTGTCGCGGCGGCGAGCTTCCGGTTCCCGGTTCGCAGAACATTGGTCGCGCCGATATTGCCGGAGCCGATGCTGCGCACGTCGCCGAGGCCGGCGGCGCGCGTGAGGATCAGGCCGAAAGGAATGGAACCGAAGAGATAGCCGATGACGGCGGCGGCAAGCGCGATCGGCAATGTGATCTGCCATGACATGAGATTGGATAGCATATGTCCCCTCAGCCCTCCGTGGCTTATCCTTCCAGCCGTCTCTTAGACTGCGTGGACCAGCTTCCCCGAGACGTATGTCGCGACGGCCCGCCCGCTGAAGCGCGCATCCTCGAACGGCGTATTCTTCGAGCGGGAGAGAAGCATGTCTTTGGCGACAAGCCAAGGCTCATCGAGATCGATGAGCGTAATATCGGCCGCCGCACCCGGCTTCAGCGTGCCGGCATTGAGGCCGAAGATCTGAGCGGGACGGGTCGACATGGCGTCGATCAGGCGCATCAGGCTTACCTGGCCGCCATGGTGAAGCCTGAGAGCCGCCGCCAGCATGGTTTCGAGGCCGACCGCGCCGTCCGCCGCTTCGCCGAAGGGCAGGCGCTTGGTATCGACGTCTTGCGGATCGTGCGAGGAGACGATGATGTCGATCGCGCCGCTCGCGACGGCGTCGGCCATGGCCACCCGGTCGGCTTCCGGGCGCAGCGGCGGATAAAGCTTGAAGAAGGTGCGGTATTCGCCGATGTCGTTTTCGTTGAGCGCCAGATTGTTGATCGAGACGCCTGCGGTCACCTTGGCGCCGCGGCTGCGGGCGCGCTCGATAGCCTCGACCGATTCCGGCACGGAGATCATCGCGGCGTGATAGCGGCCGCGCGTCAGCTCGGCGATCCTGAGATCGCGTTCGAGCGGGATGAGCTCGGCTTCTTTCGGAATGCCGGAGAGCCCGAGCCAACTGGCGAAAAGCCCCTCATGCATGACGCCATTGGCGCCGAGATATTTGTCGCGCGTCTCACAGGAGATGACGGCACCGAATTCGCGCGCATAGGTCATGATGCGGCGCAGCACCTGGGTGTTATGGACGCTGGAATGGGCATCGGTGAAGGCGACGGCGCCCGCCTGCATCAACAGGCCGATCTCCGTCATTTCCTCGCCGGCAAGCCCCTTGGTGATGGCGGCTGCCGGATAGACGTTGACGGCGGCCGTGTCGCGCGCCGTCTTCTTGACGAATTCGACGAGGGCGATGTCGTCGATAACGGGATCCGTGTCCGGCATCATGATGATCGAGGTCACGCCGCCGGCCGCCGCTGCCCGGCTCGCCGATGCGATCGTCTCGCGGTGCTCGCCGCCGGGTTCGCCGATATGGACGCGCGCGTCGACGAGGCCGGGCGTCGCAACGAGGCCGGTGCAGTCGCGCACGACGGCGCCTTCCGGCACGCCCTGATTCTGCGCTGCCCTGCCGGCGGCAAGGATCACGCCGTTTTCGGCGATGATCGTGCCGACCTCGTCGAGATTGCGCGAGGGATCGACGATGCGGACGTTCTTGAGGACGATCGGGTTGCTCATGCCATCATTCCATCGGTTCGGGGACCCTGGTTCTGCGAGACGAGCAGCGTCTCCATGACGGCCATGCGCACCGCGACCCCCATCTCCACCTGTTCGGCGATCACGCTCTGCGGGCCATCCGCCACCTCGGAGGCGATCTCGACGCCGCGGTTCATCGGGCCGGGATGCATGACCAGCGCATCCTCTTTCGCCGCTTTCAGCGTTTCGGCATCGAGCCCGTAGAAGTGATAATATTCGCGCACCGAAGGCACGAAGGCGCCCGACATGCGCTCGCGCTGCAGCCTGAGCATCATCACGACATCGGCGTCCTTCACCCCTTCCTTCATGGAATGGAACACCTCGACGCCCATCTCGGCGATGCCGGAGGGCAGGAGGGTCGCTGGCGCGACGACGCGGACGCGTGCGCCCATCGCGTTGAGGAGCAGGATGTTGGAGCGCGCCACCCGCGAATGCAGCACGTCGCCGCAGATCGCCACGATGATGCGCGACAGCTTGCCCTTGGCGCGGCGGATCGTCAGCGCGTCGAGCAGCGCCTGGGTCGGATGTTCATGCTGTCCGTCGCCGGCATTGACGACCGAGCAGGAGACCTTTTGCGCAAGAAGGGCCGCGGCACCGGCGCTCGAATGGCGGATCACAAGCACGTCGGGGCGCATTGCGTTCAGCGTCATCGCCGTATCGATCAGCGTTTCGCCTTTCTTCACCGAGGAATTGCCGACCGACATGTTCATGACGTCGGCGCCAAGCCGCTTGCCGGCAAGCTCGAAGGAGGCCTGCGTGCGGGTCGAAGCCTCGAAGAAAAGGTTGATCTGCGTCAGCCCGCGCAGCGTCGACGTCTTCTTTTCTCTCTGGCGGCTGATCTTGACGGCTTCGTCGGCCTTGTCGAGAAGATAGGTGATATCCTGCTCGGTGAGGCCCTTGATGCCGATGAGGTGGCGGTGGGGGAAAAAGACCATGACCCTGCCTCTTGCTGTCTCTGGCGGGTCTATAAAGAGTGCTGTTCGCCGGGGCAAGTATGCGCTGTGGGCAACGGCTTATGTCCCCATGCATTTTCGCCCGAATTCCGATAGAGCAGGATGAAGCGAATCATAACTTCCGGTTTCCCTTGCCGGGCTCTTGCACTAGAAGCGAATAATGACCTCCGCCAACCGGACTGACGACAAACTCGCAGAACTCAACCAGCCGAGCCTGTGGTCCGGCATCAATGCCTATCGATCCGATCCGTTGATCGTCGATCTGACGGCGGCTCTGCCGCGCGGCATCCGCGAGGACCTGGAAAACATGGGACGCTACGTCACCTCGCCGGAGGCGCAGGAACTGGCGCGCATGGCAAACCAGGGGGCGCCGCAGCTGCGCACCCATGGCCCGCGCGGCGAGCGACTCGATGTTGTCGAATTCCACCCCGCCTGGCACGCGCTGATGCGCCGCTCCATGTCGGTTGGCCTGCATTCTTCCGTTTGGGACCCGCAGGCCGATACCGAGGCCAAGGATGCGGGCCACAAGGTTCGCGCCGCGCGCTTCTACATGATGGCGCAGCTGGAATCCGGCCATCTCTGCCCGCTGACGATGACGAGCGCCTCGGTTGCCGCGCTGTCGGCTTCGCCCGCGGTGCAAAAGGACTGGGCGCCGAAGATCCTCTCGCGCAAATACGATTCGTCGAACAAGCCTGCCATGCAGAAATCCGCCGTGACTATCGGCATGGGCATGACGGAAAAGCAGGGCGGTACGGATGTGCGCGCCAACCGCAGCGCCGCCGAAAAAGTCAGCGAAGGCATATACCGGCTGTCCGGCCACAAATGGTTCATGTCCGCTCCGATGAGCGACGCCTTCATCATGCTGGCGCAGACCAAGGAGGGCATGGGCTGCTTCCTGGTGCCGCGTCTTCTGGAGGATGGGTCCGCCAACGGCCTGCAGTTCCAGCGGCTGAAGGATAAGGTCGGCAACCGCTCCAACGCCTCTTCCGAAGTGGAATTCTCAGACACGTTCGGCTTCCTGCTCGGCGGTCCGGATGCGGGCATCCGCACCATCCTCGACATGGTGACGCTGACGCGGCTCGATTGTGCTCTTGCCTCTTCGGGCATCATGCGCGCCTCTCTGGCCGAGGCCGTGCACCACACGCGCGGCCGCAGCGTCTTCGGCAAGATGCTCGTCAACCAGCCGATCATGACGCGCGTACTGGCCGACATGGCGCTCGATGTCGCCGCCGCCACCGCGCTCTCCTTCCGCCTTGCCGATGCCTTCGACAAGGCGCGCGGCAATGCCGAGGACGCGGCCTATGCCCGCGTCATGACGCCGGTCGCCAAATACTGGTGCTGCAAGATCGCTCCCGCCCTGATCTACGAGGCGATGGAATGCATCGGCGGCAACGGTTACATTGAAGAGCGCCCGATTGCCCGCCATTACCGCGAGGCGCCGGTAAACGCCATCTGGGAAGGCTCCGGCAATGTCATGGCGCTGGATGTGCTGCGCGTGCTCAACCGCGGCAAGGACCTGTTCGAGACGGTCTTTGCGGGGCTCGCCCGCGATCTTGGCCCCGCCGGCAAGAAGACGATCGACGTGCTGCGTGCCGCAATCGCCCTCTGCGAACAGGATGAGGGCGCCGCACGCCTGCTGGTCGAGCAATTGGCGCTTGCCGCGGGCGCTGCCGAACTCTATCGGCTCGGGGCAGGGCGCATCGCCGATGCCTTCATCGAGACGCGCCTCGCCGGCGGCTGGCGCTCTACTTACGGCATGCTCGATTCCCGCTTCGACGCCAGCTACATCGTCGATCTTCTCTATCCGCCGGCCGCCTGATCCCCAAGCGGGGGTGATTATTTTTCATCCCGTCAGCCAGGTGATGTCGAAGCGTTCTACACCACTGGCCTGTGGCCAGCGAGGGGCAAGCACACCGCCTCGGCTTTGCGCGTTGAGATCAGGCAATCCGTAAGCCGAGGTGCTCGGCCATTGGATCGAAATCTCGATCATCGTGCAAAAGCGCATAGCCCTCTTGTATACAGAATGTGCCGATGATCACGTCAATGGTCTTGCGCACTGTGATACCGCGCTCCCGCAGCAGGCGGTAATTGCGGGCCGCCTTGATGGCGATGTTGCTGCCAAGCATCGGGCAGATAGTGAACTGACGCATGCTCTCTTCGATTATACTTGCATGGCGTTCGCTACGTGCGCCTTGGAGCACCTCCATAAGAATGAGATCCCCGACAACAATATCCAGCGGATTCTCTATATTCTGGAGACGTTGTCTCGCGATTGTATCTGTTCCGCGCATATGCGCTATCCAGACCGAACTGTCGACCACGATCACCGTTCATCGTCCGGTTGGTCGCGACGCATCTCGTCGAGATCGCCTTCCCAACCGATCCCTGAGAGGTTGGCGATTGCATTGGTCCGGCGGTGCCTTTCGACGAGGCTTCGCAAGGCTTGTTCGACGGTGGCCTTTTTCGTCGGCAATCCCGTGGCAGTCATTGCCGCGACGAGCAAGGCATCATCAATATCTATGTTGGTTCGCATTTCTCAGCTCGATGTGTATATCTCCCGTAAAATATACACATCGATGTTGCGCCGTTCAAGACCGACGCCATAGCCGCAAACAAAAATCCGGCCGCGTCACCACGGCCGGATTTCATCATTTACGTCCGAAAATCAGCTTTCAGAAGAAGCCGCGGCGCTGCCACCAACCAGCTTTCTTCGGCTTGCCGTCGTCGCTTTCGCCGATGTCGCTGCGGGTGGATTTCACCGTCGGCTCGGAGGAGGAGATGTTTGATTCGCGGTTGGCGCGAACCGGCTTTGCCTCTTCCTGGACCTGCGTTTCGAGATCGGCGGAGGCTTCGACCACCTCCGGCTCGGCTTCGACGGCCGGTGCCGTTTCCGCCACCAGCTCCTCGACGGGGGCTGCGGCGGGTTTGCGGCGACCGCGACCACGAGCGGGCTTCACATCCTCGGTGACGACGGCAGCGCCTTCGACTGCGGCCGCTGCTGCCTGGTCTTCGCCGGCCTGTTCGGCAACAGTCTCGACGACTGCAGCTTCGGCAGGAGCGACGTCATTCGAAACGTCGTCGCCTTCGCTCTCGTCACTGCCATTGTCTTCACCGCCTTCATCGGCCGCCAGTTCGGAACCGTCCTCGGCGCGATTGCGGCGACCGCCACGCTTGCCGCGGCGACGGCGCTTGCGGCGCTGTGATTCCTCGCTCTCGGCACGGGCCTCAGGCGTGGCGGCAGCATTTTCTTCGCCCTCGCTGCCTTCGTCCTCGCCGTCTTCGTCCTCGTCGCCGGCTTCGCCTGCCGCCAGTGCCGGCTGCTCGGCATTGCCGTTGCGGCCGCGACGGCGCCTGCGGCGCTTGCGCTTGCGGTTGTTGTCACCTTCGCCTTCCGAGCGCGCCGTGGCAGGGCGTTCGGTTGCGGCTGCCTTTTCCTCGAGCTCTTCGTCTTCGTCCTCATCCGCCTCGATGACGATATCGTCGTCGTCATCCTCGGGAATGGCTGCGAAGTTGAAGAGGCTTTCGATCTTGACCGGATTTTCGACGGGCTCACCACGGTCGATCGCAAAGTGCTGCGCACCGACCGAGCCGTCGGCGTCGATGATGATCGCGACGCCGAAGCGCGCTTCGTAATCGACGATCGTCTGGCGCTTGTGGTTGAGCAGGTAGAGCGCGATATCAGGCGTGGTGCGCACGGTGATGTTGTGCGTCGTGTTCTTGAGCAGATATTCCTCGATGCCGCGCAGCACATGCAGGGCGACGGAGGACTGCGAACGGACGTGGCCGGTGCCGCCGCAATGCGAGCAGACCTGGGTGGTCGATTCGAGAACGGAAGCGCGGATGCGCTGGCGCGACATTTCGAGCAGGCCGAAGTGCGAGATGCGGCCCACTTGAATGCGGGCGCGGTCGTTCTTCAGGCATTCCTTCAGCTTCTTCTCGACGGCGCGGTTGTTGCGCTTCTCTTCCATGTCGATGAAGTCGATGACGATCAGGCCGGCAAGGTCGCGCAGGCGAAGCTGGCGGGCGATTTCTTCCGCGGCTTCGAGATTCGTCTGCAGCGCGGTGTCCTCGATCGAATGTTCGCGCGTCGAGCGGCCGGAGTTGACGTCGATCGAAACCAGCGCTTCCGTCTGGTTCATGATCAGATAACCGCCGGACCGCAGCGTCACCTGCGGCTGCAGCATGCGGTCGAGCTGGGCCTCGATACCGGAGCGTGAGAAAATCGGGTGGATGTCGCGATACGGCTGAACCACCTTGGCATGGCTCGGCATCAGCATCTTCATGAAGTCTTTCGCTTCACGATAGCCTTCTTCGCCGGCAACGATGATTTCGCCGATATCCTTGTTGTAGAGGTCGCGGATCGAGCGCTTGATCAGCGAGCCTTCCTCATAGACCAGGCAGGGAGCGGTGGAGGCCAGCGTCAGCGTCCGCACATTCTCCCAGAGGCGCATCAGATATTCGAAGTCGCGCTTGACCTCGACCTTGGTGCGATTGGCGCCAGCGGTGCGCAGGATGACACCCATGCCCTGCGGCACTTCGAGCATGCGCGCGATCTCTTTCAGGCGCTTGCGGTCCTGCGGATTGGTGATTTTGCGGGAAATACCGCCGCCGCGCGCCGTGTTCGGCATCAGAACCGAGTAGCGGCCTGCCAGCGAGAGATAGGTGGTGAGAGCAGCACCCTTGTTGCCGCGCTCTTCCTTGGCGACCTGCACCAGCAGGATCTGGCGGCGCTTGATGACTTCCTGGATGCGGTACTGCTTGCGCGGCTTGCGCTGCACGCGGTCCGGCACTTCTTCCATCGCGTCTTCTGCGCCGACGGATTCGATGACTTCCTCTTCGCCGTGATCGTCTTCATCGTCGTCGTCATCGTGACGACGCTTGCTGGTGTCGATATCCTCGGAGATCGTGTCGGTTTCCACCATCGCGGCCATCGTGCCGCCGGTCGAACCATCATCCTCGTTGTCGACGTTTGCAGCGCCTTCGGCCTCGACGTCTGTGGGAACGGCGTCCTCGGTCGCGGTCGTTTCGGCAACCTTCTTGCGGCTGCGGCGCGGCCGTGCCTTCTTGACCGGCGCTTCCTCGGCGGCTTCGGGCGATGCCGCCACCTCTGCCGCTGCGGCAACCTCTTCCGCCGCTGCCTCTTCCGCTACGGCAACCGGTTCAGGCGCCTCGGTGGGCACGATGCCGACATCCGGCTGATCCTGGGTCGAAAGATCGACGATCGGCGCGGTTTCGACATGCTCGACATCTTCGTCGCGGCGATGCTCCTCAGCTTCGGCCCGAAGCAGCGCCTGACGATCGGCGAGGGGGATTTGGTAGTAATCGGGGTGGATTTCGGCGAAGGCCAGGAAACCGTGACGGTTGCCGCCGTAATCGACGAAGGCGGCCTGTAGCGAGGGTTCGACCCTCGTTACCTTGGCGAGATAGATATTGCCGCGGATCTGCTTCTTGTGCTGCGACTCGAAGTCAAATTCTTCTATGCGGTTCCCGCGAACGACAACGACGCGCGTCTCTTCCTCGTGAGACGCATCGATAAGCATTTTGTCTGCCATGTAAGCTGTGCTCCTCGGCGTGGCCGCGAGAGCGCATTCCCGACTGCTGTAGAAACAGAAAGAATGCGGTCCACCGTGGCCGCGCCGGATAATGAAAGTCGCGCCTGGCGCGAAGAGGAGAGCAGCAGCCAGACCGCAGCCGGAACCATTTCGGTCCGGGGCCTGTAGACTTCAGATAAAATCTGCTGCGAAACCATCAACAACCAAGCGTGATCGACAATACGAAGACCCGTTTTGGGTCCGATGAGGGTGCTCCCTGAGAGCGTGGTGGCTGATCCACCAATGAAGTTCCGACAAAAGCCGGAAAATCAGGATCCAGTTCTGGGTTGAAACGCATAAGACGGCGGACGATGACCGATGTGGCGCCAGGTCCTGATCTGGCTGGCAGCCTTGCGGCGACTCTATCCCGTCAACACTTCTACCCTAAAATGCGTTGTATGTTTTCTCTGTCACAATAGCAAGGGAAAAGCCAAATGTGCCATAATATTGATGGATTTCGTAACGCATAGGAATCGGGGATAAAGCGATTGCGATTCGACGGGGCGGTGGAAGCTGTTTGCTCTCGGGCGAGCGTCCGGCCATGCCGGGTCCATCGCGAGATAAATGGGGTGTGGCGGTTTATTGTTTAAGAGGGCTCGGATCGCGGCGAAATCCGCAGCGCGGCGATCGACATTCGCGAGGCGGGTTCTGAGGGCGGTGCTTGTCGCCGGCTGCCTCCTGCCTGTCGTGGCGGGTTCCGCCGAGGCCAGGGATCCGCTGCTCGCCTATGGCGCGCGCATCATCGGCGATGACGCAAGAACGCGCATCGTCATCGATTTCGACCGCGAACCGCGCTTTTCCGTCCATTATATCGCCAATCCGGAGCGCATCGTCGTCGATCTGCCGGCGACCGCTTTCGGGTTCCCGGCGAAGGATCTGGCCGCACGCGGCCTCTTCAAGGACATCCGCTATGGCAAGATGGACGAGGAAAGCGCCCGCATCGTGCTGACGACTGCGAAGCCGGTGAAACTGGCGCTCGCCAAGGTGCAGGCCGACGAGGCCGGCAAGGGCCATCGGCTCGTGCTCGATGCCGAGATGATCGACAAGCAGGCCTTTGCCGAGCTGGTCAAGACGCAATCCTGGGACGACCGGGCAGAGGCGGCCCAGACGACGAGCGCCATTCCGGCGCCTGAGAAGGCCGCCCCCGGCGATTTCGTCATCGCCGTCGATGCCGGTCACGGCGGCATCGATACCGGCGCGATCGGCGTCGACACCAAGACCGAAGAAAAGCAGGTGACGCTGGCTTTCGCCAAGGCTTTGGCCGACCGGCTGAACAAGGAGCCGGGCATCAAGGCTTTCCTGACGCGCCAGGACGACGAATTCCTGTCGCTTTCGCAGCGCGTGCTGATCGCCCGCCAGAACCACGCCGGCCTGTTCATATCGTTGCACGCCGACACGCTGAAGCAGAAGGATATCCGCGGAGCGACCGTCTACACGATCTCGGACAAAGCCTCGGACAAGCTCGCCGCCGATCTCGCCGAGCGCGAAAACCTTTCCGACCAGATCGCCGGCAAGGAAACTGTCGCCGAACCGCCGGAGGTCGCCGATATCCTGCTCGACCTGACGCGGCGCGAGACGCAGGCCTTCTCGATCTCCATGGCCGAGAGCGTGCTGAACTCCTTCAAGGACCAGGTCGGCACCATCAACAACCCTCATCGCCATGCCGGTTTCCGCGTGCTGCAGGCTCCCGACGTGCCGTCGATCCTGCTCGAGATCGGTTTCCTCTCGAATGCCGAGGATGAGAAGCTTCTGCTGGACGAGACCTGGCGCGGCAAGATCGCCGATCTCCTGACCGACGCGGTGAAGCGATACCGCACGGCCGTCGTGGCGAATGGCGGCTGACTGCCGTCCAGGCCGCGCGGTGGTTCTGAAGCGATAAGACGTTTAAAAACAGATATTAAACTGCGCTGGCTGAATCAAATTCGGAGCAAACGGCGTCGTTCCCGCTGCCAGGAGGGGCGTTGCTTGGATGTGACACTCCTGATGAAACGCTGATATAGCGGTGAATGCGGCGTCCGGAGCCCTATTTTGCTCACATTCGCGCCGTTACTCCGGCTTATGTTTCGTAGCCTGGAGCGCGGAATCGGCTTGTGGCGGTAGCGCTCATGGAGTAAGCCGCGCGCAACGTGCAAATTGCCTTGATCTGTGCAATCGTTGCGGCTGCGCCGATTGAAGATCGAAGAGACCGGTAGCTTAAAATATGGTTAGACTTCTTGGATATTTCTTCGGAATGGCCTGCGTCCTGTTTCTGGTCGCGGCGGCGGGTATTGCCATCTATCTCGCCAGCGTCGCGAAGGATCTTCCGGACTATGCCGTTCTGAACAGTTACGCGCCGCCGGTCACGACCCGCGTCCACGCCGGCAACGGCGCCTTGATGGCCGAATATGCCAAGGAAAAGCGCCTCTTCCTGCCGATTCAGGCCATTCCCGACCGCGTAAAGGCCGCCTTTCTCTCGGCCGAAGATAAGAATTTCTACAACCATCCGGGCGTCGACCTGACCGGCCTCGGCCGTGCAATTCTCGTCAACCTGCAGAATTTCGGGTCCGGCCGGCGTCCGGTCGGCGCCTCGACCATCACGCAGCAGGTGGCCAAGAACTTCCTTTTGAGCTCCGACCAGACGATCGACCGCAAGATCAAGGAAGCGATCCTTTCCTTCCGGATCGAGCAGGCCTACAGCAAGGACAAGATCCTCGAGCTCTACCTGAACGAGATTTTCTTCGGCCTGAATTCCTATGGCATCGCCGGAGCCGCGCTCACCTATTTCAACAAGTCGGTCACCGAGCTGACCGTTGCCGAGGCGGCCTATCTGGCGTCGCTGCCGAAAGGCCCGGCCAATTACCATCCTTTCCGCCATCCCGAGGCAGCGCTCGAGCGCCGCAACTGGGTAATCGACCGCATGGTCGAGAACGGCTATGTCAGCCAGAGCGACGGCGAGGAAGCCAAGAAGCAGCCGCTCGGCGTTACCGCCCGCAGCACCGGCCCTTCGCTTTTCGCTTCGGACTATTTCGCAGAAGCCGTGCGCCGTCAGCTGATCGATCAATATGGCGAGAAGGTGCTCTATGAGGGCGGCCTTTCCGTGCGCACCTCGCTCGATCCGCAGATGCAGCTTGCCGCCCGCAAGGCGCTGCAGGACGGTCTCGTGACCTATGACGAGCGTCGCGGTTTCCATGGACCGCTCAAGCAGATCGACGCAGGCGGCGATTGGGGCAAGGCGCTTGCCGATATTCCCACGCTGTCCGACGTGCCGGAATGGCGGCTTGCCGTCGTGCTCGCCGTGTCCGACGACAACGTCGATATCGGCCTGCAGCCGTCCAAGGACGGTAGCGGCAAGGTTGCGGCGGACCGTCAGCGCGGAACGATCGACGCCAAGAACATGCAGTGGGCCTTCCGGTCGGCGGACGGCTCACGCAAGACCGCGAAATCACCGGAGGGCGTCTTGAGCCCGGGCGACGTCGTATATGTCGAGAAGCTCGGCGACGACGCCTCGACCTCCTATCGTTTGCGTCAGCCGCCGAAAGTGCAGGGCGGTCTCGTCGCCATGGACCCGAAGACCGGCCGCGTGCTCGCCATGGTCGGCGGCTTCTCCTACGCCCAGTCCGAATTCAACCGCGCCACCCAGGCGATGCGTCAGCCGGGCTCCTCCTTCAAGCCATTCGTCTATGCGGCGGCGATGGACAATGGTTATACGCCGGCGTCCGTCATCATGGACGCGCCGATCGAAATCGTCTCGGGCGGCCAGGTCTGGAGGCCGGAAAACTACGGCGGCGAATCCGGCGGCCCGTCGACGCTGCGTTCGGGCATCGAGCATTCGCGCAACCTGATGACGGTGCGCCTCGCCAACGATCTCGGCATGAACATCGTCGCCGAATATGCCGAGCGCTTCGGCATCTACGACCACATGATGCCGGTTCTCTCCATGTCGCTCGGCGCCGGCGACACGACGGTTCTGCGCATGGTCTCGGCCTATTCTGTCCTCGCCAATGGCGGAAAGCAGATCAAGCCGACACTGATCGACCGCATCCAGGATCGCTACGGCAAGACGATCTTCAAGCATGAGGAGCGTTTGTGCGAGGGCTGCAATGCCGGCGACTGGCAGAATCAGGAAGAGCCGAATGTCGTCGATAACCGCGAAACCGTTCTCGACCCGATGACCGCCTACCAGATCACCTCGATGATGCAGGGCGTCATCCAGCGCGGTACCGCCGCCGGCAAGATCGATCTCGGCGGCCGCGACGTCGCCGGGAAGACCGGCACGACCAATGACGAGAAGGACGCCTGGTTCGTCGGCTTCACGCCGGACCTCGTCGCCGGCCTCTATATGGGCTTCGACACACCGGCGCCCCTCGGCCGCGGCGGCACCGGCGGTGGTCTTTCCGCGCCGATCTTCAACGAATTCATGCAGACTGCAGTCAAGGACATGCCGGAATCCAAATTCGTGATCCCCGCAGGCATGAATCTCATCCCGATCGACCGCAAGACCGGCATGGCCGCCGTCGATGGCGATCCGAATACCATCATCGAGGCCTTCAAACCCGGCACCGGCCCGGCCGACAGCTTCTCGGTCATCGGCATGGACAGCACGATGGCGCCGGAAGAGATCCTGAAGACCTCCCCGCAGGCCAATCAAGCCGTCCAGACCGGTACGCCAGGCCTCTTCTGACGCTCACCTGAATTTTGAACGCCCGCCACGGCCCTTTACATCCGCGGCGGGCGTCTCTATGTCACCAGCACTTGAGAAGACCGATACAGAGAAGCAGGAAAATGCGAGCTGAAATCGAAAACGTGGTCGATGAAACCAAGCAGGCTATCACCCTGCTGAGGAGGCATCTTTGACTGGGACCAGGCGATAAGACGACTGGACTGGTTGAACAACAAGGCAGAGGACCCGAACCTCTGGAACGACGCCGCCGAAGCACAGAAGCTGATGCGCGAGCGCCAGCAGCTCGATGACGGCATCAGCGGCGTGAAGCAGCTCGAACAGCAGCTGAACGACAATATCGAGCTGATCGAACTCGGCGAAGAAGAGGGCGACGAGAGTGTCGTCAAGGAAGCCGAGGACACGCTGAAGGCCTTGAAGGCCGAGGCCGCGCGCCGCCAGGTGGAAGCGATGCTTTCCGGCGAGGCAGATGGCAACGACACCTATCTCGAAGTCCATTCCGGCGCCGGCGGCACCGAAAGCCAGGACTGGGCGAACATGCTGTTGCGCATGTACACCCGCTGGGCCGAGCGCCAGCGTTTCAAGGTCGAGCTTCTGGAAGTCCACGACGGCGAAGAGGCGGGCATCAAGTCCGCGACCCTGCTCGTCAAGGGACACAACGCCTATGGCTGGCTGAAGACGGAATCGGGCGTGCATCGTCTGGTGCGCATCTCGCCTTACGACAGCAATGCGCGTCGCCACACTTCCTTCTCGTCGATCTGGGTCTATCCCGTCGTCGACGACTCGATCCAGATCGAGATCAACGAAAGCGATTGCCGCATCGACACCTATCGTTCGTCGGGCGCTGGCGGCCAGCACGTCAACACCACAGACTCGGCCGTGCGCATCACCCATATCCCGACCGGCATCGTCGTGCAGTGCCAGCAGGAGCGTTCGCAGCACAAGAACCGCGCCAAGGCCTGGGACATGCTGCGCGCCCGCATGTACGAAGCGGAACTGAAGAAGCGCGAGGACGCCGCCAACGCCGAAGCCGCCTCCAAGACGGACATCGGCTGGGGCCATCAGATTCGCTCCTATGTTTTGCAGCCCTACCAGCTGGTCAAGGACCTGCGCACCGGCGTTGCCAGCACCGCGCCTGACGACGTGCTCGACGGCGAGCTGAACGAGTTCATGGAAGCCGCTCTCGCTCACCGCATCAGCGGCGCCGCCGACGCGGTCGTCGACGATGTCGATTGACGGTTAGAGCAGGATCGACACGCAAAAGCCCCGGAAACGGGGCTTTTCTTTTGGCTATGTGCTTGTCCTGACCTTCTGGAACAGGGCGGCCGACAGATCGGCGATCTCTTCATGAACGGCTGCGCGCTCGATGCCTGGCGGATCGGTAAAGAGC
Source organism: Rhizobium sp. R339 (assembly GCF_002211395.1). Classification (NCBI taxonomy): domain Bacteria; kingdom Pseudomonadati; phylum Pseudomonadota; class Alphaproteobacteria; order Hyphomicrobiales; family Rhizobiaceae; genus Rhizobium; species Rhizobium sp. R339. Next base: position 335,042 of record NZ_LOKV01000024.1, read on the forward strand.
TCCGCCGCAAAGGCAAAGCCAAGTCCCGTGCCCTCCGGCACGAAGATATAATGCCCAAGGCCGCCTTCGAAGATCTTAAGGGTGCTGTGGTTCAGCCGAGCATGCAGCCATGACGAACATTCCTCAGCCGGAGCCGCCCGGTCGGCATCGCCGACGAGGATGAACGCCGGTGACTCGACCGCTTTCAGGCTTTCCTCGCTGAAACCAAGAACGGATCGGCCCGGCGCGCAGAGGAGGGCCGCCTTGATCCTGTCATCCCGGTAAGGCTTCGACATGCGCGACCAAGAATCGCGAAAGGCGTCGCTGCTGCGAAGCAGTGCCGGGATATGATCGGCAAGGTCGGGAAACTCCCTGGGTCCGCGCGGACCACCCGGCTTCAGCCTCGCGGGCTCGAACTGCGAAAACCGGACGACGGCGCCAAGAAGCAGCATCACGCTATAGGCGCCGGCCGAAAATCCGGCGGCGAACACACGTGACATATCGATATGGCCGCGAAGGTCACCCAGCCATTCGTCACAGCGGTCGAGCATATGGCTGAGATCCGGCGCCCGCTCCCAAAGACAGGCAAAGCCTTCGGCGCGGTAAGGCTCGCCGCCTGTATTACCGTGATGGTTGACGCCAAGCGCTGCAAATCCGCGACGGACAAGACGTCGCGCCAGCCATTCCAGTCCGGCCGCGGAGCCGCCTGTGCCGTGCGAGAGAAGAACGAGAGGATAGGGGCCGGCCGCGGGCCGAATGGGCGCATCGCGGGCAACCGCTACCTTCTTGAACCAGCTTCTTTCCGGGAAATCGCTTTCCTGTGCGTCGTCGGTGGCAGGGTACCATAGCGACCAGCTGATGGGCCTGGGTCCGTCCGCGTCCCAGTTCGGCCTCTCCTCATCGTAGAGGACGCCGTCGCGAAAGCCCAGTTTCATCTCTTGGGTGCCTCTGAAGCACGGTTCAATTCGTCGCCTTCTCCACGGTGATGTCGCCGAATTCGTCGATCAACACGGTCCAGCCGGTCGGTTCTGCCGCCGGATCGGTCTTGAGATAGACGGTGGCGAAGAGCCCCGGCTGCTTGATGATGCCGGTCGAATTCTCAGGGCGTATATCGGTTACGTAAGGCTTCAGATCGCTGAACTCCTGCAGTTCGATGGTCGAGACGATCGCCGGACCGGCCTCGCCCTGGCCAATCTGCTGCAGAAAGATCTTCGAGGTTCTGTCCGGCTGGCGCACGGCAAAGAGCTTGTAATAGCCGTGGCGCTGTGCGCCCTTTTCGCCGGCTTTCGCGGTGGTCTCGGCGCCGGCAGGCGCGCGCTCGACCGTCGGCGAGTTGCCGTCGTCCTCCCAGTAGCCCGTGCTGGTCGCGAAAATCACCGAGGCCGGCAAAATGTCATCCTGCGCCTGAACGGCTACGGCCGCCCACCCGACCAGCAAAACTATCGTTATGAAAATCCGTCGCATTGTTATCGTCTCAATCCTTGAACTGCTCGGCGAGAATACGGTCTGACCAGGAGCGGTCGGGATCGGAAAGGATGCGCGCCGTCATATGCTCCGACTGGGCGATGCGGACATGCAGCACCGACTTGACCTCGGTATTGTCGGCCACCGCATTCACCGGGCGCTTTATCGGCTCGAGAACGTCGATATCGACGGTCACCCTGTTGGGGAGCAGCGCCCCCCTCCAGCGCCGCGGCCTGAAGGCGCTGACCGGCGTCATGGCGAGAAGCGGTGCTTCGAGCGGCAGGATCGGACCATGGGCGGAAAGATTATAGGCCGTCGACCCGGCGGGAGTGGCCACCATCAAACCGTCGCAGATCAGCTCTTCCAGGCGCACATGTCCATCTATCACGACCCTCAGATTGGCGGCCTGATAGGATTGGCGGAAAAGATAGACCTCGTTGATGGCGAGCGCCGTCGTGTTGGTTCCGTCCGCATTGGCCGTCGTCATCTTCAAAGGCCGGAAGGCATTTTCGACGGCGGTGCAGATGCGCTCCTGAAGCCGGTCGGTGCGATAATCGTTCATCAGGAACCCGACCGAGCCACGGTTCATGCCATAGACCAGCTTGCCGGAATTCATGGTGCTGTGCAGCGTCTGCAGCATGAAGCCGTCGCCGCCGAGCGCGACGATGACGTCGGCTTCCTCCGCGGGGACGTCGCCATAGAGGCGAATCAGTTCTTCGCGCGCGGCGAGCGCCTCCATCGTCGGGGAGGCTATGAAAGAAAGCGTCTGAAATGACCGGCCCATGCAATGCCCTTTGTGAAGCTGCTCTAGCTAAAGGATAAAGGGCGGGCGCGACAAGGACGTTTTGCATGCAATGCGTTTTGGATCGAGGCCGATCACTGCCCGAAAGAGCGGATTTTTCTTTACAGAATGACAGAATCTGTTAGTTGGCAGCTATTGCCCTTGTAGCTCAGTTGGTAGAGCACCTGATTTGTAATCAGGGGGTCGCGGGTTCGAACCCTGCCGGGGGCACCATTCTTCCCCTTATTTTGCTGGATTTTCGGTTTCGCGTGAGGCGAGGCGTGAGGCGGTTCTTTTCGCCGCCGCCTCACGAAAACCTCACGATCGCCTCACGCCTCAATGCAAGCCGAGAAGACGCATGTTGCGCCGGCGCTGTTCCTTGGCCTCTTCCGCCTCTTCCTGGAAGCGGCGTTCCGCGACCAGGCCCGGCCAAGCCGCCTCGAGGCGGGCAACGGTCTTTGCGTAATCCAGCTTGCGGGCGACGGCGCAGAGGCCCGAGCCGAGCTGACCGTCGTCGCAGCTGAAGCCGAATAGCCGGCTGCTGTGCATGGCGAGGTAGAGCGGGCAGAACTGGATATCCTTGTGCGGGCACCCTTTGGTCATTGGCCGCCGATGATCAGCTGCAGGACTTCGTTCAAGCGATCGCGGTAAAAGGGCCGCCATTCGCTGCGCAAGTTCCTCCGGGCCGAGCGGACTGTCGCCCTCCGACATTTCCTGAAAGAACGACGTGCAGGCGACGCGCAGCGCCATTGCCTGGCCTTCGCTGAGCTTCGTGCCGTTGATCTCGATGTGTGCTTCGCCGATCATGCTCCACCCCAATTCCAGATACCTTGTGCGCCACGTGCCGGCGCCGGCGGGGTGAGCTCCTCGATCTCAAGCATCGGCCAGCCCCAATTGAAGGTACCTTCGCGATCGCTGTCGTTGCCGGCAGCTTCGCCGAACTCGACCGCGCAAAGATCGCCGCGCTTCGGCTCGCCGACGATCGCTGTGCAGGCGACGTGCGATAATGGCAGCGACGCCGGCAGAGCACCTTTCTCTGCCGCGAGGATCCGTGCGAGCAGCGGCAGGCCGATTTCGGCATGTAGACACGGCGGATCCCCTCGCCGTGGGTTCGACAGGCGCGCGTGAAGGTCATAGACCTCGGCGAGCCTACCGCGTCGAATGACCTAGCCTGTCATTCTGCAGAGCAAAGCGCGCCTGCCATATAGACCATGTTGCGCACGGCCGTCTTCGGAGCAATCTTCAGGAAGTTCTGTCGGATCTGATATTTGAGCCAGCCTTTCGCTTTGCCGGAAAGATGCTGCTCATATTCGATGTCATGAGCGAAAACCTTGATCGCCTCCACCTTGAAGCCGCACGTCTTGAGCAGATTTTCGAAAGAGCCTCGAGTGTAGAAGTTGATGTGCCCGTACGGGCCGGATTGGCGGATAGACTTATCGAGGTCGGCCGTCAGCTCGAGGGGCACTTCGATATAGAGTTTTCGGCTGACGCGCCTGGCTTCGTAGAGGAACATCCGCTCGTGTTCCACATGCTCGAGGACGTGCACGGCCAGCGCCAGGTCGAAGCTCTTGTCGGCGTGGGGAATGGTGTAGCCGTCAAATTGATCGACCGCCGACAGAGAGGGAAGGTTTCGGCTCTTGATGGCGTCGACACCCGATTGGGAGATTTCCACCGCTGCGAACGAATTGGCGAATTTGCCGGCGCTCAGTTCAGAGATCACAGCGCCTTCGCCCGCGCCGATGTCGATCACCGATTTGAACGTCTGTGGGCCGGTGAGCTGGCGGATATGTCGGACGGTTTGCCTCGCGGCGATCGAGCGCTTTTCAGCAACGGCGCCATCGGCATAATAGTCCGCGTACATGTCAAGGATTTCGGTGCTGCTGCTCATTGGCTGTTCTCCTCCCAAGGCTCGGCACGACGCTCTATCGCATCTGAGGCGGGAATCCAATGGTGCCACACACGCGCATCCGCATTTGACCGAACCACAAGCGCCCTAGGATCGTTCCCAGGGCGATTTGCATTGGAAGGCATGCGTGCAGTGGCAGACAACGGAGACGCGGCAATGCCGATCGACAAGAGCAAGTTCGACTGGAATTTGAACACGATCATCCAGGTTCTCACTCTGGTCGGCATGGCTGCCGGCGGCGTGGCGCTGTGGACGAACCGCTCGCGCGATGTCGACGAGCTGCAGCGCTGGCGAACGCAGGCGCAGCAGGACAGCAAGGAGCTCTCTGCCCGCGTCGGTAAGGTCGAGGGCCTGGTCGACAATCTCGGCTTTCGCGTCCAGGCCGGCGAGCAATCGGCCGCCGCGACGGCCGGCGCCATCCGCGAGGTTCAATCGAGCCTCAACGTCCAGGGCGGCGATCTCAGGGTGATGAAAGAGATCCTGCAGCGGATCGAGGCGACGCAAAAACGCACTGTCAATTAACCCGGTGTTCCCGCGCGGAATGGCGCGGGCTGGCCTCTTCGCCTCACGGCGTAATTGTCCTAACACGTTAAAATCCCGCGATCCTCTTATAATGTCGCGGGTTCGAACCCTGCCGGGGGCACCACTCTTTTCCGCTCTATCGCCTGGTATCCTTGATGAACACCGCCTGAAGGACCGCTTCAGCGGTAATTCAGCCATGGGAGTGCATCTTCGCCTCATCATCAATGAGGAAACAGCCATGAAGATCGCGCATATCATTCTCACCGCTGCCATTTCCGCCGGCGCGGCTTTCGCCATCGTCGCACCCCCTGCAAATGCCATGCCCGCCGATCGGCCGGCAGCGTCTGCACAGACCGGCATCGTCCAGGTTCACGACAGCTGGCGGCATGACCGGGACTGGCGGGAGGACCGGGACTGGCGCGATGGCCGCGATTGGCGCCGGTCGGAGTGGCGCCATCAGCGCCGTCATTGGCGGCCGTGGCGTGCCGAGCGCTGGGAAGAGCGCGAGTGGCGTCATCGCCATCGCGAGATGCCCCGGCTCTATCGCAGCTGAATATCGCGATACCGGCCTATCTCGGTTCAATGGGTGACGGGTTCGTTGACGCTCGCTTCGATCCTGTCGCCATTGCCGGTCTGGCCGGCGCCGGAAGGCGACATCATCCCGATGCTCAGCACGGAAGCGACCATGAAGGCGACGACGGCGATCATTATGCGCATAGGCGTTCAATCCTCGTTTAATTCCGGGATTAACGCGTGATCGTCATCCGCGTTCCTCTGGCTCTATTGCACCGTTCCCGGTGTCGCGGGGCCGGGCGCCGTCGGTGACAGGGGATCGGGCTGGTGGACAGGGTGCGTTGTGTCCACCCAGATGATACTCAGAATGATCCCGACGAAGACCGCAATGAAAAGGACACCGAAAATCAGTGGTCGAATGGCCATGGGGCGGATATTCCTCCTTGCCTCTGGTCGGTTGCTGTAATCGGTCATCGCCCGATCATAGTGCGTGGGAGCATCTTTCCAAGGCAAAAATGGAGATCTTTGGTATCGAATTGCCGCCCTCCGGTCGGTGCCGTCTCCCGCTTTCCATCTGTCCAGACAGATCGAAACATGGCAGAGATACCGCAAATAAAGGGATGCGGGAGCTGTGATGAATTGCGCGGTCAGGATATCGGTCATCGTTGCGGCAATGGCTTCCTTTTTCGGCGCATCGCAGAATGCGGCAGCTTTTGAAGAGCCGGTGAAGGTGGACGTCGTGGCGCTGCCGAGAGATGAACTCAATCCCGACGCAAAACGGAAAATCAGCTGCAGCCGTTATCCGAGCTTCATGGTCAAGGAGGTCGATCTCGGCGAAGTCGGCGCCGAAAAGCTGGCGCTGCTGGCTGCCGATGCGCCGTGCGAGCGCACCGACGGGCGCGAACGGGTGATCGAGGATGACACTGCCGGCTATTTCATGGGCGCCAGCGGCGGGTTCGTCTTCTTTCGCGCGGCTGACGGATGGAACGGCGGATTGCCGTTCGTCGTCTATGATGCCGCGACGGGTGAACGGCTGCTCAACGATTCGCTGGATGGCGACGATTTTACCGCGATCAGAAGCGGGAGAGGGGAGCTGACCCTCGATTTTCGCCGCGTTTACACGGCGTCCTGCTCACTCTATCTGGAGGGCGCTGCCTGCGCCAAGGCAATTTCGGCAGAGACCGGACTGACGCCGAAGCAATTGCCGGATTGTTCCGTCGCCTACAAGGTGGAAATGAAGCGAAGCCCCGACCACGCCAGCGAGATCGGAAAACTGCCGAGTGTGATCGTCTATCCCGTTGAAGTCGGCTATGCCGCGGGCGAGACGACGCGCCGGCCGATGGATGGGCCGACCACTTGCGGGACGCCCGACTGACCGAGGATTAGCGGCGTACGAGCGAAAGCGGCTTGCCGCCTTCCTGCTGCGATTTGTCGAAATTGCCGTCGGCGCGCATGTCGAATCCCAGCGAAGAACCGTCGTGGCCCATCAGCGTCAGGCCGAACCCGTCGATACGCCATACCGCGAGCTTGAGTTTGGCGACATTGGCGGCGCAGTCACCGGAAAGTGACAATGGCGCATTGCCGTCCGTGCCGACATTGCCGTCGAGCGTCACGCCGCAGAGCCTTTCGCCATCCGGCCGCTGCATCGTCCAAGCTCCCGCAAGGCTTGCGACGGTCGGCAGGTGGTCGACGCCGTCGGGTGCTGCGATCAGCAGCAGCGGCTTGCCGTGTTCCGTCTTCATCGGCGAGCCCTCGTTTTCGACGAAGCGGGCGAGCACCTTGCGCACGGGATCGATGAGGATGAGGCCGCCATTGCCGTCGAAATTCCATGCAGCGGCTTCGGCGAATGCCGGCAGCGGCTTGGCGCAGGCTTCCTGACCGGAAAGCGAGTAGCCGCCGATCGCCATATCGGTTTCGAGCGTCATGCGGCATCCGGCGCCGCCGTCAGCGGGAGCGATGAGATAGGTTCCTGCCTGCGCTTTGAGAATACCGGGATCGATATCCTGTCCATGGGCCATGCCGCAGAAAAGCAGCGCCGCTGCTGGAGCCGCGCGCCGAAGGATGAAACGGATCATGACAGTTCCCCTTTGTCGCGGCCCGCCTGCGGACCGGCCTATGCCTTCAGGTAGAGCCGCGCCGCATAAAGCGCGATCGCCGCCGCATTCGAGACGTTCAGCGATTTAATGGCGCCGGGCATGTCGAGGCGGGCAAGCGCGCCGACGGTCTCGCGCGTCTTCTGCCGCAGCCCCTTGCCCTCGGAGCCGAGCACCAGCGCCACCTTCTCGCCGGAGAAGGTGCCTTCGAGCGGCGCCGGTCCTTCCGAATCGAGGCCGATGGTGGAGAAGCCGAGCTTGTGCAATTCACCGAGCGCATCGGCGAGATTGGTAATCTGTATATAAGGTATCAGCTCCAGCGCACCGGAAGCGGATTTGGCGAGCACGCCGGACTCGGTCGGGCTGTGTCTCTGGGTGGTGATGACCGCGCCGGCATTGAAGGCGACGGCCGAGCGCATGATGGCGCCGACATTGTGCGGATCGGTGACCTGATCGAGGACGAGCAGGAGAGGGCTGTCCTTCAGAGCTTCGAGCCTGCGCACCGGAAGCGGCCGCGTTTCCAGCATCACGCCCTGATGGATCGCCTCGGGGCCGAGCGCCTTGTCGATCTCTTGCGGCGAGACGATCTCGACGGGAATACCGAGCGTCCCGACATCGATTTCGAGCCGGGCAAGCGCGTTCTGCGTCACGAACAGCTTGATCTTCTTTCGCTCGGGATTGTCGAGCGCCGCACGCACCGTATGCAGGCCATAAAGATGAACCTGATCCGGGGCGAGCGCCGGCGGCTTCCAGTCCTCAGCCCCACGCTTGCGCTTCTGCGGCTGGGGCGTCGGGATCTCGCCGCGCTCGCGCTTGGCGTCGCGGTGGGCCCGCCGCAGATTGGCGTAGTGGGTATCCTTGGCGGATGGGTCTGTCGCGGTCTTGCCGCCAAATTTCTTGTCTTTGCTCATGCGGCTTTATAGCCAGGGCGCTGGTCGCCGCATAGGCTTTCTTTCATATGCGGGCTTTCGGCGGCGAATGAAATTTTTCGTGTTTTTTCTATTGTCATCGTGTTGACAGACTGAAATGGTCCGGTCATATACGCGGCGCAGACGACGGGCGGCAACGCTTCGAAGTCTGACGAACTTGGTCTTCAAGATCCGGACGAAAACTGGAGAGATGCCCGAGTGGTTAAAGGGGACGGACTGTAAATCCGTTGGCTCAGCCTACGTTGGTTCAAATCCAACTCTCTCCACCATTCGTCATCGGATCTGACCATCCCGCGGGTATAGCTCAATGGTAGAGCAGCAGCCTTCCAAGCTGAATACGCGGGTTCGATTCCCGCTACCCGCTCCAGCTTCCATTTAACTTAGTCTAGACGATCGCCGGCGCGATCCGCGTGGATATGTTCGGCGAAGCGGACGAATGTCGTTATCGCCCGCCTGCCGAAAACGCGCGATCCAGTCATTTTTCTTCAGGATTTCAGCGATTTTTGAGGGGGCTTCGGCGAATCGCCTTGCAGGCGGCGAATTGTCTCCCATATGCGCTGTCACGCCAAGAATGGCGTCTGCAATTAAGTCTTGCGCAATTTCGCCGAAAGCCTTAAACGGCGGCACTAAACCGGTTCGCCGGGGCCACCATTTCGTTCACAGGAAGCATTCAAATGGCAAAGAGTAAGTTTGAGCGCAACAAGCCGCACGTCAACATTGGCACGATCGGCCACGTTGACCACGGCAAGACGTCTCTGACGGCAGCGATCACGAAGTACTTCGGTGAGTTCAAGGCGTACGACCAGATCGACGCGGCTCCGGAAGAGAAGGCGCGCGGCATCACGATCTCGACGGCGCACGTTGAGTATGAGACGCCGAACCGTCACTATGCGCACGTCGACTGCCCCGGCCATGCCGACTACGTGAAGAACATGATCACCGGTGCTGCCCAGATGGACGGCGCGATCCTGGTTTGCTCGGCTGCCGACGGCCCGATGCCGCAGACGCGCGAGCACATCCTGCTGGCCCGCCAGGTCGGCGTTCCGGCGATCGTCGTGTTCCTCAACAAGGTCGACCAGGTTGACGACGCCGAGCTTCTCGAACTCGTCGAGCTCGAAGTTCGCGAACTGCTGTCGTCCTACGACTTCCCGGGCGACGACATTCCGGTCGTCAAGGGTTCGGCGCTTGCCGCTCTCGAAGACTCCGACAAGAAGATCGGCGAAGACGCGATCCGCGAGCTGATGGCCGCTGTCGACTCCTACATCCCGACGCCTGAGCGTCCGGTTGACCAGCCGTTCCTGATGCCGATCGAAGACGTGTTCTCGATCTCGGGCCGCGGCACCGTGGTGACCGGCCGCGTCGAGCGTGGCATCGTCAAGGTCGGCGAAGAAGTCGAGATCGTCGGCATCCGTCCGACCTCGAAGACGACGGTGACCGGCGTTGAAATGTTCCGCAAGCTGCTCGACCAGGGTCAGGCCGGCGACAACATCGGCGCACTGGTTCGCGGTGTGAACCGTGACGGCGTCGAGCGTGGTCAGATCCTGTGCAAGCCGGGTTCGGTCAAGCCGCACAAGAAGTTCATGGCTGAAGCCTACATCCTGACGAAGGAAGAGGGCGGCCGTCATACGCCGTTCTTCACCAACTACCGTCCGCAGTTCTACTTCCGCACGACCGACGTGACGGGCATCGTGACGCTGCCGGAAGGCACGGAGATGGTCATGCCGGGCGACAACGTCACGGTTGCCGTCGAGCTGATCGTTCCGATCGCGATGGAAGAAAAGCTGCGCTTCGCCATCCGCGAAGGCGGCCGCACCGTCGGCGCCGGTATCGTCGCTTCGATCGTCGAGTAACCTTTTAGGTTATCCACAATCAGAAAACCCCGCTGGAAACAGCGGGGTTTTTCGTTTTTGATGCCTTCCGGGTCGTTTAACAGGTGTTGTAAAAATATCGTTAAAGCCACCCGTCACAGTATTTTGTTCATCTCACGTTCAGAAAGCGGTTGTGATTGGCTCATTTTAGTCCAGACTCCTCCTTGTAAAGAGGAGAGCCCGGATGATTCCAAAGGCCACATTCGTTGCGACGATATTCGCGATGTATGTTTTCACGATGTTTTTCATCGCTGCAATTCCGCAAGAGGTCGTTCAGTCGGCCGGTGTGCAGATTAATGAGGTAAGCGTCGTCAAGTGACGACCCCTACCGGGTCATCGCAGGGGGCTGCGGTGATAGGGCAATGATTGACCAGGCGCTCCCGGATAGGGTGCTCCTGGCGAGGCGGGGTTAAACCCCTTGCAGGACGCTCGCTTGCTCTTCGCGCGGAAGCGTCTAACTATGCCTCCGGTCTCATGACGCGGAGGATATTCCATGAAGAAGCGAATCCTGTTCACAGGCGGTTCGGGCAAGGCGGGTCGCCATGCCGTGCCATGGCTGGTCAAATCAGGTTACGAGGTTCACAATCTCGATCTCGTGCCGCTGGATAGCCCCGGCGTCACCAACCTCATCGCAGACATCACCGATAGCGGTCAGGTTTTCAACGCGCTCTCCATGCATCGCGATTTTCCCGATCTCGACGCGGGCAGGGGCGTCCAGCCCTTCTATGCCGTCGTGCATTTCGCCGCCATTCCGCGCATCCTGATCAAACCTGACAACGAGACCTTCCGCATCAACACGATGGGCACCTACAATGTCATTGAGGCGGCGGTGAAGCTCGGCATCCGCAAGATCATCGTCGCGTCCAGCGAGACGACCTACGGCGTCTGCTTCGCGGAGGGACATCGCGATTTCCACCAGTTCCCGCTGGAGGAGGACTATGACGTCAATCCGATGGATTCCTACGGCCTTTCGAAGGTGGTCAACGAAAAGACCGCGCGCGCCTTTGCCGAACGGTCCGGCTTCGACATCTATGCGCTGCGCATCGGCAATGTCATCGAGCCGCACGAATATGAGAGGTTTCCCACCTATTTCGCCAATCCCGAAATGCGCAAGCGCATCGCCTGGAGTTATATCGACGCCCGCGACCTCGGCCAGATCTGCCATCTCTGCATCGAGAAGGACGGCCTCGGCTATCAGGTTTTCAACGCCGCCAACGATACCGTCTCGGCCAATACGCCGTCGAAGGAACTTGCGAAGCGATTCTTCCCGAACGTGCCCTTCACGCGCGATATCGGTGAATATGAGGGGCTGCTCTCCAACCGCAAGATCCGCGAAGTGCTGGGCTTCAAGGAGGAACACGATTGGCGGAAATACGTGAAGGTCTGACCAGGCCCCGGCCGCGCGGTTGAAAAGCCATGACCCCCATATGAGGAGAATGGTTTTGAAAATCGAAAATCGTGCTTGCCAATCCCGCGCCGCCGTCTTAAAGGGTCGCCATGCTTTTCGATAGCGATTTGCGGGCCTTGGCTTCGGCGCTGGATGATCGGCATGAAGGGGTATAGCTCAGTTGGTAGAGCGGCGGTCTCCAAAACCGCAGGTCGGGGGTTCGAGCCCCTCTGCCCCTGCCATTGCTTTCAGGCACTTGGCATCTACAAGCCGCGGAAATGGGCTCTCAGGCCCAATCTGGACAACAGATTTGGACAACGGTGGCGGCTCCGGCCTCCTCAAGGCCGCGCCTCCGGGCTCGTTCCGGGGCCTGCCGAAGCGGCACCGGCGTCCGCGCAGGCCTTAGCTGCGTTTCGCCCGGATCTCCCGGACCTGCGGGCCGCCGCCAGGCACTCCCACCGTGCCCGCGCCTGCTCCCTGCCGCACGGCAGCGCCAGAATCCAGGCCCAGACGTCGCCGCCCAGCCACCTCAGATCACCGCCGGGCAGCCGAAGGGCCGCGGGAAAGCGCCCGTCGCCCTCGTAGCGCCAGAGGGTCGTGCGGGAAAGCCCGGTGATGAACTCCACCTCCCTGCGCCTGAGCAGCCGCATCATCTCGTCCCATGCCATCGGGTCACCTCCAAAACGCGAACTGTACCGTCCGCGCTCCCGCCACGGGAGCCCGTCTACCAGTTGAATGAGTTAAAGCTTGAGGCAATGTTAGCACTATTATTCCCTGATGTCGAGGCTGTCGGGATTGGTGTTCTACCGGGGTGCGGCGAAGAACGAAATCGCGCCCCATAATAGTTGACAACGCGAAAAATTGTTTCGGGGCGAATCTTGCTGCGGTGCCGCTTGGCGAATGGAACGGAGCGCTGCCCATTCACGGCAATAAAAGTTGACATCCATCGTGCATGAGCGTAATGCTTACATAGTAAGCGAAATGTTTTGATTTAGGGACTCGTTGTTCGCGACGGGGTGGACGTCGCTGTTGGGCGCGAATCCTTGAGGGATTCAAGGACGCCGCCGACGTCGACGGCGACGGGGGCGGTCTCGGCGTGACGACGCCGGGTCCGGCGGACGGGGCGCCGACACGCCCAATCCTGATGAGGAATTCGGAGAGCGCGCAGCGACACGGCAATCGAAAGGACAGGACGTCGTGATGCGCGCCTTCGGCGCGGACAGGATTCCTCTGACCAACCGATCCGGGGTCATTCCGACCCCGCGGTTGCGGCGCCGGGCTCCAGCTTCGGCGGCGTGCCTCCGATACACCGGCAGGGCCTCCGCCCTGCGGGGAATGAACGTGGACTCGCGACGGGTGCGCGACAATGACCAAGAAAGGACACAGCTTGAACTTTGAATGGATGGACAGCGAGACGGTGCAACGCCTTCTCGAAAGCATTCAGAGCGCGAACGCGGGGACGCTGGCAAGGGCCGTCATCGCGGAAGCCCCCTTGCTGGAGTGCTACGGGACTGCAGTAGGGCACGCATTCGCCCTGACCGGGATCGTACATGGGCACCCCCGCATCGATGACGGTCGCAGGGTCGTCACCAGCCAGCTTTTCTACTTGGATAGGAACCTGGGCATCGCCCGGACGATGAACCGATGGTACCGCCTCGGCGCCCGCGACAGAAGCGGGAGGCAATGACATGCGGTTCGAGTTTGATCGCGCGCTCGCCCGAAGGCAATCCGGGGATCCCGGCATATTCCTCGCGTCCTGCACTCTCGTGTGCGCTCTGCGGGCAGCCGGGCTGTTCCGGTCTGGTGCCACCGGCTTTGTCATCTTCGTGGTCCCAAGGGGCTACCGCACGCAGGAATACGAGGCGGCAGCATTAGGCCTCCTGGGAGCCGAGCGTGGTGATTGGCTGGACCAGCAGGTCAAAGTCCGGTTTGCCAATCCACCCAAGAAGAAGGGCGTCTCCCAAAAGCGGGTGTCCATATTCGACATCAAGGGGCTGGAGGTGCTGATCGCCAGGGACATCGGCGAGGTCCCGAAAGATGTGCGGTTCGCAGCCACGGCGGTTGTTCTGGTGGAGCGGCCAACGCCGGGACACATCAATGCCGTGCGCCGGCTCTCGGGGCGGACGTCATTCTCCCGGGAGGTGGCGGCAATACTGGCAGAAAAACCGCAGAACGCGCTTCTCGCCGCGGTTCTTCAGCCGAACATGGCTGAAGGCAGGATCGGTGAAGTCAACGATCTGAATCGCTGCGAAACCGACGCGCCAAGCCTCTTCGAATTGCCGGGGTATGAGGAACTGAAGCCGTGGGCGAGAAGGCTCTCGTCTGACCTCGCCCGCTGGCGCAGCGGCGAGCTGCCCTGGAGACTTGTCAATCGGGGCGCCCTCATATCCGGCCCTCCCGGGACCGGCAAGTCCCTCTTCGCGTCGGCGCTGGCCAATGCGCTTGGTGTGAAGCTGATCTCGACCACGATAGGGAGCTGGCAGTCAGAAGGCCATCTCGATGACACGCTCGCGGCCATGAGGAAGAGCTTCAGCGATGCCGATGACGGGGATGGCTCGGTCCTGTTCATCGATGAGTTTGATAGTATCGGAAAGAGATCCGCTCGTCCTACTCACCACAACGACCACTATTGGCAGGTCGTCCTCAACGACTTTCTCTACCTGTTGAGCAACTTGGGCGATGGCGTGGTGGTGATCGGGGCCACAAATCTTCCCGAGTGGATCGATCCAGCGATCTTGCGCGCCGGGCGCCTCGAAAATCAGTTCGAGCTGGCTCTCCCGGACCATAAGTCCCGGGCCGGGATCTTAAAGCATCATGCTGGCGATGCCATATCGCTCGATTCCCTGACCGATCTCGCCGAGAACTTGGACGGCGCGTCCGGGGCTGACCTCGAGAAGCTGGTGCGCGATGCACGCGAGGCTGCGCGAAGCGAGGGTCGGGAGCTGGAACTGCGCGATCTCGTCAACCGCCTCCCGGAGAAAATGCGATACACGGCGGAACAGCAGCTCAGGCTTGCGGTCCACGAAGCCGGACATGCCCTAGTCGCGCTCGCGCTGGGGTATGCGACGAGCGTGACCATCGAGATCAAGGACAGCTTTGATCCGACTGCAACAGAGTTTCTTGGGGGGCTGGCATCATACACCCTGGTTCCGGATCACTTTCCAACCGAAACGAGTCTACGCAATCGCATCGCAGTGAGCTACGCCGGGATGGCGGCTGAGGCGGCGGTGTACGGCGATCGGTCAGTCGGCTCGGGTGGCACGCTTGGCAGCGACGTCGAACGCGCTACCTCCATTGCCCGGCGGATGGTTGCAAGCTTCGGGCTCGGCAAGACGCCAATTTTTCTCGGCACTCCTAAAGATCTCGGTGAAGGGCCGCTGCCGGAGCGGCTGGAAGCGGAAGTGGCGCAAATGCTGTCGGAGGAGTGGGAGCGCGTGCGCGCGATGCTCACGCAGGAGCGGGAACGTGTCCTTGACCTGGCGGCGGAAGTCGTCACCAATCGTTCGGTAAGGATCGAGCGCGATGGAATAGCGGAGGCCGCCTAGCGGCCTCCGGGCGATGCTATCCACTCGCTAGCGCACCGCCATTGCAGCGGCAGGGCACTCGGCCGGCCGCTGGTGGAGGCGTAGGTACACTCGTTGCTGAGATAGTGACTCGTTGGCGGCTGCTGCTAAATCGGAGTGAGGCATGTCACACGGCGGAAAGGACGATGCAGGCAAGGCCGGCGACGTTGGTCGGATCGGCGAAGAGGCAGACGATAATGAAACGCTCGGCGAAGCTTTATCAAGAGAGGGATTCGAGCCGGCCAAAGTCGGGCGCAAAGTCATGTCGCAAGGGAGACGCAGAGAGCCTTTGAAGAAGGGGCCTCCCAAAGGCTCCAGCAGGTAGACGTTTCCGGTCACGGCGTTAATAATGATGCTGACGTCGAGGAAGTCCGCCGACGCTTGCGCGCCGCCATTAACTCACAACTCGCCGAATTCGAGAAGCTGTTTGATCTCGTGGGCGAGTAAGCTTGGTACCCTCAGTTCTCTAGCAGAGGGCGGCGCATTCCCTTCAGCGCGAATCTTCTTTCCATAGGCATGAAATCAACATTAAGATGCGATCCGTTGCTCGCCATCCGGCTGGAGCTCGATCCGAAGCATGTCGATGGCCTCACACAGGAGCTTCTCTATCTTCCCCTCACAGAGCAGGAACGCCGTATCGAGCAGATCCTGATGAATCGGAAGATCCGGGAAGTCAGCTTCCGACGCAAGGTCTGCGACGTTATCGCGAAAGATGTCGATGATTACGTCCCAACAGGCGGTTCTGCCCACCAGGACATTCTTGATCAGATGGCAGCCGAGATTGCTGGAACGCGTCCGGCACTACTCGATCTCGAACTTTATGACGCTCTTTTTGAGGTCAAGGGATTTCGCCATCTCGTGAGCCACAAACACGGTTTCGACCTGAAGCCCGACAAGGTCGTCACAAACCTTGAGCTTCTCGAGTCTGCCTTTCCCGCGTTCATTGACGCGGTGATCCAACTAGAGAGGGCAATGAGGAGCGGCGACGATCCCGACGGCGAAAACGGCGAGACGTTCAGCGCGATACTGAGAAGAATGTCCTGAATTCCATTATAGACATTGTGGATGCCCGATGAGGCAGCCGCCACGGCTCCCCAGTCTCCATCTGCCACCTCAGCCGAATGGCGAGCGTATACTGTTCCATCTGCGCCAGCTCGCGCTCTGCACGGGCGTCACAAGCCGCCCACATATGGTCGGTGGCCGACGGCGGTCCGGACGTCGCGCAGAATGGCATCGCCCTCTCGGCCACCGTGCACTGGCTTTTCGACAGATCTCGCTGACCGACGACTACCGGATCCTTGTGTCGCATAGCAAGGTTCCATCGGAGCTGCGGACGCTGCTAGCGAAGCAGATGGACCGGATTCATTGCCTGACGATGCCCGCCTGTGGCCGCATCCGGCATATGTGGCGCGGCATCGCGAGCGGTTCAGTTCAATGTGACGGCCGTCTTTCCATCACGGCGGGCTCACTTCAAGGCGTCGGTATGCAATGACTGCCATAATTGGTATCGCGGCAGGCGCTTGGCGTCCCGAGGCTGCAGAACGTGAGTGTCATCGAGAATGCGACGAACTGGTCTCTGCAATATTCGAGACGACCTTGCGAAAAATGAAGCCCCTATATGGAGACATTGCGTGTCAGGCTGCCCCCGCGGGGGCTTGTTTCCTGTTCTTAAGGCATCAAAGGCCTGTGGATCCAGTTCAGTTGATCAAGTTGATGATGTAGGAGGGGACTGGACGCCATATTGGAACACTATTTATGACAAGTGCGACGCCGTACAAATTCTCGTTCGTTACAGGGGGGCTTTTTCGGAATGAAAGCCATGAGGTCGCCCGGACGTTCGAACGAATTGAGGATTGGGCGCGTACAATTGATGACTGTACCGAGCGGGCTGTTACCGCCCTTCCGAAGACTGCCTCGAACCGCAGGGCGGTTAGAGAAATCGCTCAGAGGCTGCAACTCCTCACCGCTGCAGAACGGCACTATTTCGTCGAAGTCGACGACCGCGACGAGCGCGACTACGTTCTTTGGCTATCCGTTTGCCGCGCTTATCGAATCATCTACGAGTTTGCTGTCGAAGTTGTTCGTGAGCGGTATCTCAGTTTCACTCTGGATCTGACCGGTGAAATGTTTGATCGTTTCGTTGCGGCAAAGGCAGAGTGGGAACCGCATCTGGCACGGTTGAAGCCGAGCACCATCAAGAAGTCGCAGCAGGTTCTCTTCCGTATGATGCGGGAAGCTGGCGTCATCAACGATGCGAGCCGGATCCAACCAATTCAGCCCTCGGTGCGACTTCAGACTATCATCGCCCAGCATCACCAAACGGACTTGTTGATTTTTCCAGGCGTCAGAGGGAGGAACTGACCTTGCGTCGTGCAGCTATGACCCCCAGGCAGCGTGTTGATCATCTCTATGAGGTTATCAGCAGCAGACGCTTCCTGGCCATGGAGGGTTTGAACAACGAGATTCCGTTCTTCATCTGCCCATATGCGCCGGACCAGGCGTTCGACATGGCAAATGATGTTCGGGGCCTAAAACGCCGTCTCTCCAACGCGGGCATCAAGATCCTGATGCTCGATCTTTATGATCTGAGCCTGGAGCTCCTCCGAGAACGTGAAGTCCTGGACGCGATCATCGAAGGAGAAACTGGCTATGAAAAGTCCGAGCTGAAAGAGCTTCTGCAAGGGGTTTTGGATCCTGCCAAGCACCTGATCCCGCGGATGGCGGCGCTAATGGCCTCAACGGACCATCAAGTAATATTCATGACCGGAGTCGGTGAAGTCTACCCGTTCATCCGCTCTCACAACGTTTTGAATAACCTTCAAAGCGCCGCGAAGCACTGCCCCACCGTTCTTTTTTATCCTGGAGAGTTTACGCACCAGCTTGACGGGAGTGCCTCCCTTGATCTCTTTGGAAAGTTGCACGAAGACAAGTATTACCGAGCGACAAACATCTTGCATTACGAGGTTTAATTCATGTCTATGATCCTCCGTCAGATATTCGCAAAGCCTGTTGATCGGCCTATCGACGGGGTGATCAAGGCCGACGACGAAGCGAGTCTGCGTATCGAGCTCGAAGAGTACGTCATCACGGCTGAGATCGAGCAGCGGCTGGAGCAGTTCCTCGAAGCCTATAATAACTATGACAACGCGAATGGCGTTTGGATTTCGGGTTTCTTTGGTTCTGGTAAATCGCATCTCTTGAAGATGCTCGCCCTGGTGCTGGAAAACCGGGTGGTCGATGGCAGGCCCGCTTTCGAACTGTTCCGTGACAAGGACAAGCTGGCAGGCAGGCCTATGCTGGAAGGCGCTTTAAGGAAGGCGATTGCAGTTCCGTCTAAAAGCGTCCTCTTTAACATTGACCAGAAGGCAGACGTTATTTCAAAGACCGAGGTTGATGCGCTGCTCGCCGTCTTCCAGAAGGTCTTTGACGAGATGTGCGGCTACTACGGCAAGCAGGCCCACATCGCGCAGTTTGAAAGAGACTTGGACAGCCGCGGCGAATTTCTGGCTTTCAAGGAAACCTACACTCGCGTTTCTGGCAAGCCATGGGAGCGTGGCCGCGAGCAGGCACTGCTTGAAAAAACAAGCATAGCGAAGGCCTTCGCCGAGGTCACCGGAACGAGCGTTACTGACGCGGGCGATATCCTGGGCCACTACAGAAAGGATCATCGCGTTTCGATCGAAGACTTCGCGAACACGATCAAGGCATGGCTTGACCATCAGCCCAGGGGCTTTCGACTGAACTTCTTTGTCGATGAAGTGGGGCAGTATATCGCTGACAATACCAAGCTCATGACGAACCTTCAGACGATTGCAGAAAGCCTGAACACGAAGTGCAAGGGACAGGCCTGGATCATCGTCACCGCCCAGCAAGACATGAACGCCGTCATCGGCGATATGTCGGCACGGCAGGAGAACGACTTCTCCAAGATCCAGGCTCGCTTCAGAACGCGCATGCCGCTGAATTCTGCAGACGTTGCCGAAGTCATTCAAAAGCGCCTACTAAGCAAGACCCAAGACGGCGAGATCCGGCTACGAAACCTCTTTGATCGGGAAGAAAATAATCTCCGAACGTTATTCGGTTTTGCCGACGGCTCGATGCCGCTGAAAAACTATAGCGGGCGCGACAACTTCATTTCGAGCCATCCGTTTCCGCCATACCAGTACACACTGTTCCAAGCTGCGATTTCAAAACTTTCCGAGCATAATGCCTTCGAAGGCCGCCATAGTTCGGTTGGTGAGCGCTCCATGCTGGGCGTTTTCCAAGAGGTCGCGACCCAGATGAAGGAACTTCCCTACGAGGGTATCGCTACCTTCGACATGATGTATGAAGGCATCCGTGCCGCACTGAAATCGACGGTTCAGCAGTCCATCCACTACGCGGAAAAGAATATCGACAACGCGTTCGCGGTGAAGATCCTTAAGGCGCTATTCCTTGTGAAGTATGTGAAGGGCTTCAAGCCCACCGTACGCAACATCGGAATCCTCATGTTGAAGGACTTCGAGACAGATCAGACTGCCCTCCGGCGAAAGATCGAGGAAGCCCTAAACGATCTCGAAAGAGCGACGCTGATCCAGCGAAACGGCGACGTATACGAGTTTCTTACGAGTGACGAAAAGGACGTTGAATCGGAGATCAAGGCCGTCGATGTCGATCTATCGGAACTCATCAAGGAATTTGAGGATCTGGCCTTCGACACGATCCTCAGACACCGCAAGATCAAGTATGTCACCACAGGTCATGAGTACCCCTTTAGCCGCAAGATCGACGATACACTGCGGGGGCGCGAATACGAGCTATCTTTGAACCTCATCACGCCGTTGCACGAATCCGCGGCAAATCCGGATGCCGTCCGGATGCAGACGTTGGCGAAGGACGAGCTCGCGATTGTCTTGCCGCAGGACGATCGGTTCATGAAGGACCTCCGGCTCTACAGGCAGACGCTCAAGTTCGTTCGCCACGCTCGCGATGCTGCGCAGACTGGTCCGCGTGAACGCATCGTCACTGAGAAGGGTGAGCAAAATGCCCGTCGGTTCAAAGATCTTGAAGTCCGGTTGCGAAAGCTGCTCGAAGACGCCCGGATCTTTGTCCGGGGAGACGAACTCGAAATCAATTCTGAAGACCCACAAGAGCGGATCGTCAGGGCGTTTCAGACGCTGATCGAAAAGGTCTATGTCAACCTGCCCATGTTGCGGGGTGTCAGCTACGCGGAAGCCGACGTTTTGAAGGCGGTCCGGCCGGACAGCAGCCTTTTCGGCGCTGGCGGAACGGGTTTGACTGAGTCAGAACAGGAGGTTCTCAACCACACCCAATCCCAGGCGCGGCTCGGAGTGAAGGTGAGTGTAAAGGCTCTCCTGGAAAAGTTTGGCTCCAAGCCGTTCGGATGGCCGAGTTTCGCCGTCCTCTGCGTCGTTGCCAGCCTCAGCACGAAAGGCAAACTCGAGGCCCGCGCCGACAGCGCGGTGCTGGAGGGCGTGCCGCTGGCCAAGGCGTTGTCGAACAGCAATGCCGTGGGCAACATCTTGCTGACACCTCAAATCGAATTCAGCGCGCCTCAGATCCGGAAAGCCAAGGACCTCTTCAAGGATTTCTTCGACGCGCCTGCCGAGAGCACGGATGCGCGCGCTCTCGGTGCTGAGTGGCTGGAGGCTCTTCGGCGGCTAGACAAGGATCTTGGGGGCTTTCAGGCGCTGAAGACCAGCTATCCTTTCCTTGCGGCGCTGGATCCGCTGGCCACGAAGATTACAGGAATGCTTAACAAGCAGCCTGCCTGGTTCATCACGGACCTTGCGGCACAGGAAGATGCCCTGATGGATGCCAAAGAGGACATCCTGGATCCGATACGGCGGTTTATGGGGACCGCGCAGAGCCCTGGCGCGCAGAAGGTCATCTATGACGATGTGCGGTTGTTCCTCGGGTCCCACGAGGCGAACATTGGTGATGTCGATCCAGCTCAAGGTGCTGTGCTAAAGGCAACGCTCGCAGATCCAAGCTGCTTCAAGGGAACATCGGTTCAGGATCTGAAAAACACGCTTTACGAGCTCAAGAATGCAGTAGAGTTGAAGGTAGTTGAAGAGCGCAAACTCGCCCTCGATGAGCTGGAGGGCTGCCGGACGAAGCTCCAGCATGTGGAGGCGTTTACCGATCTCAACGATGCAGCTAAGGCGAAGATCGAAAACAGGATCAGCGCCTATCGAAGCGAGATCGAAGATGCCAAGGTCATTGCCGTCCTCCGCAACAAGGCGGCGCTTGTGGCAACGCGTCTTCTGCCTGACCTCTTGGTGGCGATCGATGCGATGTCGCACCCAGAACCGCAACCGCGAAACCCGGAACCCGTCCCCACATCTGGCGGCGGAATGAACGAGAGACCGCAGCCGGACTTCAAACCTAGCCCCAAGCCCGCACCGCCAACGGAAACCTACGTGAACGCCTCGCAGGTGAAAGTGAATGTCGGCAAACCCCTGCTTACCGACGAGGCTGATGTCGAAACCTATGTCACTGCATTGAAGAAGACCCTGCTGGCTGAGATCCGCAAGGGCAAAAAGGTCATTGTTTAATCATGGATACTGGTGCTTTGAAGAAGTTCGCTCAGGCCGCCCGCACGAGCCTGATAAAGCAGGTTTCCGCGCGTCTGGAGTTTGTTCTCGCAGAAGGCAGCGTCGCGCGCCGTGAAGCGTCGGCCGCCGTGAAGGAACTGGAAAAGGAAATAGCATCCGCCGGCCGGGAGCAGATCGTCGAGAAGGTTGCCTACACTTGGTTCAACCGCTTCACCGCTTTGCGCTTCATGGATGCAAATGGCCATACCACCATCAAGGCCGTAACGCCCGCTGAGGGCCAGACGCGTCCGGAACTGCTGGCGGAAGCCGCAGCCGGACATCTGGAAGACGCCATGTCGAAGGCGGCGCGCGAAGAGGTTGCCGCGCTGCTGGATGGTCGACGCACGAGCCAGGACCCGCAGGGCGAAGCCTACCGATTTCTCCTCGTCCATGTCTGCAATCAGTGGCATGGCGCCATGCCCTACCTGTTCGAAAAGATCGACGATTATTCCGAATTGCTGATGCCGGAGGATCTGCTCTCGCAGACCTCAGTCCTTGCCGATCTGCGTAAGGTGATGACGGACGAGGCATGCCAGGACGTCGAGATCATCGGCTGGCTTTATCAGTTCTACATCTCGGAAAAAAAGGACCAGGTCTTCGCGGGGCTAAAGAAGAACCAGAAGATCACGGCCGAAAACATCCCGGCCGCCACGCAGCTCTTCACCCCGCACTGGATCGTGCGCTATTTGGTAGAGAATTCGTTGGGGCGGCTCTGGCTGCTGAACAGACCTGGAAGCCGTCTGTCGGAGAAGATGGACTATTACATCGAGCCGGAAGAGCCCGGAACGGATTTCCTGCGCATTTCGAAGCCGGAAGAGATCAAGATCTGCGACCCCGCTTGCGGCTCGGGGCACATGCTGACCTATGCCTTCGATCTTCTCAATGCCATCTACGAGGAAGAAGGATACGAGGCGACCGAAATCCCGGGCCTGATTCTGAAGCATAATCTGACAGGGCTGGAGATCGACGACCGCGCCGGCGCGCTGGCAGCCTTTGCCCTTTCAATGAAGGCGGCGGCGAAGCTAGGGCGGCGGCGGTTTCTGCGGATGGAGGTGAAGCCTGACATCGTCGTACTGCAGAACGTCACCTTCACCCCGGCCGAGATGACGGATGTGTCCGCAGTGGTGGGCCGTGACCTGTTCACGGATGAGCTGCGCGAGACGCTGACGCAGTTCAGCCAAGCGAAGAACTTCGGCTCGCTGATCGTGCCGAGGCTGCGCGATCCGGCCGAAACGCTCCGGGTCGTTGAGGCGCGGGACTTCGGCTCCGACCTGCTGCTCAAGGAGGTGCAGGCGCGCGTGCTCGCCCTGCTGCGCATGGCCGTCGCGCTGTCGCCGAAGTATCACGTCGTCGTGGCCAACCCGCCATATATGGGCGGCAAAGGGATGAACGGGAGGCTCGGCGATTTTGCGAAGGCAAAATTCCCAGACAGCAAATCCGACCTGTTCGCAATGTTCATGGAGCGGGCGCTGGCCTTGGCATTGCCAGCAGGCATGACAGCGATGATCAATATGCACTCATGGATGTTCTTGTCGTCATTCGAAAAACTACGCGGAAAAATATTATCAAAAGCTACCATTTTGACGATGGCGCACCTCGGAGAGCGCGCCTTCGACTCCATTGGCGGCGCAGTTGTCTCAACTACCGCATTTGTATTGCGAGCAAGCAGTGAAGTAAGCCACAAAGGCGAATACGTCCGATTGATTGACGGTCGGTCGGAGGCTGCGAAGTCAAAGCTTTTGATGCAAGCGGCGAAGAATTCACTGCCCGAATTAGTTCACAGAACCTCTTCAGAGAAATACTTTACCGTTCCCGGAAACCCCATCACCTATTGGCTTTCGGATGACACTTTCAAACTGTTCCGCGACTCAAAAAAACTCGCAGACATCTTCAAGCCAAAAGTGGGTCTAAACACGACTGACAATGGTCAATTCCTTCGACTCTGGCAGGAGGTATCCCAGAAAAAAGCCGGTTACGGGTTTCCCAGTTCTGAAGAAGCCAAAAATTCAGGCTTGAAATGGTTTCCATACAACAAGGGCGGAAGCTATCGACGTTGGTATGGAAACTTCGATTACTTCCTGAACTGGGGCAATGACGGTCAAGACATCAAATCCGCTATCGCAAACGATCCTGCAAAGCAGGCGGGTGGACGCGTAGTAAATGAAGATTGTTATTTTCTGCCATCTTTGTCGTGGTCACTTGCTGGCGCCAAGACATTTTCGGTTCGGTTCTCTCCTAAAGGGGCCGTTTTCGACGTTGGTGGCTCATCAATTTTTCCGGATAGAGGCACTGCAATGTGCCTTTCGGCCTACCTTTGCAGTTCAGTTTCGAATTATTTCATGGCTGCTATGAACCCAACATTTAATTTCCAAGCGGGGAACGTTGCCGCGCTACCGATTCTACCAGAAGCATTGAGCTCGAACGCAGCCGCTTCAAAAGCGAATGGACTGATTGAGGCTCACAAATCTGACTGGGACGCCTACGAAAGCTCGTGGGATTTCACCACACTCCCGCTGCTCTCCCCCGATCACCGGGCAAAAACGCTGGAAGCTACCTACATTCGCCTGCGCGCCCACTGGCAGGGCATGACGGAAGACATGCAGCGGCTGGAGGAAGAGAACAACCGCATCTTCATCGACGCCTATGGTCTTCAGGACGAGCTGACCCCCGAGGTGCCGATCGAGGAGATCACGCTGACTTGCAACCCGGCCTATCGCTATGGCGTGAAGGTTTCAGAGGAAGAGCGCGAGACGCGTCTTCGTGCCGAAACAATTGCCGAATTCCTGCACTATGCTGTGGGCTGCATGTTCGGCCGCTACAGCCTCGATGCGCCGGGCCTGATCCTCGCCAATGAGGGCGAGACGCTTGCGGATTATATTGCGCGCATCCCGGAGCCGAACTTTATGCCGGATGAAGACAATGTCATCCCCGTGGTGGATGGCGAGTGGTTCTCTGACGACATCGTCGAGCGGTTCCGGAAATTCATGCGAGTGACCTTTGGAGAAGAGAAACTCCACGAGAACCTGGCTTTTGTCGAGAATTCACTCGGTAAGGATATCCGTCGCTGGTTTACCAGGGACTTCTTTGACTACCATGTCCGCCGTTACAAAAAACGCCCGATCTACTGGATGTTCTCCAGCCCCAAGGGCAGCTTTAACGCGCTGGTTTATATGCACCGCTATCGTCCGGACACGGTTTCCATCGTGCTGAACGATTATCTGCGCGCCTTCATCACCAAGCTTCAGGGGCACCTGGCTGTGCAGGAGCGGCTGGAATTGGATGCCTCCGCCGCGCCTTCGCAGCGGGCAAAGGCGCAGAAGGAGATCTTGGCCACGCGCAAAATTATCGACGAGTTGTCCGAATGGGAGCGGGATGTCATCTACCCGCTGGCGCAGCAGCGGATCGAGATTGACCTCGACGACGGCGTAAAGGCCAACTACCCGAAGTTTGGCACGGCCTTGAAGAAGATCGCCGGACTGGAGGCGCCCGATGAGTGATCGCGTTACAGCGACACTCACCCGGCTGTTTGCCGATCATCGCATCGTCTTTTGGTACGATGGGGCGCGAGACATGCGCGATGTTTTTGATGCCGCCGTGTTGTCCAAGGTTACCAAGCTGGAGATCGCAAACAACGAATTCGGCCTGAAATACCAAATGTTGAAGCAGAATCCGGATCAGAAATTTCTGCTTTACAGGGATGGTCCGGAGCCGCCGATGGAGCAGAACTGGCTTCTGGATATCCAGCTTGCCGCGGGGATATTCAAGGCTGACCGCGTTAGCGACCTGCTGCTCGAACTTGGCTTCCCGCCGCGTTTCGACCCGGTCATTCGGGACCACACCGAGTTCTACAAGTCGCGCGGCCGCGTCGAGGCTTTGAAGCAAGCCACCGAGATGAAAGATATGCGGGCTGTTCGCAGACGCATGCTTGCCATCTGCGCCAACGCGAGTGGCGGGCTCGACACTGTCGTTGAAGCGCTTCTTGCGGATATGGCCTCGGAGAAGGATGAGCGCATAAAGCTTATCGAGCGCAGCAACCTCTCGGAGTTCCTGTGGGACGAACTCGGCCGCGTTTACGGTTATGCAGCGGCAAACCCCAGCGTCGAGGATCTGGCGCTGACTCTGTTCAAGTCCTGTTATCGCATCGCGCTCGGCGAGACCGGATCGATGAATGCCGAGGCGGTGCTGCTCTTCCGACGATGGAAAAACGATCGCAATGGCGCGATAGCCTTCGAGGTGCTCTCGGAACGCTATGCGGACGTTCTTGGGATAGAACAGGATCTCGGCAAGCACGACTTCCGGCATTTGCTAGGCCTCGACTACTTCGAAGCGGTGGACCGCCAGGTGATCCGGCAGGTGGTGCATGCCTTGAGCACCCAGACGGCCAGCCCTCCCGATGTCATGCGCTGGATCCGTGAGCGCCGCCAGAGCCACTGGTATGACCGCTATGCTGACATCTATCAGGCAATCGACTACGCTGCTCAGTTCCAACTTGCCCTAGCCGAAGCCACCCTCGGTATGACCAATGCCGCGGAAGGGTTCAGGAAATATGCGGCCACGTGGTTCCGGATCGACCAGCTTTACCGCAAGTTCGTCTATCACATGCAGAAGAGCGGCCAGCAGGGATTGCTCGGCGAACTCTTCAATGTGATCGAAAATCGCTATTCGACCAGCTATCTCCTTGCCGTAAACGACGCTTGGCAGGACCAGATCGCCAAGATGTCGGATTGGCAGATTCCGGGCGCGGAGCGGCAGATCGAGTTCTATCGCCGGGAAGCAGCGCAGTATCGTCGGAAGGATCAAAAGGTCGCGGTCATTATTTCCGATGCGCTGCGTTACGAGGTGGCCGACGAACTGCTGTCGCGCATCAAGGGGCTGAATCGTTTCGATGCGGACCTGACCGCCATGCTCGGCGTATTGCCAAGTTATACGCAGCTCGGCATGGCCTCCCTGTTGCCGAACAAGGCATTGCGGATTGCTGAAGATGATACTGCGTTGGTGTTCGAGACTGACTTGCCGACACAAGGGCTAGCCGCTCGCGAGAAGGTTCTCTCGTTCGGTCGCGAAGGAGACCGTGTGAAGGCTCTGAAGGTCGAAGACGTGGCTGCGATGCGGGTCGACGAGGGCAAGGAATTGTTCCGTGAGCACGACGTCGTCTACATCTATCACAACCGGATTGATGCTATTGGCGACAACCGTACGACGGAAGAAGACCTTCCGAAGGCCGTCGAGGCTACCCTTGAAGAGATCGTGACACTTGTCCGGAAGCTCACAAGCGCGAACTTCTCGAACATCCTGATCACGGCCGATCACGGATTCCTCTATCAGCACCGAGCGCTTGAGGAGTCAGACTACTCTCAGGCCGAGATTGAGGGCGGGACGGTCCTCGCGCGAACCCGGCGCTTTGTGCTTGGCACCAACCTGCCGGAAACGCCCGGCATGAAGAAGTTCACGGCCCAGCAGCTTGGTCTCGCAGGCACTGTTGAGGCGCTTATCCCGAACTCGATCAATCGGCTCCGCCTCAAGGGCTCCGGCAGCCGATATGTTCATGGCGGGGCGAGCCTTCAGGAGGTGGTCGTTCCGCTACTGAGGGTGGGCAAGAAGCGCGAAGCAGACCTTGGGCAGGTGGAGGTGCAAGTCATCACGGCAGGCAAAAACCAGATCACCTCCGGCCAAATTGCGCTCGTCTTCTATCAGGCCCAGGCCGTGACCGAAAAAATGCTCCCCCGTGAACTACGGGTCGGCTTCTATTCCGAATCCGGCGAACTGATTTCCGACGAGTTTGACCTTGTGTTCGACATCCGGGCCGACAATCCGCGCGACCGCGAGATCACGCGCAAATTCCTTTTCTCGCGGGTGGCAGACAAGTACAACAACCAGGATGTGTTCCTGAAATTGCGCGAGCGCGTCGGCAAGACCTCGCATTTTCAAGACTATGGTAGCCAGCGCTTCCAGCTCAAGCGGGGCATAGCCGCTGACTTTGACTTCTGAGGATCAAGACCGTGAGCGATCTCAACGCCAAGATCAATGAACACTTCTCCGGCTACGTCGTCCGCAAGGATTTGGTGAAGGCGGTCAAGGGGAATGCGATCGTCCCGACTTATGTTCTGGAATACCTTCTGGGGCAGTACTGCGCGACGGACGACGAGGCTTCGATCCAGACTGGCATTGAGACGGTCAAGGAGATCCTACGGAAGCACTATGTCCATCGCAGCGAAGCGGGCCTCGTTCAGTCGCGCATCAAGGAAACCGGCCGATACAAGGTCATCGATCAGGTCAGTGTGTCCCTGAACGAGAAGACCGACAGTTACGAGGCCGTCTTCGATAATCTCGGCATCAAGAAGGTCTCCGTCGATAGCCTTACGGTGAAAGCGCACCCGAAGCTCCTCGTCACGGGGGTTTGGTGCATTGCAGACGTGCAGTACGAATACACTGAGGATGCGCGTATATCGCCGTGGATCATTGAAAGCATCAAGCCAATTCAAATTGCCCGGATCGATTTCGACGGTTACTGTGAGGCGCGGAAGGCCTTCAGCACCGACGAGTGGGTCGACGTGCTAATGCAGAGCATCGGATACAATCCCGATGCTTTTGGACGCCGGAGCAAGCTCCTGCAGCTCATGCGTTTGATCCCATATGTCGAGCGCAACTACAACATCATTGAACTAGGGCCCAAGGGGACCGGAAAGTCGCACATCTACTCCGAGTTCTCGCCGCACGGTCAGCTCATATCAGGCGGCGAGGTGACGGTTCCCAAGCTGTTCGTGAACAACTCCAATGGCAAAATCGGCCTTGTGGGCTACTGGGATGTGGTGGCTTTCGACGAGTTTGCAGGTCGCGAGAAGACAGCAAACAAAGCTCTTGTCGACATTATGAAAAACTACATGGCCAACAAGAGCTTCTCTCGCGGGATAACCCCCATGGGAGCTGAAGCGAGCTTTGCCTTCGTCGGCAACACCGCGCACAACGTTCCCTACATGCTCAAGAACAGCGACCTGTTCGAGGAACTTCCACCGCAATTCCATGACTCTGCGTTCATTGACCGCCTTCACGCCTACCTGCCAGGCTGGGAGGTCGACGTGATCCGGAGTGAGATGTTTACGTCTGGGTATGGCTTCATTGTCGATTACATCGCAGAAATCCTACGTCACTTGCGTGCGGACGACCTGTCGAACCGCCACGAAGAGTTCTACACGCTGAGCCCTAAGATATCGACGCGAGACCGGGATGCGATCCATAAGACGATGTCAGGCCTCCTCAAGCTTCTGTTTCCGGCAGGAGGCCAGACGGAAGCGGAGGTCGAGGAGTTGCTCAAGCTCGCGATCGAAAGCCGTAAGCGGGTGAAGGATCAGTTGCGCCGCATTGACTCGACCTACCCGGAAACTGACTTCTACTATGCCGCCAAAGGCGGACAGCGAATTCAGGTGGTAACGGTCGAAGAGCTGGAGTTTCCGCAGTTTTATTACAAGCGCCTACCATCCGATCCGAGTGAGGCCGAGTCACCGAGCACACCGCTGGCGGAGGAATTTTCTCCTGCGGTACCGAGGTCAGCGCCAGCCGCTGCGGCAGTCGTGACAAGCGAGAGGGGGGCGAAGGAAGGCCACTTTGTATTCGCCGAAAACAGAAAAGGCGTCAGCTATGACAAGCTCTTCGCGGCCTACATGAAGGGAGCGACAAGGATCACTGTCACTGACCCATACATCCGGCTATTCTATCAGGCGCGGAACATGATGGAACTGATCGAGACAATCACGCGAGTGAAGGAGCCCGAAGATCAGGTGACGGTTCATCTCATCACTGTGCCGGATGATGGTGCCGTCGTTAAGCAACGGGAGTTTCTGGACGCGATCACCAGTGCCTGTACGGGCACTGGGATCGAGTTCACCTGGACTTATGATGGCACCGGTACCGCTCACGCGCGGCACATCATAACCGACACGGGATGGAAGATATCGTTAGATCGTGGACTGGACATTTTTCAGCAATATCCAATGAACGATGCGTTCAGCCTAGCAAATAGGCTGCAAGAGCATCGAGCAGTCAAGCAGTTTGAAATCACCTATCTAAGGCACTAATCGGCTTTCCGCTAAATCGCAACGCTGCGTCGAGGTATACACCACGGTCGAGTGGAAAGCTGTCCTGACGGCCAGCTCAATGTCCGCAGAATGCAAGCTCGTGCAGCGAGATAGAGCCGCGTTCCTTCACAGCATCAACGTGATTTCGGAGGTGCTCCATCTACTCGACAACCGGAAACATGCGGTCATGAATCAGAACTCTGTCTCTGCTATCGCGCTCTGCGGCTACAGCGGATAGTCGAACCTGACTACTTGCGTTTGGGCAAATGGATGTACTTAATCGCCTCGGATTTGGCGGCAGCCGTTTGCTTTGCCGTCTTTGCTTCGGCGACAAGAGATTCATATTGATTGGGATCGCCGAGCTTCTTTACCAATTCCGGCACGATTGACGACCCAGGGTGCACATCGGCTATCTCAAGCAAGGATTGAGCGCGACGCAGATAGCGGTATTGACCAACCGTTCCCTTGTAGAGCCCCATCGCCAGCAGGTACTCGAACTCGGCGCCTTTGGTCTTGAAGGATGGGAACGGCCAGTTCGGCAGCAACGAATTGAGATATGCACCGACAGCCGCACTGGCCGCCTGGCTGGCAACCGAAGCCTGTGCAGCTTCCTTTTTCGACCGCCGATCGGTGAGCGTGCCGTCATAAGAGCTGATCTCCCATGCCTTCGCGCAGTCCGCACAATCAAGCTCGTATGTCTCAGACATACGAGACCATGGGTTGTCAGGCGTCTCCACGACCTGTTGCACATGTCCTTTGCCGCAAGGGCAGATGGCTAGATTGTAGGTATCGGTCTCCCAGGTGCCCATATGACTTCTCTCCATAACAGGAACAAGGCGAATCTCGCGATCGGTCAGATTGCTGTCATCTCGGAACCCGGTCAATGACAACGAAGCCTAGCCTGAAGCTAATGTCGCGGAAACTTCGCGGCCCAGCGCTAGACGCCCAGAACGGAGCCTGGGACCCTGGAAGTTTCCGGTCCAGTTCATCGAGCCTGAGGGTGTTGATGTGCGTGGTTCCTTCGATGACGGCGTAGATGACGCCCGCATCCCGCAGGCGAACGCTCCCGCCCGGGCGAAGTTGGTGATCCCGCAAAGCCGTTGAGGAGCGGTCCAGATCACCTCCCGTAGCGAGAAACGCAAGGTGCAGTCCACGCCAATCCGCCAAGTTGTGGGTGGTGAAGAATTTAGGCGACTCGCGTAGATCCTACGTCGCCTTCCCATCCCAAACCCGGAGCAGACATGATCGGCGGACTATTGAAACTGGTATTCATGCTGGGCACCAAGAGCGTCCGCGTCTGGGAATGGGACAACGCCGGCGTCTCCAAGCCACGACTGCCCAACAATCCGGATTGGGGATGCCTTGCGAACGAGCGTCCGCGTCTCCATTTTTCAGGTTGGGAGCTCGCACACGCGATCGCGAAGGCCGACTTCCTCAACAACACCAACCCACTGCTCCCTGGGCTGGCATTCCTGATGCAATCCTGTGTCATCTTAGACGTGCATAGTTCGAATCTCAGGGTTGTCGACGACATCTCGGATGTCCTCAACGATTTCGCTTTCACCAGCTTCAACGGTCGCATCGCCCAAGGCATCGCGATGCTTTTTGCAAACCAGCGCGGCTACGTCTTCACCGGACACCTTAGCTCGGATCCCGCAGTTCCCAAGGGCGTTCAGGCAGCGGATTTCATATTCGAAAACGCGGCAAAGGATCGTATGATCCTCGAGTCCAAGGGGTCGTTCTCGCAGGAGACGAACAATCCGACAAAGGTCAAAACTGTTCTGAAGGCGGCCCTAAAGGATCAGGTCGAGCCGTGGCTTGCGAAGATTTCGCCGCCAGCGGCGAAAGGGTTCGTCACCTACACTTGCATTCGGGAACGCAGCCAGATGGAGGATTCCGCTCTCATCTTTGTCGATCCCAGTGGACTGCCCGGCGACGAGCCGCTGGAACTCGATCCGACCTGGGTGCGGCGACGAAATTACGCGGGCTGGCTGCACGTCATGGGGTTCTCCTCTGCAGGATCCCGTCTGCGGCAGGATGAGCGCGATGTCGAGGACTATATCCTACCCGTTTTCCGGGTCGGCCAGTACAAGGTGGCGCTTGCGGCCGCTTGGGATCCGCACGAGGCCTGGCATGGCTTCGGCATCGAGACGTCGACGCTTCGGCGGCTTGAGAATCTGGCTAGGGGAGATGTGTCTCAAGTCCTGGAGTTCACCGGACTGTTCGAGGGTTTGATCGATGATCGCTCGCGCGTTGAACGAGAGCTCCTGGGAAGCCTTATGCCGGACGGCACTTACTTTGGTCGAGTAGACGACGCCGATTTCCTTGGATTCGAAACCTTCCAGCTCTGATACGGGATCGCCGTCGCCCTTGAACGAGTTTGATGTCCGGCTTTGCATCGACTTGATTCAACTTGAAACGGTTGCCTCCCAAGGTATCTCGTGCGCTCTCCTCACGTTGTTCGTCACGGCGTAGGATGCAAGTCCGAAGGGGAGCGGTTTGCGTTGCGCAAGGCATCCTCCACGTCCTCGAACGGCGCACGATGGCGAGCGGCCGAATGTTTCCACGTTCGCGGGCAGGCTGTCTTCGGTCAAATCCTCGAAGAGCGGTGACCACCCCACCCGCAGAAGTGCCATCATTCGCCGGCCGAAGGACCTCATTCTATCCTTGTTGGAACGATGCGAACCGTATCGTATTAGGCTTCGCAATTCTGATCATTAATCAAAACAACCGTGCACAAGGCAATCCGCCGGATGCAACCCAGGCTGGCCGAGGTTATGTACTTCGATACGGCCTGCTTCAGTTGCAGCCACGCGAAATTACGCTCAGGGGAAGAGCACGTCGATGACGACCTGGAAACGCCGATTTAGAAGAAAACTCAGGAAGCATGGCCTCGCCTGGTGGAGGCGTGCGTTTCCTCTCGATTTTCCTCCACGGAAACGAAAAGCCGGAGGTCCGCCGTCTCAACTGAGGGACTATCTGAATTACTACAGGAGGCTGAAGTCCCCGGGGTTCGCCGTCATGGTCACTGGCGAGTGGGGCGTAGGCAAGACGCATCAGGTCAAGCGCGCCTTGGACGAGGACGAGTTCCATTACATTTCGCTCTACGGTTTGCGGACAGCAGACGAACTCCGCTCGGCCGTATTCGCCAAGATGTACCCCACGCGGCACCGCATCAAAAGCTTTGTGGGGGAAGCCAAGCAGGCATTGCGTGATGCAAGCGGCCTCTTCTCGTTTGGAAGCCTGACTCCGGCTCTGTTCGGCGCTTTCCTCGAGCAGGGCGTCACCAACGAATATGTACTTGTGTTCGATGATCTCGAACGGAGCCTGATGCCCCGGAAGATCCTGCTAGGCGTCATCAACCACTACGTCGAGCATTCTGGTTGCCGCGTCATCGTGATTGTCCACGACGGAAAGGTGCTCGACTCCTATTTCAAGGATTCGAAGGAGAAGCTGTTCGGTCAGACCATTCAGGCAACTCCGCAGATCGACCATGCGATCAGGGCATTCCGGAAGCCAGTCGAAGGAACAAAGTTCGGCGGGTTCATCGATCCGTTTATTGACGACATCCTGAATATCTTCGCGAGTTCGGGTGCGCAATCTCTGCGCATCTTGAAATATGCAATCGAGGATATTCGGCGTTTCTACGAGGTTGTCGACGAAAAGCATCGGGCCAGCGCCGATGCAATGGCCGAATGCGTGGCCATGATGACGGTCTTCGCCATCGAAACGCGAAACGGGACGCTGGAGCCGGGCGACCTGGTGGATCGCATGAGATCGAAACGTGGGGAAGCCCAGTCGGCTCTAGCGACGGCTTCGGAGCGCTACCAGCTTGTGGATCTGGCGAGCCAGACCCTACAGGACGACCTTCTCGTGCAGATGTTCGTAAAGGGGGTTTTCGATCCTGCCGCGATCAGGAATTCCCTCGAACACAGCCGCCACTTCCTTGTTCCCGCGGACGCGCCTGCATGGCGGACTGTGATGGAATTTGACAATCTTGATGACCAGACTGTCCAGACGGCGGTCAACGAGATGAGCAGGCAATTCGAAGAGCTGGAGCCGCTTGGCGTGGGCGAGATCCTTCATGTCCTTGCTCTCCGGCTGATGATGGCGGAACAGGGGATCTCAGGGATGACTCCGGACGCGTCCGTGACTGAGGCCAACGCCTACATCGATGCGATGCATGCGAAGGGGCAAATCCCGCCAAGAACACTGTCGTATGACTGGCGCCTGGAGCGCTATTCTTCACATGATGGAACCGGTTTCTGGGTCTCGGACGATATGAGGCCATTCTTCAGCCAGATCGTGAGCCACCTGCGCCGCGTACAGGAGGACGCGTTGGACAAATGGCTGATCGAGCAGGCCCCCGTCATCATCGAACTCCTGAACGATGGCAAGGAATTCTTCGAGAAATTCGTTCAGACTTACAAAGGAAACAACACGTTCGCCCATGTGGCTGCCCTCGATAAGATCTCGCCGGAGGTGTTTGTTGCTGCATTTCTCAATGCGCCGAGGAGCGGCTGGTACTGGATCGGAAATGCCATCGATCAACGATATAAGTCGTCATTCCAGGTGACCGATCTCGCCCGCGAAAGGCCATGGGCCAAAGAAGTCGTCAGACTTCTTGCCGAAGAGTCGGCGAAGCTCGAGGGACT
Source organism: Rhizobium sp. R339 (assembly GCF_002211395.1). Taxonomy (NCBI): domain Bacteria; kingdom Pseudomonadati; phylum Pseudomonadota; class Alphaproteobacteria; order Hyphomicrobiales; family Rhizobiaceae; genus Rhizobium; species Rhizobium sp. R339. Next base: position 369,370 of record NZ_LOKV01000024.1, read on the forward strand.
CGCCAAGTTCAGATTGCTGCGTGCCATTCCCAAGGCAGTAGATGCAGAAGAGCCGATAGTTACGACCGTTGCCGCCCTCGAACTCGATAATCTCGAGCGCGACTCGGAATCCGTTCAGGAGGTTGATTTGCCACGCCCGAAGCGTCCGAGGTCATCACGTAAGCCAAGGGCGAGTGATGACGATACTGTCACCTAGGGGGTTAGCCACACGTCGCCCCCAACGTCGCTCGGCTTCGTCGTCGTACGGGCGTTTATGCCGATCGGCCGGACGACAGGAGATCGGCAGAGGAGCGGCGACGGCTGACGCGCCCGAAGGGGACGGCTGTCACGTTTTGCGGTGTCAGAGCAGGTTGGCCGCGGAAGTCCTTGAGACAGAACTGAGAGAATATCTACATGAATTTCTCCAAACTATGCGCCGAGAATTGTTGACAGTCGCAATCAGCGTGGCATCCTGTCTTAGTTCGAATATCGCGAGACCAAAATGGACGAAAAAAGAGAGAAGTTCGTAAAGCTTGCGGAGGGCCGTACGCAGGCTGCATTGGATGCCATCCGGAAGATCGGCAATCTGTCGAACCGTCGCGCCTACGAGTTCGATGATGGTGACGTGAAGAAAATCATCAAGGCGCTCCGGGATGCCGCATCGGAACTTGAGCGGAAATTCGGAACATCGGGTGTGTCCGAAAAAGACGTCTTCAAGCTGTAGGAACCGTCTATGAGCTACGAGCGCCTGACTATCGAGGATGACAGATTCCTGATCAATCGGATGATTGGGCAGGCTCCTCGCCATACCTTGGTCCGCGAGTTCTTTATGAATGCTCAGGAGAGCGCCTCGCTTGCACCGGAAGGGCGACGGCTAGTCCGCATCTATCCTACGGTCATCGAGGGGGTGCGGAAGCTCACCTTCTGGAACACCGGGCCAGGAATGGACGCGACCGAGCTACGGACGGCGACGAACATTTCTGCGTCGATCAACAAGCAGATGTCCCTGAAGGGAAACTTTGGGATCGGGGCAAAGGTCTCAGGCCTTACAGTCTCGCCCGCGGGTATCCGTTATCGCTCCTGCAAGAATGGCGTCGTGCACGAGGTTACGATCGGATACGACGAGGAAGCTGAAACGTTCGTTCGGTTCACTTTCGATGTGCAGGGGAGGCAAGAATCCGTCTTCGATGTAAGCTACACGCTGCGACACTCGGTTGACCTGGCCCCGGATTGGACAGAGGTCGTCCTGATGGGCGAGGACGACGATCATGACACAATTCTGGAGCCTGTAGGGAAAGGTATCAGGGTCGACCGGAGCTACGTTGCAACGCAGATATTTCGGCGCTTTGCGGAATTTCGCCCGGGCGTGAAGGTCATGCTGGATGTCTCAATGACAAAGGGGGGCGGCAAAGATGAAACCGGAAGAACCCGAACGCTCAAGACGTTGCAGGAAGTTGTTCCATCTCTTCCTAAAGCAGAAATCATCACGTGCGTTGAAACCGGGATCAAGGTTCAGTACATCCATGACCCTAAGCATCAGAGTTACAGCCACTCCATCAGTGCGCTAAACAACCCCGCCACGTCGTCGACCACATTCTGCGCGCTCGTTCACAAGGGAGAAAGATACGATTTCCGCACTGGCAAGAAGTGGTCCGCGGTAGCGCCAAACTACGGCATTCCCTTCGGCTCGACCGTTCTCACTGTCGAGATCTATCTTCCGGATGACGACGCGCTCCCCAACCAGTACCGCGACGCGCTCACGACGGTCGAAGAGCGGAATCCTATTTCAACGGACGACTTCGCGGGCAGTGTGCGTGAGCTCATGCCCGAGTGGGTGAAGGACGTGATCCGAGAGGCTCATCCGCCCCGTGACGAAAACCTCGACGATCTGCAGAAGGATCTACAGAAACTTCTGGACGAGTTCCGCCTTCCGACGACCACCTACGTCAAGTCTCTGAAAGCTCCGGATCGCACGGACGACAGCGATCCTGGGCTTGATGAAGCACGCTCCGCTGCCGTAGAACCCATCGATGACGAGGAGGGCCGTTTCCTCCGCGGCGAAAGAAGTGGCGGACAGCGGGCAACGGACAAGAAGGTCCGCAAGGCACCCGAAGGCGCCAAGCTTTCAAAAGAGGCCCAGGCCCTCGAGAGGGCACCGACCATCGAGATTCTGGATGATCCGACCGAGATCGACGAGAAGCAGATGAAGGGGCGTGCCGGACGGTACTACAAAGATGCACAGACCCTTTTCATCAACGGCCTCTATTCTGCAGTGGAGCGAATGACTGCGGAGCTCGAAGTTCTCTTCGCCGGACAGATGGAAGCCGAGGAACTGAGAAGGATCATTTTACGGGCGGCGCAGCGTTCAACGGCTTTTCGCGTAGGCAAGGCGACATGTTTCGCGATCAGCAAACGGCTGGTCGATGGATGGTCGCTTGAAGACCTCGATCGCGCCACCTCACCGGAGTCGCTCTCCCTCGCTGCGGACGATTATCGCCAGAGCATGACCGCAGCGCGAAAGTGGGTCGGCGCCGAACTCAAGATCCAGGGACTTGCAGCAGAAGACGTCGAAACCGTCTGAGGGGCAATCGTGAGATCGGTTGTCGGCATCGACGCCGCCTGGACTGTACGCCAGCCGAGCGGGATCGCAATCATCTCCGACAACGGCCGTGGTTGGCGGCTGATAGCTGTCGCCGCTTCCTACGATGCATTCCTGAGCCGCGCAGGTGCCGATCCAATTGCGCGGCACAGAGGATCAATGCCAGAAGCTTCCTCACTGATCACCGCAGCCAACAGAAAGGTGGGTGCACAAGTCGATCTTGTTGCCATCGATATGCCGTTGTCCCTGTCGCGAATCGTTGCCCGCAGGAGTTCGGATAACATGATTTCGGCGGTCTACGGTGCCAGGCATGCAAGCACACATACGCCGAGCGCCGAGCGACCAGGCAGGCTCAGTGACGAACTCCGGACCGGTTTCGAGATCGCCGGATATCCGTTGGCCGTATCGGAACTGAATGGACCAGCTCTCATCGAAGTCTATCCCCACCCAGCACTTATCGAGCTTGCCGCAGCCGATCGCAGGCTCCCCTACAAACAATCGAAAATAAGTAAGTACTGGCCCGACATCAGTTCCGCCGATCGGCGGGCGAACCTGCTGCAGACGTGGGGACGGATACTCGAGCTGCTTGACGCCAGGATTCCAGGAGTCTTAGACGCGCTGCCGTTGCCGCCGATCGACGCTCAGGGGCATGAGCTCAAGGCGTTTGAGGACGCGCTCGACTCGATCGTGTGCGCTTGGGTCGGAGCCTGTGCACTAGATGGTCGTGCGATTGCGTATGGCGATCAAGACTCCGCCATCTGGGTGCCGGAAGCGCTTTGAAGATTGGAGGCCCGTTTTCCTGCAAGAGAAGCCTTACGGGAGGCTAAGGCCGACTTTTTGGCGGAGGTCATCCGCAATCGCGGTCAATCAAAGCTGAAAACTCGCTCCCCACCTCTCCAGCGGCCAATGATTATCCGTCCCGGGCCCAATTCGGAAATGAAAGTCCTTGAGCAGTTTTTCCCTGAACAGCCAACAGGTCTCGGTGAACTGCTGCCGCGTGACTTCGAAGCTGACATTCACAGACGGGATTTCATCGGACTTGAACACTAGGCCGGCTTCGACCCTCTCGGGTGTCAACGGCGTTCGGACCCAAAAGGAGACTACCGCTGGCCAACGGATTTTTCTGATCGGGGAAATGACCACCGCTCCGGCGAGCAAGTAGGTAAACTCTGCGACCATGAAGGGCGGCCCTAGCTGTATGTGTTGACCGATATTGCCAGAGGGTGAGCCAGCGAACTCCCCATGCCAGTCACCGACCTCGATTTCCGGCATGGCAACAGCGGGGCGTGGCTTCGGCTTCCGTCGTGGCATAGTACCCTCCTCGCGCTGGTGCGGCAGTCGATCTATCGGATCTATAGGCGACGAGCTTGAGGCGGCCCGTCGGGACGCGCTGCCATTCCGTCCAGGTGATGCCGTGGACCGTCGTGCCGGGCGAGGCGCGCTTGAATTCGTCGTTGCCCATGTAGCGCATCTTGACCTCCTTGCTGATTTCGAGGATGGCGAGTCCGATCGGAACCCCCGAGACGGTGACGATCGTTGGCGCGGGCGGCATCCACAGCGCGGACGGGACGTGCCTTGTCCTGTACGGTCCCCCTGAAACCATCTCCACTGACAATCGTCCGGGCGAAACCAATCGGCGCAAGGGCCGCCACATTAAATTTATTCAGAATACGTCCTGTCGTGTTTCAACCGTTTGTTACGAGGACTCATGGTATCTGCTCCTTAGAAAATTGGGGTAGGGCATATGGCCGAGAGCGAAGTTGAAAACAGGGCGCAAGAAGGTCCACAGGTTAAGGCTGAGACTTGGTTCGCATTGGCGATCACCGCTGTGGTGTTGACTTCCATTCTGTTCGCCACAGCGGGGCTCTGGATTTTCACAGACGACCCAGTGAAAACACTCCCTCGCGCACAGGCTTTTACTCCTTTTGGCGCCGCCATGATTGCTCTCGTCACATTCTTCACGGTGGCATGGCGCGGTGTCCTCAACGCCCGCCAACTGGACTATCAAGCCGAACAGTTAAAGTACCAAGCCAATCAAGTAGCGCAGGTCGTTCGTCAGAACGACACCAAGGAGGATGAGAACCTAGCAAAGCTGCTCCTCGACGGTGCAAAACTGATAACAGAAACAGAGAAGCTCCCGCAGTTAATCGCGGGAGTAACTGCGCTCGAAATCGTTATCAAAGACGAGCGACGGCGTTATTCGGTCGAAGCCGTCGATCTTCTCGTCGATGTTCTGACGGAAACATACGGCAGCAAGGGTCTGGCTCGCTCCAGGCGCGCCGTACTCGCCGCACTCCGTATTGCTGAGGACAAAGGAGTAAACTCGCGCGTTCAAGGGATGTTCAAGCGCGACAAGGCCACAATCGTGAACCGGGGTGAATGGGATTTCATCCCTGCGGTGTCGCGATTGTTTTTCGAAGGGGGTACAATCTCCACCCGAGAATATGCGCGCATGGCGGGACGCATAGTGCGCCTAACCAATGTAGTCGTTTCCGGAGCTAATGTGGATTTCAGAAAAACGACCATGAAAGAGTGCATTTTCGATATGTGCACCATTTCCGAAATCTCGGCTGGGGATCTCAGGGCGCACAAATTCCAATTCTGCGACTTCACCAACGCAACGATCGGACTCGGTGGCGGTACCCTGCGCGACATCAAATTAAAAGAGGGCTTTAACCTATATAGAGACGGCCATCCTCCTCGCGACGAGACAGGGAACAGTCTCGCTGACTTTTTCTGGAAGGAAGAAGAACTGCCGAATGATCTTGATGAAGCGCTGTTCCTTTCTTGAGGGAACGCGCAGTCCAAATTCTCGCCATGAGCGGCGTCCAAACGGTTGGTTGAGCCTCGCGGGAATACGTGTTCTTATCGCGTCTTCGACAGATGGGCGGAGGCAGCACAATGTCATTCCACGATACCCTGAGGCATGTCGGATCCACTAACCCAATTGCTCTCGTTCTGGCCGCGGGTCTGACGCTCCGGTTCTGCGGACTAGGTCATGCGGCGACATATACAGTCGGTTCGGATGAAGGCATCACGATCCAGAACGCGCTTGAACTAGCGAAGCCCGGCGCATGGGTGGAGGCCGTGTAGCCAGGCGTGGTCTACGCCCGCGTCCGCAGTCGGAAAAATTGCGTATACGAGTCCTGAAACTCATCTTCGGCCTGATAGGCTGGCGCCGTGCCTTCGAGATGAAGAAGCGTCAGCTCGAAGTCGTATCGATCTGTCCTCATGCACATTTCGAAAGTCGGCTCCGGAAACCAGACGCCTGCTTTCTGCTGAATGCCCTCCAAGGATTCGTCTCGCGACAGCTTGCTGACTGCAAGAGAAGCGGCAGGCAGTTCAAACAGGTCGCTTTTAGTCCGGAGAAAGCGACCTGACTTGAAGGCCGCATCGCTAGATTTTGCCCAGAGTGCGAAGCCATCCACGGACGCGATGACCATGGCGCGCGATTTTGTATACTCGAGCCACCTCAGTGTCGCGGCCGTGAGCGACACACCATACCTTGCAGCCGCTTCGCCCAAACGAGAGAAGTCAGCGAGCTGATCGGAGGGAATGAGCCGCCTGTAGTCATCCAGGGGCATGAGCAGGGTGGCAGCGAACTCGTTCGCTTCCTTCTCGATGTTTCGTCCGGCACCGTGTTCGACGGCTTCCTTCGTGCAGTAGAACCCGCCGTCGAAATCTGGATCCTTGTCGACCAGGTCTCGATGAAGCATGAAATGTCCGAGTTCGTGCGCTACGGTGTAGGCGCGGCGCCCCGGATTCTGGGTCTTGTTGTACATGATCGCCCAACGCCGCGGCGTGGTGTCACCCGGCACTAGGGCACCTTCGCATCCCGGCAGATCATCGCCGACGATCTGCTCTATGTGACTGGCGGGAGAGATCTGCCTTGTGTATTCGAGAGCGACTTCATCCACGTTCACAGGCCCGCGCTCAAACCTGTCATTGCCGAACATCGTGTTCAGCACCAGCGAGATATTGTTTGCTACGGCTCTGGGCGACTTAGGGGTCACTCCTTTTTGCCTCCGAGAACCCTGGCCATCGCCCGGATTTTTTCGCGCGTGTCAGGATCCATCTGGCTGTACTCGCGGAAGAAGGCCTTATCCTGTGCGTCGGCGAGGGTAACCTCCTCACGTCCGATCAGGTAGTCGGTAGTGACCTCAAGGGCCACTGCGATTGCGGCGAGCTTTTCAGCAGAAGGGCGCGGCGGATCCTTGTTCTCCAGCTCCCATATGTAGCTCTTTGACGAACCAGTCGCGGTCGCGAGCTGGTCTAGGGTCAGCCCCTTCTTCGTGCGCAGTTCTTTGATTTTCTTGCCGAATGTTGGTTGGGTCATGGCGGAACCGTTCGTCGCTTATTATCGTTCGGTGTAGCTATACAGTACGGGCCTTGACTCCGGAAATCAACATCCCCATCTTGTTCGGCGTAGCGATACTTAATGAAGCATTATAACGAACAATATTCGGAGCGCCGAGACCGGACGGAACCTTAGCCGTAGCGCCAAAAACGAGATCGGAAAGAAGCATGAAGCTTGTAAGTGATTTCAAGGATTTCCTGACGGATACGGTCAATCTCAATCAAACACGTATCGATTTGCTCACAGCTCGTGTCGACGCCATCAAGGATTTTCTCAAGGCGTCCGATTGGGATCCGCAGATCCTTCGCTTCATCGAGCAGGGGTCGTGGGCGCACGACACGATCATCCGTCCCGTCGACAAGGGAGAGTTCGACGCGGACCTGCTTGTGAAGGTTAAAACCGTCAACGGTTGGAGCGCCGCGCAGTACGTGAAAGAACTCGGCCGCGTCTTCCGAGACAGCAAGCGCTATGGCGAGATGACGGTCGTCTACGATTACTGCGTCACCATCACCTACGCCGATGATTGCAAGATCGACATCGCGCCGCTGGTGACGGATCGCGAGTATCAGGGGACGCTCGAGGTCTGCAACAAGCGCGCCGACGAGTTCGAAGAGTCCCAGCCGATCGAGTACACCCGCTGGATAAAGGAAAGAAACGGATATTCGGGCAACAATTCCTTCCGGAAGGCAACGCGGCTGATCAAGTATATCCGCGACATCAAGAAGCGGTTCAGTTGCCAGTCAGTCCTGCTGACGACCCTGATCGGCCATCGGATCGAGTGGTGGGACAAGGACTCGACGGCGTTCGCCGACACGCCCAGTGCCCTTCAGACGATTATGGGCCGGCTCGACGACTGGCTGCAGGAGCGGCCCGACAAGCCGAGAGTGGAGAACCCGTCGCTGAAGTCGCAGGACTTCCCGGATCTCTGGAACGACACCCAGTACGCAAACTTTCGCAACTTCGTCCACAAGTACCGGACGTGGATCGATGAAGCCATCGAGGCTCCGAACCGCGCCGAAAGCATCGAGAAATGGCGCAGGGTCTTCGGCGATGACTTCGCGAAGGGCGAGAACGTCAAGAAGGCCGAAGCCTCTGTGACCGATCGCGCGCGTGTCCTTCTCATGGACACAGCCGCCCATCTTGATGGACTCGTCGATACCGTGATCGACTACGGGGTTGGAATCCTTCCGGCCGTCTTCAGCAAGCCGCGGCACCAGCAGACGCCGCCATGGCCGATGGCGGAAACCGTCTCGCGCAATGTCCAGGTTTTTGCGGAGCATAGCGCTACCAAGGTGAAGGGAAGGGGGCATCGGATAAGCTCTGGCGAAGCGCTCGCTCCCAGTGGTGGACTCTGGTTCGATGTCCGCATCAACAAGTTCCAGACCGTGCCATCCGACTGCTACGTCCGCTGGCGTATCACGAACACGGGCGCTGCCGCGATGGCTCAGAAATGCGGTAGGGGCGGCTTCGAAAAACCCACCGACGGCGATCGCCGCTGGGAAGGGCTGCAATACCGCGGGGTCCATATGGCCGAAGCGTTCATCATCAGGCGACGCGATGACCGTGTCGTTGGTCAGAGCGACCCGTTCTACGTCGTGATCAAGTAACCCAGGAGGAATGAATGCCTAAGGTCGATACCGTCGGGAAAACCTACTACGACCCGCTCGTCCTGATGGACAAGATCGGAGGATGGCTGTTCTGGGCGATCTCCGCTCTGTCTATTGTCGTTCTCTTCGTCGACAAGGCTGCGCATCCGGAGGCGAACATCGCTCTCCAGATAGCGTTTCTGATCGGTGCCCTGCTGTTCTTCGTGCATGGACAGGTCCAGAACATGTACCTCTTCCCGAGAGCCGAGGATGCCAGGCGGCAAGAGGTGCTATCGAACAGCTTCAACGTCACGCTCACGCATGAGGAGACTGTTGGCTATTACAACAACGACCAGACCAATCCGCTCAGGCGGTTGGCAGCGAATTCCATGGAGAGCGTGTTCTTCACGCGCTCCATTATTGGCAAGATGCTACGGTCCCAGCGGATAACGACGCTTGGCTATCTCGTGGTCTGGATTGCGGCGATGGCGTACCCTTCTACCGATCTCGAGGTCATCGGCGTTGCGGCGCAAGCTATCTTCAGCGGGGAGATCGTAGGACGACTGGTTCGCATGGAATGGCTCCGCATGCGCTGCGAACACCTCTTCAAAGACTTTAACAGGCTCTTCAACGGGGGGCGTGGGGTGTCGAAGTCCATCACTCAGGCCCAGATCATCGAATTCTTTGCCTATTATGAGACAACCAAATCGACCGCTGCGATCCTCCTATCCACGAAGATCTTCAATGAGCAGAACCCGACGCTGACCGCTGAGTGGGAGCGCATACGCGCTCGCATCGGGATTTAAGGCGCACCCATGGCCACAACCATCGCCGGAGCCTTCCAGCAATTCAAGGCCAATCTCGAGATCTCCAGCCTGCAGGAGAGCACGACATCCACGCGCCAGCAGAACGTTCGGGAAGCGTTGTCGAGGGACTTTGCCGTCCTCGACACTTTTCTCACGGGGTCCTATCGCCGCAACACAATGATCGCTCCTCTGAAGAGCGCCGATATCGATGTGTTCGCGGTCCTTGATCCGAAGTACTACGCGGCGCAGAACCAGCACTCGCTTTTGACGTCGGTAATGACCACGCTCAAGAAGAAATACCCCTCGACACCCAGGATTAAGCCTGACGGACAGGCAGTTACCATCACGTTCACGGATTTCGAGGTGGATGTCGTTCCCGGCTTCTACCGGAACGGTGGAGGCTTTCTTATCCCCGATGCCAATCTCAGACGGTGGATTCCTACGGACCCGAAAAAACACGTCGAACTCTGGTCTCAGTCCAACAAGGCGCACAACGGTGCGCTGGTACCGCTCATAAAGATGCTCAAATGCTGGAACCGATCGAATGGAAACCTGTTCCGCTCCTTTCATCTTGAGGTACTGGTCAGACATGTCCTTCAGGAGGTCACCATCAGTGACTATGCCAGCGCTGCCCGTTGGGTGTTCGACAAGATGAGAGGAAACATTTGGGTCAAGGTCGCCGACCCCGCTGGCTATAGCGACGATGTCGCTTCTTATCTCGCAAAGTCGGAAGCGGCCAAGATCGTTGCCGCTCTGGACAACGCGTATCGAAAAGCGGTCGCCGCTGAAAGCAACGCGAGTTACGGCTTCGTGAGATCGGCGATCGAGGACTGGCGAACTATCTTCGGGGACTACTTCCCCGGACATGGATGAATGGGGATAGTGCGCGCATCTTTCCTCGTCGCGTCTACCATAGGCAGTTGAATTTCGTATGGATCTTGATTTCGGTGGATCCGACTGGAAGCGGGGCTCGATTCCACGCGGCCTCGAGGCATTTCATGCAAAGCGCCACCTCATGGTCGACGTCGTGGTCGACCACGATATCCATCAGGGACACTTTGATAAGAGGAAGCGCAAGGATTCGACGGGGGCAGCAGGCAAGCCGGTTCCTCGCATCGAGGATAGGAGTTCGTCCTACATCGCCAACGAGGAACCGGCTATATCTCTTGTCGTGAAGGAGATTTTTGCGTTCGGGGGAAAGACTGGCCGCGGAAAAGGCGAGCGATCCCGCAGTCTGATCGGTCATCGCAGGATAGTTCTCCTCGCTCGGATGATCATACATTGTCATCCAGCATTGATACCGACGGGGATGCGGTCCCAGCATCGTCGACCGACAACCTTCCTTGGGATCTTTGCCGTGCTGAAGGCCGACCATCGATGACGGAGGTCTGTCGACGATGCATGACCGTCAAGACTGAGATCCTCGCGGTGCGCATGGTGTCCGACTTTCGAAGGCCACTGAAGGGGAAGCGAATGCGTTCGCGGTAGTCCTCCCTTCGTCGTGATGTCGTTGCCCGTCCGTCCTGCCGAGCGCGGGAATGGCCCTCTGAACCATGATAGCCCCGGGCGATGCACCGCGAAGAGCGAATCCTTGTGCACAATTGTTGACAACGGCGCCGGGTTGTCGCCTTTTCGAATCCATGGATTCGACGTCTGAAATCATGGGCGCCCTCAGGGCGGGAAGGGCGCTCCTCGGGCTTAGCCAGGAGGAGCTCGCCAGTCTGGCCGGGCTGAGCCGGCAGATTCTGGTCAGGATCGAGAAGGGCGAGCAGAACGTCCTCGTGGAATCCATCGAGAAGGTCCGCGCCGCTCTCGAGTCTGGCGGGGTCGTCTTCATCGACGGAGGTCCGGATCATGGGCCGGGCGTCGCGATCACGCGTCGCCCGCGTGAGCCGGCTCCCTCGCACGGACCGGAAACTGTATGATCCGACCTTCGGGTCTGCTGGCTGCAGTGGCCACCGCGGCCCGATGGCGCTGCATGATCAAGTCCAGAGCATCGGCGTGCCTGTTCAGCGCTTCGCGGATTATCGCCTCATCACTGTCTGCTGGGGCGCGGACGACATCCGCGCGATCCGTTGCGCAGTCTAGGACCATGCAGATGACGGCGCGGCGCAGATCCGGCCATCTCCAATCTCTCGGCGATGCCGGGGCATCTCCCAGGATGCGCCCCATCTCTCGGGCAAGCTTCGACTTCATACCGCCGAGTTGCAGCAGCGGGGTGCGTCCCCGGGTCGCGCTGAACACAAAATCACCGGCATCGACGGGAAGATTTCTGCGCATCTCCGTCAGCCGGGCGGCGAACGCGTCCGGAAGCGCGACCACGGCGATGGCCCCATTTCCTCCCGGAGCCGTCCAGACTTTGCGAGCCAGATCCAGCTCGGACCATCTCATCCGCCCAAGCTTGGAAGGGTGATCTCCCGTCAGTGCCAGCGCCTCGGCGAGTGCCTGCTCATGCGGCTTGAGGGTTGCCGCGGCGGCGAGGTAGGCATGCAGTTCGTAGTCGTCCAGAAAGCGGTAGCGGGGCTCGGGCGGGCCTGCGATGTGACGCGGAAGTATGTACAGGGCGGGGTCCGAGGTGAGGCCGAACTGCGCGCGCCGGTGGGGTCCCATCGCCCAGGCGAAGAAGGCGCGGATCTTCTGCGTGCATTTTCGCGCCAAGGCAGGCCGGTCGCGCATCGAGCAGAGGAAGTCGAGGACCTCTCCATCGGTGACGTCCGCGATGGGCTTCTCCGAAAAGGGAACAGTTGCGAGATATCGCTCGAGGAATGTGGCGTCCCGGCCGGCGGAGCGGTTGTGCCGGCGTTCGGGGAGCTCGGCGATATACGCTGCGAGGGCTGCCGCGAAGGTGTGTGAGTGTCTGGTCATGTCGATTTCCTCTCCGTTGGGATGGATGGACGGCGCATTCGGAAAACCTGCACCCCTGACGATGCTGTTGGGCCGCCGCCGGCCTGTTGATGGAAGGGGCCGGCATGCGGCAGCTTTGGTGCGGTTCCAGCACGGTCGCCTCGCGCCTGAGGCCGGGAGCGGGGCGGTGCGGGGAATAGGCGACGAGGTTCAGACGGGCGGTGGGAACCCGTTGCCATTCCTTCTCGCGACCGCTGGCGGCATTGGCCGCTTCGGCCCGGACTGCCGAATGATCGAATCCAGTCTTTCTGCGTGTCTGTTCAGGGCCTCGCGAATTCTCGCGTGATCGATGAACATCCGCTCCGATGAACGCAGGCTCGTGTGCAATGTGTGTCCTATGGCGCATTGGGCATCCTGGAAATCCAGGCCGCCCTCGACGAGCATGGTGAGCACTGTGCGACGCACGTCCGTCCATCTCCATTCGTCTTGCGGCGACGCCGGGGCATGTCCGAGAACGCCTCCCATCGATCGCTCCAGCACCGACCTCAATCGGTTGAGACGCAGCAGGGGGGCGTGTCCAAGCTTGCCGCCGAACACGAAGTCACCGGCATCGGCGAAGATTTCTGCGCATCTCGGCCAGGCGGCCGGCGAACGCCTCCGACAGGGCGACCCTGAGGACGTACCCCGTCGATAATCGCGAAGACAGCCACACTTTCCGGTCCAGATCGAGCTCCGACCATCGCATCCGTCCGAGGTCGCCGGGACGCTGGCCCGTCAGCGCCAGCCCCTCGGCGAATGTCCGCTGGGGTGACTTGAGCGTCGCAGCGGCTGCGAGGTAGGCATGCAGTTCGTCGACCTCCAGGACGCGGAAGCGGGCCTCGGCCTGGCCGGCAATGTGACCCGGCAGGACGTACTGGGCGGGGTTCGCCTTGAGACCGAACCGCTCGCGCCTCATCGCCCAGGCGAAGAGGAAGCGGATCTGCCGGGCGCATTCTCGCTCCAGGGCGGGCCGGTCGCGCATCGAGTGGAGGAATTCCAGGATCTCTCCATCGGTGACGTCCGCGATCGGCTTCTCCGCGAAGGGGTTGGTCGCTGGGTCGAGAAGGCCGGCGCAGCGCCGTGCAGGCGTTCGGGAAGCTCGGCGATGTATGCCTTGAGGGCCGCCGCGAAGGTGGGTGGGTGCCTGGTCATGTGGCTTTCCTTTCCTGTGGGTGGATGGACGTCGAACTCGGAAAACTTGCGGCCTGCTAGACCGGGTCGTCGCGGACCCGCTGGAGGAAGTGGCCGGCATGCGGGAGAATAGGGGCGGCGGCCTCGAGTTCGGCGACGATCGCCTCGGTCGTCCGGCCGAGCGAATTCCGGCGCGCCTCCACCCACTCCTGCCGCCATGGAACCGGATGGTGCGGGGAATAGGCGACGAGCTTGAGTCTGCCCGTCGGGACGCGCCGCCATTCCGTCCAGGTGATGCCGTGGACCGTCCTCCCGGGCGATGCGGGCTCGAACTCGCCGTTGCCCAGGTAGCGCATCTCGACCTCCCTGCTGATCTCGAGGATGGCGAGTCCGATCGGCACCCCCGAGACCGTGACGATCGTCGGCGCGACCGGCATCCAAAGCGCGGGTGGGATGTGCCGGGTCCTCTCGGGCGGCTGGGCCCAGTTCTCCAGAGCCGGCCGTATGAACCCGCTCCTCGACATGACGCGCACGGGATGCCCGCGGGCCTCGAACGCCTTGAACAGGACGTTGGCAAGCGACAGCGCGCTTTCAAGCGTATCGGCCGACGTCGTCAGGTCGATGGCGTTGCAGCTTCGAGTCGAAAGGTGCCTTCCGTCCCGGCCTTCCCGTGCCTTGCGGAAGAGGTGTCGCGCAAAGTGGACGAGAGGGTGGCTCCCGTCGCGCGGCACGGTGCACCAGATGCCCCTTCGGTAGAACTGCTTTATGCTGGGACCGCCCTTCGCCCAATGGTCCGGAACGCCCGGACGGGCCGGCGGGAGAGGAGGAGGCGGCGCCGCCCTCCCCACCGCCCGTTGCGCCCACCATCCCCTGGAGGGTCGGGGAACGTCGAGGGCCGTGCACACCCGTCCCAGATAGCTGTCCGAGATCCCAAGGCGCTCGGCGGCACCCTTGCCGGGTCCCGCCCAGACCAGCGCGTAGAGCTCCTCGCGGGAGATCATGGCTCGTCTCCGTCACGAAACGCGTCCGGGTCGTGCTCCCAGTCGGTGATCGAGCAGTTTCCGCTTTCGACCTCCCGCAGCATCTCGGACCACAGATTGAAGCCCCGGCGGATCTCCGCGCGGTATTTGTGATGGTTGTAGACGCCCACGATGCCTCTCTTCTTGTGGCCAATGGCGGCCTCCGCCACCGCCTCCCGGCCCGTGAGCGGCTCGAGGTGGGTCCGGACCGTCCTCCTGACATCCTGCCAGACCCAGTCCTCCATCGCCGTTACGCCCAGTGTCTCCAGGATCTCGAGCATCAGGCGCTCGAATTTTCCTGTTGCGAGCTCGGTTTCGCTCTTCTCGCTTTCCTTCTTCGGCACCTTGAGGTCGCCGAAATTGTCGATCGGCCTCTGGCCGTTGCTCGTGCTGAACACGAAGTCCCCGTGGCCCGCCGGCTGGCTTTCCCGGATGGCGAGGAGCAGGGCGACCACCCGGTTGGAGAGCGGGACCTTGTGCGAGCCATCCAGCTTCGACGTCTTGCCGGGCTGCGCCCCCCGGGCCCTGGCGCCGGGGATGGTCCAAAGTTTCCGGTCCAAGTTGAGCTGCGACCATCGCATCGCGGCGACGACGCCCCTGCGCTGGCCGGTCTCGATCAGCAGCCGGAGGCAGGGGCCGTAGGGATACGGCGTGGCGGTGGAGGCCATCAGATACGCCCGCGCCTCCTCGTATTCGAAGACCCGTTCGCGGTCTACTATGCGCAGCCCGAGTCGTTTGGGCTTGAGATATCCGATTGGGTTTCGATCGAGACCCACTACCTCGGCGATGTCCGGATGCATCGCCCACCCGAAGAACGTCTTGATCATCACGAAGAGATGGAATGCCTGGGTCGGCGCTCTCTTCTTGAGATTCTTGACCATGCGGGTGATTTGCCCGGCAGTGACCTCCGAGATGGGCTTGTCGACGAACGGGTTTGTCTTCGGATTGAGCAGGTTCCTTCTCAGGAACTTGATGTCCTGCTCGGCATTGAGGTTCCGGTCGCGGCCCGGTATGTACGCGATGTAATCCTCCACGACCGAGGCGAACGTGCTTCGCTTGCGGATCTCCTCGATCCTCCTGGCCTCCGCCACTTCGATCGCGGGGTCGATCCGATCTTCGATCTTCCTGTTCCATTTGTGCGCCGCCGCCCGGGCTGCCTCCGTGTTCATCTCGTCGGGGAAAAGCCCGAGCTTGCGGCGGGTGGGCTGGCTCGCCGGGCCGCGGAAGCGGGCGACCAGCATGAAGACCTTCCTCTTCGACCCGATCCTGACGATCAGGTTCTTCACGGAGGCGTCGTTGATGTCGTACCGCCTGCGCGAGTCAGTCGGGAACTGCTGGGCTGCGATGAGGTCGTCCGTCAGATGCTGCCTGTTCATTTCGCTTCCTTTCCTTGCTGCTGGAATGTGGAATCGGGAAATTTCGGACAACGGAACTGGACAACGGCTCCGCCGGCGGCGGCACCCCGTTGTTCGGCCAGTGAAATCCGGAAATGAAAATAAGTCAATGATCTCAATGACTTGAGAAATTGAATGAAACCGCTTGCAACATGTGCGGACATGATGCTACAAGCCGGCTCATGGGCGCAGACGGGTGTGGAGGTGACTCCAAAACCGCAGGTCGGGGGTTCGAGCCCCTCTGCCCCTGCCACTTTCCTGAATACGGGACAGCGCGGACGTGCTTGCAGCGTTTCGGAGCGGGAATAATTGGTGGCAACTAATTTCGTTAAACTTCGGTTTCCCTCTTGTGTATTCGGAAATCGGTGTTTATTTAGGGTTCAACAGACACGCGGTGCGTGGGGCTGATATGTTCAGCTTTACGCGCCGTAATTGCGTGGGCAGTCGATGGCATCCAAATCCAATCCATTTGCGTTTCTGCAGCAGGTTCGCTCCGAGACGTCCAAGGTCACATGGCCGTCGCGCCGCGAGACGATGATCTCGACGGTGATGGTGCTTGTGATGGTGGTTTTCGCCGCGCTGTTTTTCTTTGCCGCTGACCAGCTGATCGGCTGGGCCCTCAGCTTCGTGCTGAATATCGGCAACTGATACGGGTGGAGATAAAAATGGCGGCACGTTGGTACATCGTCCACGCGTATTCCAATTTTGAAAAGAAGGTGGCTGAGGACATCGAGAACAAGGCTCGCCAGAAGGGGCTTGAGCACCTGTTCGAGAAGATTCTCGTGCCGACCGAAAAGGTGGTGGAAGTGCGTCGCGGCCGCAAGGTCGACAGCGAGCGCAAATTTTTCCCGGGTTATGTCCTTGTTCGCGCCAATCTCACGGACGAGGCTTACCACCTGATCAAGAATACGCCGAAGGTCACCGGTTTCCTCGGCTCAGACAATAAGCCCGTTCCGATTCCGGATTATGAAGCCGAGCGCATTCTCGGCCAGGTCCAGGAAGGTGTCGAGCGGCCGAAGGCGTCCATCACCTTCGAGATCGGCGAGCAGGTCCGCGTTTCCGACGGCCCGTTCGCTTCGTTCAACGGCACGGTTCAGGATGTGGACGAAGAGCGTTCGCGCCTGAAGGTAGAGGTGTCGATCTTCGGCCGCGCAACGCCGGTCGAACTGGAATACGCACAGGTCGAGAAGGTCTGATTGCAGAATTGGAAGCTGGCCCTTGCGGCCTGTTTCCTGCGGACCTTGTCCGCACCGCGTGGAAGGTGAGGGGTCTTAGCCGGACCCTAATGATCCGCACCACGCAACCGCAGCCGCCGGAGCGATCCGGCATCACGGGCCGGGCAACCGGCCGTTCATGAAAGGCAGAGAGATATGGCTAAGAAAGTTGCGGGCCAGCTCAAGCTTCAGGTCAAGGCAGGATCGGCAAACCCGTCCCCGCCGATCGGCCCGGCGCTTGGTCAGCGTGGCATTAACATCATGGAATTCTGCAAGGCGTTCAATGCCGCCACGCAGGAAATGGAAAAGGGTATGCCGATTCCGGTCGTCATCACCTATTACCAGGACAAGTCCTTCACCTTCGCTATGAAGCAGCCGCCGGTCAGCTACTGGCTGAAGAAGGAAGCGAAGATCACGTCCGGTTCCAAGACCCCGGGCAAGGGCGCAAAGGCCGGTACCCTCACCAAGGCTCAGATCAAGACGATCGCCGAAGCCAAGATGAAGGACCTGAACGCAGCAGATATCGAAGGTGCAATGGCGATGATCGAGGGCTCTGCCCGCGCCATGGGCCTGGAAGTGGTGGGTTAAGACCATGGCAGGCAAGCGCACTCAGAAGATCAACGAAGGTGTTGATCCGACCAAGCTCTACGCTCTGACGACCGCCATCGGCATGGTCAAGGAGCGGGCTGTCGCCAAGTTCGACGAAACCATCGAAGTTTCGATGAACCTCGGTGTTGACCCGCGTCATGCGGACCAGATGGTTCGCGGCGTCGTCAACCTGCCGAACGGCACCGGCCGTACGGTTCGCGTCGCCGTCTTCGCTCGTGGCGCCAAGGCTGATGAAGCCAAGGCGGCCGGCGCAGACGTTGTCGGTGCAGAAGACCTCGTTGAAATCGTCCAGGGCGGCAAGATCGATTTCGATCGCTGCATCGCCACTCCCGACATGATGCCGCTCGTCGGCCGTCTCGGTAAGGTACTCGGCCCGCGCGGCATGATGCCGAACCCGAAGGTCGGCACCGTCACCATGGATGTCGCCGGAGCCGTCAAGGCTTCCAAGGGCGGCGCCGTCGAGTTCCGCGTCGAAAAGGCTGGCATCGTCCACGCCGGCATCGGCAAGGCCTCCTTCGATGCCAAGGCTCTGGAAGAAAACATCCGCGCTTTCGCCGACGCCGTCATCAAGGCAAAGCCGGCTGGCGCCAAGGGCAACTACGTCAAGCGCGTCGCGATCTCCTCGACCATGGGTCCGGGCGTAAAGATCGAAGTCGGCTCGGTCACCGCGGCCGCGACTGCATAAGTTTCGTCGGGCTTTGGCCTGATAACAAGAATTCCGGCCTCGCAAGGGGCCGGGATATTCCGGAGAAATCCGGAATCCTGTCCGAGATTGCAGGTGGTTTTCCCTTAATCACTTTGCCTGCATGAGACGGGTAAGACCCGAATTGCATGAAGTTCTGCTTCTAGGAAATCGGTTCGAGCCTTGGATGCCTTGTGCCTTCCTTGCCTTAAGTGGCGCGGAGCGCGAGGGGACAGGATCCTCAAGCGTCGCTTGGGATCTCTTTTGATCCCGGGAGGCAAAGGCAACCCGGTGGGTCCGTTCAAACGGTCCCGCCAACTGGAGATAGGCAGTGGAAAGAGCGGAAAAGCGCGAATTCGTCACGGAACTGAACGATGTCTTCAAGGCATCGGGCTCGGTTGTCGTGGCCCACTATGCTGGTGCTACAGTCGCACAGATGAACGATTTTCGTTCGAAGATGCGCGCTGCTGGCGGCACCGTCAAAGTCGCGAAGAACCGCCTGGCCAAAATTGCCCTTCAGGGTACGGAAGCGGAAGGGATCTCCGATCTCTTCAAGGGTCAGACCCTCATTGCTTACAGCAATGATCCGATCACCGCTCCGAAGGTCGTCATGGATTTCGCCAAGACCAACGACAAGATCGTGGTTCTCGGCGGCGCCATGGGCACGACAACGCTGAACGCCGAAGGTGTCAAGTCGCTTGCGACCCTGCCTTCGCTGGACGAACTGCGTGCGAAGCTGCTGGGCATGATCCAGACACCGGCTACCCGCATCGCAGGCGTTGTTGCAGCACCGGCAAGTCAGCTTGCTCGCGTGTTCTCGGCCTACGCCAAGAAGGACGAAGCCGCTTAAGGCGGTTTTTCGCTGTACATACTCAACAGTTCGAACCGAACAAAAGGAACTAGAAAATGGCTGATCTCGCAAAGATCGTTGAAGACCTCTCCTCTCTGACCGTCCTGGAAGCTGCTGAGCTTTCCAAGCTGCTCGAAGAAAAGTGGGGCGTTTCCGCCGCTGCTCCGGTAGCTGTTGCTGCCGTTGCTGGTGGTGCAGGCGGCGCAGCTGCTCCGGCTGAAGAAGAAAAGACCGAGTTCGACGTCATCCTCACGGATGCCGGCGCAAACAAGATCAACGTCATCAAGGAAGTCCGCGCCATCACCGGTCTCGGCCTCAAGGAAGCCAAGGACCTCGTCGAAGGCGCTCCGAAGGCTGTCAAGGAAGGCGTTTCCAAGGCTGAAGCCGCTGACATCAAGAAGAAGCTCGAAGACGCTGGCGCCAAGGCCGACGTCAAGTAAGCTTGAACTGCTTTTGGGGGGTGGCGTTTGCCGCCTCCCATTTGCCGTTTTTCTGAACGAATTACCCAAAAGCCGCGTCAAAACGGCTTTTGGGTAATGGGTTCTTCAAAAGGATAGTCTCGCACCGAGGGCAGCACAGCAATCCGAGCTGAGCGTTTTCGGGAGTCGGACGAGATTGAACTACCCATTGATTGACGGGGTCGACTGGCCATCGGTTCCCGTCCGTTGCAGGCCCGGGTGCAAGATTTTGAAGGAGCGACGATGGCTCAGACCCTTTCGTTCAACGGTCGCAGGCGCGTACGCAAGTTTTTTGGTAAGATCCCCGAAGTCGCGGAAATGCCGAACCTCATCGAGGTTCAGAAGGCGTCCTACGACCAGTTTCTGATGGTTGAAGAGCCGAAGGGCGGCCGGCCCGACGAGGGTCTTCAGGCAGTCTTCAAGTCGGTTTTCCCGATCACCGATTTCTCCGGCGCTTCGATGCTGGAATTCGTATCCTATGAGTTCGAGCCGCCGAAATTCGACGTTGACGAATGCCGCCAGCGCGACCTGACCTATGCCGCGCCGCTGAAGGTGACGCTGCGCCTCATCGTGTTCGATATCGATGAGGATACGGGCGCGAAGTCCATCAAGGACATCAAGGAACAGTCCGTCTACATGGGCGACATGCCGCTCATGACCAACAACGGCACGTTCATCGTCAACGGCACCGAGCGCGTCATCGTCTCGCAGATGCACCGTTCGCCGGGCGTCTTCTTCGACCATGACAAGGGCAAGAGCCATTCTTCCGGTAAGCTGCTCTTTGCTGCGCGCGTCATTCCCTATCGCGGCTCCTGGCTCGATATCGAATTCGACGCCAAGGACATCGTCTACGCCCGTATCGACCGCCGCCGCAAGATTCCGGTGACGTCGCTGCTGATGGCGCTCGGCATGGACGGCGAGGAAATCCTCGACACCTTCTACACGAAGTCGCTCTACAAGCGCGACGGCGAAGGCTGGCGCATTCCCTTCAAGCCGGAAACGCTGAAGGGCGCCAAGGCAATCACCGAGATGGTCGATGCCGATACCGGCGAAGTCGTCGTGGAAGCCGGCAAGAAGCTGACCCCGCGCCTGCTGCGCCAGCTGTCCGACAAGGGCCTGAAGGCGCTGAAGGCCGGCGATGACGACCTCTACGGCAATTACCTCGCCGAAGACATCGTCAATTATTCGACGGGTGAGATCTATCTCGAAGCCGGCGACGAGATCGATGAGAAGACGCTTGGCATCATCCTGTCGAACGGTTTCGACGAAATCCCGGTTCTCGGCATCGACCACATCAATGTCGGCGCCTATATCCGCAACACGCTTTCGGCAGACAAGAACGAGAACCGTCAGGACGCTCTGTTCGATATCTACCGCGTCATGCGTCCGGGCGAACCGCCGACCATGGAATCGGCCGAAGCCATGTTCAACTCGCTGTTCTTCGATGCGGAGCGTTACGACCTCTCCGCCGTCGGCCGCGTCAAGATGAACATGCGCCTCGACCTCACCGTCGAAGACACCGTCCGCATCCTGCGCAAGGACGACATCCTGGCCGTGGTCAAGATGCTGGTCGAACTGCGCGACGGCAAGGGCGAGATCGACGACATCGACAACCTCGGCAACCGCCGCGTTCGCTCGGTCGGCGAGCTGATGGAGAACCAGTACCGTCTCGGTCTGCTCCGCATGGAGCGCGCGATCAAGGAGCGCATGTCCTCGATCGAGATCGATACGGTCATGCCGCAGGATCTGATCAACGCCAAGCCGGCTGCTGCCGCCGTGCGCGAGTTCTTCGGCTCCTCGCAGCTCTCGCAGTTCATGGACCAGGTCAACCCGCTCTCGGAAATCACCCACAAGCGCCGTCTTTCGGCTCTTGGCCCGGGCGGTCTGACTCGCGAGCGCGCCGGCTTCGAAGTCCGCGACGTGCATCCGACCCATTACGGCCGCATCTGCCCGATCGAAACGCCGGAAGGCCCGAACATCGGTCTCATCAACTCGCTTGCGACCTTTGCCCGCGTCAACAAGTACGGCTTCATCGAAAGCCCGTATCGCCGCATCGTGGACGGCAAAGTGACGAACGACGTGCTCTACCTCTCCGCCATGGAAGAGGCGAAGTATTACGTCGCTCAGGCCAACGCCGAGATGAACCCCGACGGTTCTTTCGTTGACGAATTCGTCGTCTGCCGCCATGCCGGCGAAGTTATGCTGGCGCCTCGCGACAGCATGAACCTGATGGACGTTTCGCCGAAGCAGGTCGTTTCGGTCGCAGCCGCGCTCATCCCGTTTCTGGAAAACGACGACGCCAACCGCGCGCTCATGGGCTCGAACATGCAGCGTCAGGCCGTGCCTCTGCTGCGTGCCGAAGCTCCGTTCGTCGGCACCGGCATGGAGCCGGTCGTCGCCCGTGACTCCGGTGCCGCCATCGGCGCTCGCCGCGGCGGCGTGGTCGACCAGGTCGACGCGACTCGTATCGTTATCCGCGCCACGGAAGACCTCGAAGCCGGCAAATCAGGCGTCGATATCTACCGCCTGCAGAAGTTCCAGCGTTCGAACCAGAACACCTGCGTCAACCAGCGTCCGCTGGTCACCGTCGGTGACGTCGTCAACCGCGGCGACATCCTCGCCGACGGCCCGTCGACCGATCTCGGCGACCTGGCGCTCGGCCGCAACGCGCTCGTCGCGTTCATGCCCTGGAACGGCTACAACTACGAAGACTCGATCCTGCTCTCCGAGCGCATCGTTGCCGACGACGTGTTCACCTCCATCCACATCGAAGAATTCGAAGTGATGGCGCGTGACACCAAGCTTGGCCCTGAGGAAATCACCCGCGACATTCCGAACGTTTCGGAAGAAGCGCTGAAGAACCTCGACGAAGCCGGCATCGTCTATATCGGCGCCGAAGTTCAGCCGGGCGATATCCTCGTCGGCAAGATCACGCCGAAGGGCGAAAGCCCGATGACGCCGGAAGAAAAGCTTCTGCGCGCCATCTTCGGCGAAAAGGCCTCCGACGTGCGCGATACCTCCATGCGCATGCCGCCCGGCACCTACGGCACGATCGTCGAAGTTCGCGTCTTCAACCGCCACGGCGTTGAGAAGGACGAGCGCGCGATGGCGATCGAGCGCGAAGAGATCGAGCGCCTTGCCAAGGACCGCGACGACGAGCAGGCCATCCTCGACCGTAACGTCTACGGCCGTCTGATCGACATGCTGCGCGGCCAGGTCTCCATTGCCGGTCCGAAGGGCTTCAAGAAGGGCACCGAGCTTTCGAACGCCGTCGTCTCCGAATATCCCCGCTCGCAGTGGTGGATGTTCGCCGTCGAGGACGAGAAGGTTCAGAGCGAGCTGGAAGCGCTTCGCGGCCAGTACGACGAATCCAAGTCGCGCCTTGAGCAGCGCTTCATGGACAAGGTCGAGAAGGTCCAGCGCGGCGATGAAATGCCTCCTGGCGTCATGAAGATGGTCAAGGTCTTCGTCGCTGTGAAGCGCAAGATCCAGCCGGGCGACAAGATGGCCGGCCGCCACGGGAACAAGGGCGTGGTCTCGCGCATTGTGCCTGTCGAGGATATGCCGTTCCTCGAAGACGGCACGCATGTCGACGTCGTTCTGAATCCGCTCGGCGTGCCTTCGCGCATGAACGTCGGCCAGATCCTGGAAACGCACCTGGGCTGGGCTTGCGCCGGCATGGGTCGCCAGATCGGCGAATTGATCGAGGCCTACAAGGCGAACGGCAACATCGAGCCGCTGCGTAAGACCATCGGCGATGTCGTCGGGGACGGTCCGAAGGCCGAACAGGTCCAGGATTTCGACGATGACTCGGTTCTGCGTCTCGCCGATCAGTGGAAGCGCGGCGTTTCGATTGCAACGCCTGTTTTCGACGGCGCAAACGAAGGCGATGTCAACGACATGCTGCGTCTGGCAGGTCTGAAGGATACCGGTCAGTCGACGCTCTATGACGGCCGTACCGGCGAGCAGTTCGACCGCCAGGTGACCGTGGGCTACATCTACATGCTGAAGCTCAACCACCTGGTCGACGACAAGATCCATGCCCGCTCGATCGGTCCTTACTCGCTCGTGACCCAGCAGCCGCTAGGTGGTAAGGCGCAGTTCGGCGGTCAGCGCTTCGGCGAAATGGAAGTCTGGGCGCTCGAAGCTTACGGCGCAGCCTATACGCTGCAGGAAATGCTGACGGTGAAGTCGGACGATGTCGCCGGCCGCACCAAGGTCTACGAGGCGATCGTCCGTGGCGACGACACCTTCGAGGCCGGCATTCCGGAAAGCTTCAACGTTCTCGTCAAGGAAATGCGCTCGCTGGGTCTTTCGGTCGAGCTGGAGAACTCCAAGGTTGACGACCTGCAGGCTGCAAGCCAGCTGCCGGACGCTGCCGAGTAACCACTTGATAGGGTGTGCGCTCTTAAAAGGGCGCACACCGTTCCCGCCAAGGCCCCGTAACGTGTCGGCCGGGCAGGGACGCTTTTGCCGCATTCTGCGGTTATCGTCGTTTTATGCGATGGCGCGGCTCCCGGGATTTGCCGCCAACCTCGCAAGCTAAGGGCGCTTTCGCCCATGAAGGAGACAGGCATGAACCAAGAGGTCATGAATCTTTTCAATCCGCAGGTGCCTGCACAGAATTTCGATTCCATTCGGATTTCGATCGCGTCTCCGGAGAAGATCCTCTCCTGGTCCTACGGTGAGATCAAGAAGCCGGAAACCATCAACTACCGCACGTTCAAGCCAGAGCGTGACGGTCTGTTCTGCGCGCGCATCTTCGGGCCGATCAAGGACTACGAGTGCCTGTGCGGCAAGTACAAGCGCATGAAGTACAAGGGCATCATCTGCGAAAAGTGCGGCGTCGAAGTCACGCTGTCGCGCGTTCGCCGTGAGCGCATGGGCCATATCGAGCTCGCCGCGCCGGTTGCTCATATCTGGTTCCTGAAGTCGCTGCCGAGCCGTATCTCCACGCTGCTCGACATGACGCTGAAGGATGTCGAGCGCGTTCTCTACTTCGAAAACTACATCGTCACCGAGCCGGGCCTGACCGCGCTCAAGGAGCATCAGCTCCTCTCGGAAGAAGAGTACATGCTCGCCGTCGACGAATATGGTGAAGACCAGTTCACGGCGATGATCGGTGCAGAAGCCATCTACGAGATGCTCGCATCGATGAACCTCGAAAAGATCGCTGGCGACTTGCGCTCCGAGCTTGCCGACACGACGTCGGATCTCAAGCAGAAGAAGCTGATGAAGCGCCTGAAGATCGTCGAGAACTTCATGGAATCAGGCAACCGCCCGGAATGGATGATCATGAAGGTCGTTCCGGTCATCCCGCCGGATCTGCGCCCGCTGGTTCCACTCGACGGCGGCCGTTTCGCGACCTCGGATCTGAACGATCTGTACCGCCGCGTCATCAACCGTAACAACCGTCTGAAGCGCCTCATCGAACTGCGCGCTCCCGGCATCATCATCCGCAACGAAAAGCGCATGCTGCAGGAATCTGTCGATGCGCTGTTCGACAACGGCCGCCGCGGCCGCGTCATCACCGGCGCCAACAAGCGTCCGCTGAAGTCGCTGTCCGATATGCTGAAGGGCAAGCAGGGCCGCTTCCGCCAGAACCTGCTCGGCAAGCGCGTCGACTATTCCGGCCGTTCGGTCATCGTCACCGGTCCGGAACTGAAGCTGCACCAGTGCGGCCTGCCGAAGAAGATGGCGCTCGAGCTCTTCAAGCCGTTCATCTACGCCCGCCTCGACGCCAAGGGTTATTCCTCGACCGTCAAGCAGGCCAAGAAGCTGGTCGAAAAGGAAAAGCCTGAGGTCTGGGATATCCTCGACGAGGTCATCCGCGAGCATCCGGTTCTCCTGAACCGCGCACCGACGCTGCACCGCCTGGGCATCCAGGCCTTCGAACCCACCCTGGTCGAAGGCAAGGCGATCCAGCTGCATCCGCTCGTCTGCACAGCCTTCAACGCCGACTTCGACGGTGACCAGATGGCCGTTCACGTGCCGCTGTCGCTCGAAGCCCAGCTCGAAGCCCGCGTGCTGATGATGTCGACCAACAACATCCTGCATCCGGCCAACGGCGCGCCGATCATCGTTCCCTCGCAGGACATGGTTCTCGGCCTCTATTACCTGTCGATCCTCAACCAGAACGAGCCGGGTGAAGGCATGGCCTTCTCCGATCTCGGCGAGCTGCATCACGCGCTTGAAAACAAGGTCGTGACGCTGCACACCAAGATCCGCGGCCGCTTCAAGTCGATCGGCGAGGACGGCAAGCCCTACTCGAAGATCTATGAGACGACGCCTGGCCGTCTGCTCATCGGCGAACTCCTGCCGAAGAACGGCAAGGTGCCCTTCGATATCTGCAACCAGGAAATGACCAAGAAGAACATCTCCAAGATGATCGACACGGTCTACCGCCATTGCGGCCAGAAGGACACGGTCATCTTCTGCGACCGCATCATGCAGCTCGGCTTCGCCCATGCCTGCCGCGCCGGCATTTCGTTCGGCAAGGACGACATGGTCATTCCGGCCACCAAGGCGAAGATCGTTGCCGACACCGAAAACCTGGTGAAGGAATACGAGCAGCAGTACAATGACGGCCTCATCACCCAGGGCGAGAAGTACAACAAGGTTGTCGACGCCTGGGGCAAGGCGACCGAAAAGGTCGCCGAAGAGATGATGGCCCGCATTAAGGCGGTCGAATTCGACGAGAACACCGGCCGTCAGAAGCCGATGAACTCGATCTACATGATGAGCCACTCCGGCGCCCGCGGTTCTCCGAACCAGATGCGCCAGCTGGGCGGCATGCGCGGCCTCATGGCCAAGCCGTCGGGTGAAATCATCGAGACGCCGATCATCTCGAACTTCAAGGAAGGTCTGACCGTCAACGAGTACTTCAACTCGACGCACGGTGCCCGTAAGGGCCTGGCAGATACGGCTCTGAAGACCGCCAACTCCGGTTACCTGACCCGCCGTCTCGTCGACGTCGCGCAGGATTGCATCGTCACGCATGTCGATTGCGGAACCGAAACCGGTCTGACGATGACGGCGATCGTCGATGCCGGCCAGGTCGTCGCCTCGCTCGGCGCCCGCATCCTCGGCCGCACGGCGCTCGACGACATCGATCATCCGGTCACCGGCGAGCGTATCGTCGATGCCGGCAAGATGATCCTCGAGCCTGATGTCATCGAGATCGAGAAGGCCGGTATCCAGTCGATCCGCATCCGCTCGGCGCTGACCTGCGAAATCCAGAC
The DNA here is from genome assembly GCF_002211395.1 of Rhizobium sp. R339. NCBI lineage: Bacteria > Pseudomonadati > Pseudomonadota > Alphaproteobacteria > Hyphomicrobiales > Rhizobiaceae > Rhizobium > Rhizobium sp. R339. The sequence continues at coordinate 396,178 of NZ_LOKV01000024.1, forward strand.
GGGTGTCTGCTCTGTCTGCTACGGCCGCGACCTCGCGCGCGGTACGCCTGTCAACATGGGCGAAGCCGTCGGCGTCATCGCCGCTCAGTCGATCGGCGAGCCGGGAACCCAGCTCACCATGCGTACTTTCCACCTTGGCGGTACGGCAACCGTGGTCGACCAGTCGTTCCTGGAAGCTTCGTACGAAGGTACGGTGCAGATCAAGAACCGCAACTTGCTGCGCAACTCCGAAGGCAGCCTCGTTGCCATGGGCCGCAACATGACCGTCCAGATCCTGGACGAGCGTGGCGTGGAGCGCTCCTCGCAGCGCGTCGCCTACGGTTCGAAACTGCACGTCGACGAAGGCGACAAGGTCAAGCGCGGTCAGCGTCTGGCGGAGTGGGATCCTTACACCCGTCCGATGATGACGGAAGTGGCCGGTACCGTTCAGTTCGAGGACCTCGTCGACGGTCTCTCCGTTCTCGAAGCGACCGACGAATCGACCGGCATCACCAAGCGTCAGGTCATCGACTGGCGTTCGACCCCGCGTGGTTCGGACCTCAAGCCGGCGATCGTCATCAAGGACGCCAGCGGCAATGTCGCCAAGCTGTCGCGTGGCGGTGACGCCCGCTTCCTGCTCTCGGTCGATGCCATTCTGTCGGTCGAGCCGGGTACGAAGGTCTCCCAGGGTGACGTTCTCGCTCGTTCGCCGCTCGAAAGCGCCAAGACCAAGGACATCACCGGCGGTCTGCCGCGCGTTGCCGAACTGTTCGAGGCCCGCCGTCCGAAGGATCACGCCATCATCGCTGAGATCGATGGTACGATCCGCCTCGGCCGCGACTACAAGAACAAGCGTCGCGTCATCATCGAGCCGGCGGAAGACGGTGTCGAGCCTGTCGAATACCTGATCCCGAAGGGCAAGCCCTTCCATCTTCAGGACGGCGACTATATCGAAAAGGGTGATTACATCCTCGACGGTAACCCGGCTCCGCACGACATCCTGGCGATCAAGGGCGTGGAGGCTCTGGCTTCCTACCTCGTCAACGAAATCCAGGAAGTCTATCGTCTGCAGGGCGTCGTCATCAACGACAAGCACATCGAAGTGATCGTCCGTCAGATGCTGCAGAAGGTGGAAATCACCGACGCCGGCGACTCGACCTACATCGTCGGCGACAATGTCGACCGGATCGAGCTCGAGGACGTCAACGACCACCTGATCGAACAGGGCAAGAAGCCTGCCCACGGCGATCCGGTTCTGCTCGGCATCACCAAGGCGTCGCTGCAGACCCCGTCCTTCATCTCGGCCGCGTCCTTCCAGGAAACGACCAAGGTGCTGACGGAAGCCGCGATTGCCGGTAAGACCGATGGCCTGCAGGGTCTGAAGGAAAACGTCATCGTCGGCCGCCTCATCCCGGCCGGCACCGGCGGCACCATGACCCAGATCCGCCGCATCGCCACTTCGCGCGACGAGCTGATCCTGGAAGAGCGCCGCAAGGGCACCGGGGCAGCGGTTGCCACGCCGATGCTGCAGGACATGGCCGAAAACGCTCCGGCTGCGGAATAATCCGCAGCTGAGGTCCGCGAATTGAAAAACCGCCCGGAGCGATCCGGGCGGTTTTCGTTTCTGCTGTTCTCTGATTGATCTTGGGGGAGGGAGGCGTTTCCTGCCTGCGGCTGGTTTCGCCGAGCGTCTCTCAGTTGAACCGGATGATCGCGACCTCGCCGTCGACGGCGCCCTGATAGGCCGAGGCGTGCGGCTCTTCGGCCGGAATTTCGGTCAGCATGCCGATCTGGTCGAGATCGGCCTCGATGAAGCCTTCTTCGGCAAGGGCGTTCAGAGCTTCGCGCACGGCCGTGTCGTCATCGGGCGCCTTCAGCAGGATGTGCAGATCGATGCCATCGCTGGAATCGGACTCATAGCCTTTGCCGATGATGATGAAGATCATCGGCCCGTCGAAATTATTGTCGTTGTCAGGTGTCGTGATCATCGCCTGTCCTTCGGTTCTGAGATTCGCTTTGTCGAATCCGCTGAGAGGACCTAACGCCGCAATTGCTGATTCCTTAACCGCTTTTGCTGCAAGGCCCAAGGTTTTATCTTGGCGCACGCTCCTGAATGCGTCTAGAAGAGTGAAAACAGGGCGTTCTGCCCGCATATCAAGGTGATGCGGCCAAGTTTATTTCTTAACCGGCCTTGACGAGAGGGGTGGAAACCAGTAGTACCCCGGCCATCAGATCCCATGTGAGGCTTGGCTGTTCGGAGCGACGCGCTCTGAAGTTCACCTCAAACAAGGTTCTAAACGCACGTTGAAGTCATGATGCTGCACGCATGACGCATCATTTTATGCGTCCTCTGCTCCTTGTGGTCCATCTGCGGAAGCGGATCGGGCCATATTTTGCGCATTGGACGGAAAGCATGCGTCATTGCCGGAGACGGCGAGTTCAAGCCCGCAAGGGTACTGAGATAAACGTAAGGGATGGTTGAATGCCTACCGTAAACCAGCTGATCCGCAAGCCTCGCCAGGCGAACGTAAAGCGTAATAAGGTTCCCGCTCTCCAGGAGAACCCGCAGAAGCGCGGCGTTTGCACGCGCGTCTACACGACCACGCCGAAGAAGCCGAACTCGGCTCTGCGTAAGGTCGCAAAGATCCGCCTGACCAACGGCTTCGAAGTCATTGGTTACATCCCCGGCGAAGGTCACAACCTTCAGGAACACTCGGTCGTCATGATCCGCGGCGGCCGCGTCAAGGACCTTCCGGGTGTCCGCTACCACATCATCCGCGGCGTTCTCGATACCCAGGGTGTCAAGAACCGCAAGCAGCGCCGCTCCAAGTATGGCGCGAAGCGTCCGAAGTAATTCGGGTTTCGAATAATTCGGCGCTGCGCGAGGTCCTCCGCGTGATGAAGCGCCTTAACGGTTGAAGAGACGAAAAGTATGTCCAGACGTCATAAAGCAGAAAAGCGCGAGATTAATCCGGATCCGAAGTTCGGCGATCTCGTGGTCACCAAGTTCATGAATGCCATCATGCTCGATGGCAAGAAGTCCGTTGCTGAAAACATCGTCTATGGTGCGTTCGACGCCGTTCAGGGTAAGTCCAAGCAGGAGCCGCTATCGGTTTTCCATTCTGCGCTCGACAACATTGCCCCGCACGTTGAAGTCCGCTCGCGCCGTGTCGGTGGTGCGACCTACCAGGTTCCGGTCGATGTTCGTCCGGAGCGCCGCCAGGCTCTCGCCATTCGCTGGCTGATTGCCGCTGCCCGCAAGCGCAACGAAACCACCATGATCGACCGCCTGTCCGGCGAACTGCTCGATGCGTCCAACAACCGCGGCTCTGCCGTCAAGAAGCGCGAAGACACGCACAAGATGGCTGATGCCAACCGCGCGTTCTCGCACTATCGCTGGTAATTCCGAACGGTATCGAAAGGCAGTCCACAATGGCTCGCGAATATAAGATCGAAGACTACCGCAATTTCGGTATCATGGCGCACATCGACGCCGGCAAGACCACGACCACCGAGCGTATCCTTTACTACACCGGCAAGTCGCACAAGATCGGCGAAGTCCACGACGGTGCAGCCACCATGGACTGGATGGAGCAGGAGCAGGAGCGTGGCATCACGATCACGTCTGCTGCCACCACGACCTTCTGGAAGGGCCGTGACGGCAAGATGCGCCGTTTCAACATCATCGACACCCCCGGCCACGTCGACTTCACCATCGAAGTCGAGCGTTCGCTGCGCGTTCTCGACGGTGCGATTGCTCTTCTCGATGCCAACGCCGGCGTAGAGCCGCAGACGGAAACCGTCTGGCGTCAGGCTGAGAAGTACAACGTTCCGCGTATGATCTTCTGCAACAAGATGGACAAGACCGGTGCGGACTTCTACCGTTCGGTCGAGATGATCAAGACCCGTCTGGGTGCGATCGCTGTCGTCATGCAGCTGCCGATCGGCGCTGAAAGCGATTTCAAGGGCGTTATCGACCTCGTCGAGATGAACGCTCTCATCTGGCGCGACGAATCTCTCGGCGCCCAGTGGGACGTCGTCGAGATCCCGGAAGACATGAAGGCCAAGGCGGAAGAATATCGCGAAAAGCTGATCGAGACGGTCGTCGAGATCGACGAAGCCGCGATGGAAGCCTACCTCGAAGGCAACATGCCCGACAACGACAAGATCCGCGAACTCGTTCGTCGCGGCACGATCGACGTCAAGTTCCATCCGATGTTCTGCGGCACCGCTTTCAAGAACAAGGGCGTTCAGCCGCTGCTCGACGCCGTTGTCGATTACCTGCCGTCGCCGCTCGACATTCCGGCGATCAAGGGCATCGACTTCAAGACCGAAGCCGACATCGAGCGTCACGCAGACGACGCCGAGCCGCTTTCGATGCTGGCGTTCAAGATCATGAACGACCCCTTCGTCGGTTCGCTCACCTTCGCACGCATCTACTCCGGCAAGCTCGAAAAGGGCTCTTCGGTTCTGAACACGGTCAAGGACAAGCGCGAGCGCGTCGGCCGCATGCTGCAGATGCACTCCAACTCGCGTGAAGACATCGAAGAAGCCTTTGCAGGCGACATCGTTGCTCTCGCAGGTCTCAAGGAAACCACCACCGGCGATACGCTCTGCGACCCGCTGAAGCCGGTTATTCTCGAGCGTATGGAGTTCCCGGAGCCGGTCATCCAGATCGCTATCGAGCCGAAGTCCAAGGGCGACCAGGAAAAGATGGGCCTCGCGCTCAACCGCCTGGCAGCAGAAGATCCGTCCTTCCGCGTGAAGACGGACCAGGAATCCGGTCAGACGATCATTGCCGGCATGGGCGAACTGCACCTCGACATCATCGTCGACCGCATGCGCCGCGAGTTCAAGGTTGAAGCAAACGTCGGCGCGCCGCAGGTTGCTTACCGCGAAACCATCACGCGCCAGCACGAAGAAGACTACACGCACAAGAAGCAGTCCGGCGGTACCGGCCAGTTCGCGCGCGTCAAGATCGTCTTCGAACCGAACCCTGAAGGCGATGACTTCAAGTTCGAATCCAAGATCGTCGGTGGTGCTGTTCCGAAGGAATACATCCCGGGCGTTCAGAAGGGAATCGAGAGCGTTCTGTCTTCCGGCCCGCTGGCTGGCTTCCCGATGCTGGGCGTTAAGGCGACCCTCATCGACGGCGCCTTCCATGACGTTGACTCCTCGGTTCTGGCGTTCGAAATCGCTTCCCGCGCTTGCTTCCGTGAAGCTGCGAAGAAGGCCGGTGCTCAGCTCCTCGAGCCGATGATGAAGGTCGAAGTCGTTACCCCGGAAGATTATGTCGGCGATGTTATCGGCGACCTCAACTCCCGCCGTGGTCAGATCCAGGGTCAGGAAAGCCGCGGTGTGGCCGTTGTCATCAACGCCAACGTCCCGCTGGCCAACATGTTCAAGTACGTCGATAACCTGCGCTCCATGTCGCAGGGCCGTGCTCAGTACACGATGACCTTCGATCACTACTCGCCGGTCCCGTCGAACGTCGCAACCGAAATCCAGGCAAAGTATTCCGGTCAGAAGTGACCGGAATACCAATTGACCGATAACAAGAATTAGCTCCCCTCGGGGACTAGCAAAACGGAGAGCCGAAAATGGCAAAGAGTAAGTTTGAGCGCAACAAGCCGCACGTCAACATTGGCACGATCGGCCACGTTGACCACGGCAAGACGTCTCTGACGGCAGCGATCACGAAGTACTTCGGTGAGTTCAAGGCGTACGACCAGATCGACGCGGCTCCGGAAGAGAAGGCGCGCGGCATCACGATCTCGACGGCGCACGTTGAGTATGAGACGCCGAACCGTCACTATGCGCACGTCGACTGCCCCGGCCATGCCGACTACGTGAAGAACATGATCACCGGTGCTGCCCAGATGGACGGCGCGATCCTGGTTTGCTCGGCTGCCGACGGCCCGATGCCGCAGACGCGCGAGCACATCCTGCTGGCCCGCCAGGTCGGCGTTCCGGCGATCGTCGTGTTCCTCAACAAGGTCGACCAGGTTGACGACGCCGAGCTTCTCGAACTCGTCGAGCTCGAAGTTCGCGAACTGCTGTCGTCCTACGACTTCCCGGGCGACGACATTCCGGTCGTCAAGGGTTCGGCGCTTGCCGCTCTCGAAGACTCCGACAAGAAGATCGGCGAAGACGCGATCCGCGAGCTGATGGCCGCTGTCGACTCCTACATCCCGACGCCTGAGCGTCCGGTTGACCAGCCGTTCCTGATGCCGATCGAAGACGTGTTCTCGATCTCGGGCCGCGGCACCGTGGTGACCGGCCGCGTCGAGCGTGGCATCGTCAAGGTCGGCGAAGAAGTCGAGATCGTCGGCATCCGTCCGACCTCGAAGACGACGGTGACCGGCGTTGAAATGTTCCGCAAGCTGCTCGACCAGGGTCAGGCCGGCGACAACATCGGCGCACTGGTTCGCGGTGTGAACCGTGACGGCGTCGAGCGTGGTCAGATCCTGTGCAAGCCGGGTTCGGTCAAGCCGCACAAGAAGTTCATGGCTGAAGCCTACATCCTGACGAAGGAAGAGGGCGGCCGTCATACGCCGTTCTTCACCAACTACCGTCCGCAGTTCTACTTCCGCACGACCGACGTGACGGGCATCGTGACGCTGCCGGAAGGCACGGAGATGGTCATGCCGGGCGACAACGTCACGGTTGCCGTCGAGCTGATCGTTCCGATCGCGATGGAAGAAAAGCTGCGCTTCGCCATCCGCGAAGGCGGCCGCACCGTCGGCGCCGGTATCGTCGCTTCGATCGTCGAGTAATTCCTTCGGCCACTCCGGCGGAGTGGCCGATTCGATGACATTATTATGAAGCAGGCGGCGGAAGCCGCTTGCTTATTACACAGAAATATAGCAAATGGCGCGCGAGCGCGATTTGCGTACTGCTTTGGATGACGAAGCGGTGACTAAACAAACAATTAAGGTGGGCTAGAAGGCCCTGAAGACTGGATAGGGTTCCGTTTCGGCGCCCTCTCGATCTTTGAAACCGGTGGTCCGCCTTAGGAAGAAAGAACAACCCGTGTCTTGTCCAGAGACATGTGGGAAACAAACACAAGGATAACGTCGAATGAACGGCCAAAATATCCGCATTCGCCTGAAGGCGTTCGATCACCGGATTCTCGATGCTTCTACGCGCGAGATCGTGTCGACGGCGAAGCGCACCGGTGCAAGCGTCCGGGGCCCCGTTCCGCTTCCGACCCGCATCGAGAAGTTTACGGTCAACCGGTCCCCGCACATCGACAAGAAGAGCCGCGAACAGTTCGAGATGCGCACGCATAAGCGCCTTCTCGACATCGTAGACCCGACCCCGCAGACGGTGGACGCGCTGATGAAGCTCGATCTCGCCGCCGGTGTCGATGTGGAGATCAAGCTCTGAGCTTGCTCGAGCTGAGTTGGAAGGATTGAACCGATGCGTTCAGGTGTGATTGCACAGAAGGTGGGAATGACCCGCGTCTACAACGACGCCGGCGAGCATGTCCCGGTAACGGTACTGCGTATGGACGGCTGCCAGGTCGTTGCTACGCGCACTGTCGAAAAGAATGGCTATACCGCAGTTCAGCTCGGTGCAGGCCAGGCGAAGGTGAAGAACACGTCGAAGGCGATGCGCGGCAACTTTGCTGTCGCCAACGTTGAGCCGAAGGCCAAGCTCGCAGAATTCCGCGTCTCGGAAGACAATCTGCTCGAGATCGGCACCGAGATCAAGGCAGGTCACTTTGCCGCCGGTCAGCTCGTCGACGTGACGGGCACGACGATCGGTAAGGGTTTTGCCGGCGCCATGAAGCGCCACGGTTTTGGCGGTCTGCGCGCCACGCACGGTGTGTCGGTTTCGCACCGCTCGCACGGTTCGACCGGCTCGCGCCAGGACCCGGGCAAGGTTTTCAAGAACAAGAAGATGGCTGGTCACATGGGCCAGACGCGTGTCACGACGCAGAACCTGGAAGTGGTTTCGACCGACGAAGATCGTGGTCTGATCCTGATCAAGGGTGCTGTTCCCGGTTCCAAGGGTGCCTGGATCATCGTGCGCGACGCCGTCAAGTCGGCCGCGAAGTAAGGGAGCCAGATCAATGGAATTGAACGTCAAGACCCTCGAGGGAAAAGACGCCGGGAAGGTTTCCCTTTCGGACGAAATTTTCGGCCTCGAGCCCCGCGAAGACATTCTCGCCCGCGTCATCCGCTGGCAGCTTGCCAAGAAGCAGCAGGGCACGCACAAGGCAAAGGGCCGCGCTGAAGTTTCGCGCACCGGCGCCAAGATGTACAAGCAGAAGGGTACGGGCCGCGCCCGTCACCATTCGGCTCGCGCTCCGCAGTTCCGCGGCGGCGGCAAGGCTCACGGCCCGGTCGTCCGCAGCCACGAGCACGACCTTCCGAAGAAGGTTCGCGCGCTTGGCCTTCGCCACGCCCTTTCGGCCAAGCTCAAGGCTGATGACGTCATCGTCATCGACAACCTTGTTGCTGCCGAAGCCAAGACCAAGGCTCTCGCGTCTGCTTTCGAGACGCTCGGCCTGACCAACGCCCTCTTCATCGGCGGCGCAGAGCTTGACGGCAACTTCAAGCTCGCAGCTCAGAACATCCCGAATATCGATGTTCTGCCGATCCAGGGCATCAACGTTTACGACATCGTGCGCCGCGGCAAGCTCGTGCTTTCCAAGGCTGCGGTTGAAGCGCTAGAGGAGCGATTCAAGTGACCGATCTCCGCCACTATGATGTGATCGTCTCCCCGGCGATCACCGAAAAGTCCACGCTGGTATCCGAGAACAACCAGGTTGTTTTCAATGTCGCCAAGCAGGCGACGAAGCCGGAAATCAAGGCTGCGGTCGAGGCGCTGTTCGGCGTCAAGGTCACGGCCGTCAACACTCTGCTGCGCAAGGGCAAGACCAAGCGGTTCCGCGGTTTCGTCGGCAAGCAGAAGGACGTGAAGAAGGCTGTCGTGACGCTGGCTGAAGGCCAGACGATCGACGTCTCCACCGGTCTCTGAGGAATAAGAAAATGGCATTGAAAACATTCAATCCGACGACCCCGAGCCAGCGTCAGCTGGTCATCGTGGACCGCTCCTCGCTCTACAAGGGCAAGCCGGTCAAGGCGCTGACGGAAGGTCTGAGCAAGAGCGGCGGTCGTAACAACCTCGGCCGCATCACTGCCCGCTTCATCGGCGGCGGTCATAAGCGCAGCTACCGTCTGGTCGACTTCAAGCGTCGCAAGTTCGATGTCGAAGGCACGGTTGAGCGTATCGAATACGACCCGAACCGCACGGCTTTCATCGCGCTCGTCAGCTACGCCGATGGCGAGCAGGCCTACATCATCGCTCCGCAGCGTTTGGCTGCCGGCGACAAGGTCATCGCTTCGGAAAAGGCTGTCGACGTCAAGCCTGGCAACACCATGCCGCTGCAGTACATCCCGGTAGGCTCCATCATCCACAACGTGGAAATGAAGCCGGGCAAGGGCGGTCAGATCGCCCGCTCCGCCGGTTCCTACGCGCAGCTCGTCGGCCGTGACCAGGGCATGGCGATCCTTCGCCTGAACTCCGGTGAACAGCGCCTCGTCAGCGGCGTCTGCCTCGCTTCGATCGGCGCGGTCTCCAACCCTGACCACGCCAACATCAACGACGGCAAGGCCGGTCGTACCGTTTGGCGCGGCAAGCGTCCGCATAACCGCGGTGTCGTCATGAACCCGGTCGACCATCCGCACGGCGGTGGTGAAGGCCGCACCTCCGGTGGTCGCCATCCGGTGACTCCGTGGGGCAAGCCGACCAAGGGCAAGCGCACCCGGTCGAACAAGTCGACCGACAAGATGATCATGCGCTCGCGTCATCAGCGTAAGAAGTAAGAGAGGAAGTCTCCAATGGCTCGTTCAGTATGGAAAGGTCCGTTCGTTGACGGCTATCTTCTCAAGAAGGCTGAGAAGGTTCGTGAAGGCGGACGTGCAGAAGTGATCAAGATCTGGAGCCGTCGCTCCACGATCCTGCCGCAGTTCGTCGGTCTTACCTTCGGCGTCTACAACGGCAGCAAGCACATCCCGGTCAGCGTCAATGAAGACATGGTCGGCCACAAATTCGGTGAATTCTCTCCGACCCGCACCTACTACGGTCACGGCGCGGACAAGAAGGCGAAGAGGAAGTAACAATGGGCAAGGCAAAAGCCGAACGCCGGCTGAAGGACAACGAGGCGCAAGCAGTCGCCCGCACGCTCCGCGTCAGCCCCCAGAAGCTCAACCTGGTTGCTGCGGCCATCCGCGGCAAGAAGGTCGAGCGCGCACTCGCTGAGCTGGAGTTCTCCCGCAAGCGCATCGCGGGCGCCGTCAAGAAGACGCTCGAATCCGCGATCGCCAACGCCGAGAACAACCACGATCTCGACGTCGACGCTCTTGTCGTCGCCGAGGCCTATGTCGGCAAGTCGATCGTCATGAAGCGTTTTCACGCTCGTGGCCGCGGTCGCGCGTCGCGCATCGAAAAGCCCTTCGCGCACCTGACGATCGTCGTTCGTGAAGTGCAGGCAGCAGAGGAGGCCGCATAATGGGTCAGAAAATCAATCCGATCGGTTTCCGTCTCGGCATCAACCGTACCTGGGATAGCCGCTGGTTCGCGGACAATGCCGAGTATGGCCAGCTGCTGCACGAAGACCTGAAGATGCGCAAGTTCGTCATGAGCGAACTGAAGCAGGCAGGCATCTCCAAGGTGGTCATCGAGCGTCCGCACAAGAAGTGCCGCGTCACGATCCACTCGGCTCGTCCGGGCCTGATCATCGGCCGCAAGGGCGCCGACATCGACAAGCTCCGCAAGAAGCTGTCCGATATGACCAACTCGGAAACGCACCTCAACATCGTCGAAGTGCGCAAGCCCGAAGTCGACGCGACGCTGGTCGCTCAGTCGATCGCCCAGCAGCTCGAGCGCCGCGTGGCTTTCCGCCGCGCCATGAAGCGCGCCGTTCAGTCCGCGATGCGTCTTGGCGCCGAAGGCATCAAGATCACCTGCGCCGGCCGTCTCGGCGGCGCGGAAATCGCTCGTACGGAATGGTATCGCGAAGGCCGCGTTCCGCTGCACACCCTGCGTGCTGACATCGACTACGGTACGGCTGAAGCCGAAACCGCATTCGGTATCTGCGGCATCAAGGTCTGGATCTTCAAGGGCGAAATCCTTGAGCACGATCCGATGGCTTCCGAACGTCGCGCGCTGGAAGGCGACGCACAGGGTCCGGCAAGCCGCGAACGCGACCGTGGCGATCGTCGCCGCGAACGCGACAACGCGTAATTAGCGCTGGCGAAAGATAAGCTCGGAGAAGTAAGAAAATGTTGCAGCCAAAGCGTACTAAGTACCGCAAGCAGTTCAAGGGCCGCATCAAGGGCGTAGCCAAGGGCGGTTCCGACCTTGCCTTCGGCGAATTCGGCCTGAAGGCTCAGGAGCCGAACCGCGTTAACGCACGTGAAATCGAAGCGGCACGCCGCGCGATCACGCGTTACATGAAGCGCGCCGGCCGTGTTTGGATCCGCGTGTTCCCGGACGTTCCGGTAACCGCAAAGCCGACCGAAGTCCGCATGGGTAAAGGTAAGGGCTCCGTTGAGTACTGGGCATGCAAGGTCAAGCCCGGTCGTATGATGTTCGAGATCGACGGTGTCAGCGAAGAGATCGCCCGCGAGGCGCTTCGCCTCGGCTCTGCCAAGCTCTCGGTCAAGACGCGCTTCGTTCAGCGCATTGCAGAGTAAGGATTGAGCTCATGAAAGCCTCAGATGTTCGCGCGTTGACCGCCGACCAACTCAAGGACGAGCTTGCCAAGCTGAAGAAGGAGCAGTTCAACCTGCGCTTCCAGAAGGCGACCGGCCAGCTCGAAAAGTCCTCGCGCATCAACGAAGTCCGCAAGGACATCGCCCGCGTGAAAACCATTGCCCGCCAGAAGGCGGCAGAAGTTAAGGCCTAAAGGAAGAAAAACATGCCGAAGCGCATCCTGCAGGGCGTCGTCGTTGGCGACAAGAACGAGAAGACGGTAGTGGTTCGCGTCGAGCGTCGTTTCGCTCACCCGCTGCTCCAGAAGACCGTTCGTCGTTCCAAGAAGTACAAGGCCCACGACGAAAACAACCAGTACAAGATCGGCGATACCGTATCCATCGAGGAATGCGCGCCGATCTCTAAGGACAAGCGCTGGACGGTGATCGCCGCCCAGGGCAAGTAAACAGAATTTTGCGCGAGGCCTTGCGTCTCGCCGAAATATCTGTATGAAGCAGCGTCAGAACGCTCGAATGCCGGGCGTTCTTTTGCTTTGAGCGCACGGAAGGTCCCGTTCGGGAAACCACCCTGGCACGATCGACCCCGCGCTATTCAGCTATTGCCGCGTTCTGCTTGCCGTCATGGCAGGCTGGCCGGCGGACATTTTCATAAGCCGGAGTAGGGGGCTAGCCCAACCATTCCGGTAAACCAAGAAGGCGACCTGATATGATTCAGATGCAAACAAACCTCGACGTCGCGGATAATTCCGGCGCACGTCGTGTCATGTGCATCAAGGTGCTGGGCGGCTCGAAGCGCAAGTATGCCTCGATCGGCGACGTCATCGTCGTTTCGATCAAGGAAGCGATCCCGCGCGGCCGCGTGAAGAAGGGTGACGTGATGAAGGCGGTTGTCGTTCGCACCGCCAAGGACATCCGTCGTCCGGATGGCTCCGTCATCCGCTTCGACACCAACGCAGCAGTCCTCATCGACAACAAGAAAGAGCCGATCGGCACCCGTATCTTCGGACCGGTTCCGCGCGAACTTCGCGCCAAGAACCACATGAAGATCATCTCGCTGGCTCCCGAAGTACTGTAAGGAGCGAAGCGATGCAGAAGATTCGTAAAGGCGACAAGGTCGTCATGCTCGCTGGCAAGGACAAGGGCCGCACCGGCGAAGTTGTTCAGGTCATGCCGAAGGAAGATCGTGCGGTCGTCCGTGGTGTCAACGTCGTGAAGCGCCATCAGCGCCAGACGCAGAACCAGGAAGCCGGCATCATCAACAAGGAAGCCCCGGTTCACCTGTCGAACATTGCAATCGTCGACAAGGACGGAAAGCCGACCCGCGTCGGTTTTAAGGTCGTTGACGGCAAGAAGGTCCGTGTGGCCAAGCGTTCTGGAGAAGTGATCGATGGCTGAGGCAAAATACGAGCCGCGGCTCAAGAAGGAATATGTCGAGCGCATCCGCAAGGCGATGCAGGAGCAGTTCTCCTACGCCAACGAGATGATGATCCCGAAGCTCGACAAGATCGTGATCAACATGGGTGTCGGCGAAGCGACCGCTGACTCGAAGAAGCCGACGGTAGCTGCCGCCGACCTCGCAGCGATCGCCGGCCAGAAGCCGGTCATCACCCGTGCACGCAACTCTATCGCAGGCTTCAAGGTCCGCGAACAGATGCCGATCGGCGCCAAGGTCACCCTGCGCGGCGCCCGCATGTACGAGTTCCTGGACCGTCTCGTGAACATCGCGCTCCCGCGCGTTCGCGACTTCCGCGGCCTGAACGCGAAGAGCTTTGACGGCCGTGGCAACTTCGCCATGGGCATCAAGGAGCACATTGTGTTCCCTGAAATCAACTACGACAAGGTTGATCAGATGTGGGGCATGGACATCATCGTTTGCACGACGGCGACGACCGACGACGAAGCACGGGCTCTTCTGAAAGAGTTCAGCTTCCCGTTCCGTCAATAACCGTAACGACGAGCGTAGAAAAGGAACCTGACATGGCGAAGACAAGCGCAGTTGAAAAGAACAAGCGCCGCCGTACTACGGTCGCCAACCAGGCCGCTAAGCGGGCTGCGTTGAAGGCGATCATCATGAACCAGGCTCTTCCGATCGAAGAGCGGTTCAAGGCCTCGATCAAGCTGGCATCCCTGCCGCGCGATGGATCGAAGACCCGCATTCGCAACCGTTGCGAAGTTTCGGGGCGTCCGCGCGCATACTACCGCAAACTGCGCATGTCGCGTATTGCGCTGCGTGAACTGGGCAATCTCGGCAAGGTGCCGGGCATCGTCAAGTCGAGCTGGTAAGGAGCAGGTTAGATGACAATGACTGATCCGTTGGGCGATATGCTCACCCGTATCCGTAACGGCGCTTCCCGCCGCAAGTCGTCGGTCTCGACGCCTGCGTCCAAGCTCCGTGCACGTGTTCTCGATGTCCTGCAGTCCGAAGGCTACATCCGTGGCTATTCCGTTGTCGATTTCGGCAACGGCAAGTCGGAACTCAGCATCGAGCTGAAATATTATGAAGGCGCATCGGTGATCCGTGAGATCGGCCGTGTGTCCAAGCCGGGCCGCCGGGTTTATGTCTCGGTCAAGTCCATTCCGCAGGTCGCGAACGGTCTCGGCATCACCATCCTTTCGACCCCGAAGGGCGTGATGGCCGATCACCAGGCTCGCGAACAGAACGTTGGTGGCGAGGTTCTTTGCTCGGTCTTCTAAGATCGGGCAGGGATCTCCATAGCGAACAGACAGGATTGAAACATGTCTCGTATCGGTAAAAAGCCCGTTCAGGTGCCTGCTGGGATCACGGCTACGGTCGATGGCCAGAAGGTTACTGCAAAGGGCCCGAAGGGCGAGCTGTTTTTCGTTGCTAACGACGAAATCAGCCTCAAGCTCGAAAACAACGCGGTCGTCGTGACGCCCGTAAACCAGACCAAGGACGCACGTTCGAAGTGGGGCATGTCCCGCACGATGATCGAAGGCATCTTCAAGGGCGTCAAGGACGGCTTCGAGCGTAAGCTCGAAATCAACGGCGTCGGTTACCGCGCCTCCCTGCAGGGCAAGAACCTGCAGCTGGCCCTCGGCTTCAGCCACGACGTGATCTATGAGCCGCCTGTCGGCATCACGATCGCCGTTCCGAAGCCGACTGAAATTGTTGTCTCCGGCATCAATAAGCAGCAGGTCGGTCAGGTCGCCGCCGAAATCCGCGAATATCGCGGTCCTGAGCCTTACAAGGGCAAGGGCGTCAAGTACGCTGACGAGCGGATCGTCCGCAAAGAAGGCAAGAAGAAGTAAGGATCACGCGAAATGGCTAGCAGGAAAGAAGCACTTGCACGTCGTGCCAACCGCGTGCGCCGTCATCTCAAGTCGGTGGCCAACGGCCGTCCGCGCCTGTCGGTTCATCGCTCCTCGAAGAACATCTACGCTCAGGTTATCGACGATGTTGCCGGCAAGACGCTTGCCGCTGCATCGACCCTCGATAAGGACCTGCGCGGTTCTCTGAAGACCGGTGCTGACACCGCAGCAGCTGCCCTCGTCGGCAAGCTCGTTGCAGAGCGCGCTTCGAAGGCGGGCGTGACCGAGGTCGTGTTCGACCGTGGCGCCTTCATCTATCACGGCCGCATCAAGGCTCTTGCCGATGCAGCCCGCGAAGGCGGTCTCACCTTCTGATCAGTTTCCGGCCGGATGCTTTTGGCGCCGGCCGGATTTTCGCCGGACCGCAGGCACTCTCCGAGAGGGGAGGCTGATGCGGTCCTCATTTGTTTGCCGATTGCACCCGGAAAAGAAAAAGGAAGAGGACAATGGCACAGGAAAGAAGGCCGCAGCGGGAAGACCGCCAGAGCCGTGAAGAGCGCGATAGCGAATTCGTCGACAAGCTTGTCGCGATCAACCGCGTCGCCAAGGTCGTCAAGGGCGGCCGTCGTTTTGGTTTCGCAGCACTTGTCGTCGTCGGCGACCAGAAGGGCCGCGTCGGCTTCGGCCATGGCAAGGCGCGCGAAGTGCCGGAAGCCATCCGCAAGGCAACCGAAGCCGCCAAGCGCGAACTGATCTTCGTACCGCTGCGTGACGGCCGGACGCTGCATCACGACGTTCATGGCCGCCACGGCGCCGGCAAGGTTCTGCTGCGCTCGGCCAAGGTCGGTACCGGCATCATCGCCGGCGGTCCGATGCGTGCCGTTTTCGAAACGCTCGGCATGCACGACGTCGTCGCCAAGTCGACCGGTTCGTCGAACCCCTACAACATGGTTCGCGCCACCTTCGACGCTCTGAAGCACCAGGTTCACCCGAAGGACATCGCAGCTCAGCGCGGCATCAAGTATGCAACGCTCCAGGCTCGCCGTGCCGCCTCCGGCAACGCCTCTGAAGAATAAGAGGAGCTGACCAATGGCCAAGGCTACCAAGAAGGCTGAAGCGAAGACTGTCACGATCGAACAGATCGGCAGCCCGATTCGCCGTCCGGACGTCCAGCAGCGCACGCTGATCGGTCTCGGACTGAACAAGATGCACCGTCGCCGCACGCTGGAGGACACTCCTTCGGTTCGTGGCATGATCCGTGCTGTCCAGCATCTCGTTCGCGTCGTCGACGAGAAGTGAGACGGAGGAAACGCTCATGAAACTCAATGAAATCAAGGACAATGAGGGCTCTACCCACGCCCGTAAGCGCCTCGGCCGCGGTATCGGCTCTGGCTCCGGCAAGACTGCCGGTCGCGGTGTAAAGGGTCAGAAGTCCCGTTCCGGCGTCGCCATCAACGGCTTCGAAGGCGGCCAGATGCCGATCTATCGTCGCCTGCCGAAGCGCGGCTTCAACAACATCTTCGCAGCCGATTACGTCGTCGTATCGCTGGCCCGCATCCAGGCCGCCGTCGATGCCGGCAAGCTGGACGCGAAGGCCACCGTTGATGCAGCTGCCCTCAAGGCTGCCGGCGTCATCCGCCGCGCCAAAGACGGCGTTCGCGTTCTCGCCGATGGCGAGCTCAAGGCCAAGATCACGCTCGAAGTTGCAGGCGCTTCCAAGCCCGCCGTCGAGAAGATCGAAAAGGCCGGCGGCAAGGTGACGCTGCTTTCGGCTCCCGCAGCAGCCGAATAATAATCTGATGATATGTCGCCCGGGGTGCTTCACACCGGGCGATTTTGCTCCCATATGTGGGCCTCACAAAATGTTGGCTGACGCGCCCGCGTCATGCCGGTAAGACTAAAACAAGGGTGAGGCATGGGGTTGCGCTGCAATCCGTACTGAACCCGGTTTTGAATAATTTTCATACTGATTCCGGGCCGGCCTATCCCCAGAGACGCCGGAATTGGTAGCGCGGAGAAACGCATGGCTTCTGCAGCGGAACAATTGGCATCCAACCTCAATTTTTCGACCTTTGCCAAAGCCGAGGATTTGAAGAAGCGCTTGTGGTTCACACTGGCAGCTCTCCTCGTTTACAGGCTCGGTACCCATATTCCGCTTCCGGGTCTCAATCCCGAAGCCTATGCCCAGGCTTTCCGCGGCCAGGCAGGCGGCATCCTCGGCCTTTTCAACATGTTTTCGGGCGGCGCCGTCGAGCGCATGGCGATTTTCGCGCTCGGCATCATGCCCTATATCTCGGCCTCGATCATCGTTCAGCTCATGACCTCGGTCGTGCCGGCGCTCGAAAACCTGAAGAAGGAAGGCGAGCAGGGCCGCAAGATCATCAACCAGTACACCCGCTACGGCACCGTGATTCTGGGCGCGCTGCAGGCTTACGGCATCGCCGCCGGTCTCGAGAGCGGGCAGGGGCTGGTCGTCGATCCCGGCTGGTTCTTCCGCGTATCCACCGTGCTGACGCTGCTCGGCGGCACGATGTTCCTGATGTGGCTCGGTGAACAGGTCACCTCGCGCGGCATCGGCAACGGCATTTCGCTGATCATCTTCGCCGGCATCGCGGCGGGCCTTCCGGGCGCTCTTGCCGGCACCCTCGAACTCGGCCGCACCGGCGCGCTGTCGACCGGCCTCATCCTGCTGGTCATCGTCGTCGCGATCGCCGTCATCGGCATCATCGTCTTCGTCGAGCGCGCCCAGCGCCGGCTGCTGATCCAGTATCCGAAGCGTCAGGTCGGCAACCGCATGTTCCAGGGCGATACCTCGCACCTGCCGCTGAAGCTGAACACCTCGGGCGTCATTCCGGCGATCTTCGCATCCTCGCTGCTGCTTTTGCCGGCGACGGTCGCGGGCTTTGCCAATACCACGGCGATGCCCGCCTGGGCGACATCGATCATTGCGGCGCTCGGCCACGGCCAGCCGCTCTATATGGTGCTCTATGCGGCGCTGATCGCCTTCTTCGCCTTCTTCTATACGGCCATCGTCTTCAATCCGAAGGACACGGCCGACAATTTGAAGAAGCATGGCGGCTTCATTCCCGGTATCCGTCCGGGTGAGCGCACCGCCGAATATATCGACTACGTGCTGACCCGCATCACGGTCATCGGCGCGATCTATCTGGTCTTCGTCTGCATCCTCCCGGAGATTTTGGTGTCGCAAACCGGCATTCCATTATCCCTTGGTGGGACTTCGCTTTTGATCGTGGTTAGCGTAACTCTTGATACGGTTGCACAGATCCAGGGTCACCTGATCGCGCAGCAATACGAAGGCCTGATCAAGAAATCGAAGTTGCGTGGAGGAAAGAGGGGGCGATGAGACTTATCCTTTTGGGGCCGCCGGGCGCGGGTAAGGGAACCCAGGCCCAGCGGATCGTGGAAAAGCACGGCATTCCGCAGCTTTCCACGGGTGATATGCTGCGTGCGGCGGTCAATGCCGGCACGGAAGTCGGCAAGCGCGCCAAGGCGGTGATGGACGCTGGCAAGCTGGTCTCGGATGAGATCGTCATCGCCATCGTCTCGGAGCGAATCGATCAGCCCGATTGCGCCAACGGTTTCATTCTCGATGGCTTTCCGAGGACGCTGGTCCAGGCGGATGCCACCGAGGCGATGCTCAAAGCCAAGGGACTCGGTCTTTCAGTGGTTATCGAGCTTCGCGTCGACGACCAGGAACTCGTCCGTCGCGTGGACGGCCGTTACACCTGCGCTCAGTGCGGCACTGTCTATCATGACACGGACAAGGTTCCGGTCGAGGAAGGCGTATGCGACAAGTGCGGTTCGACTCACTTCAAGCGTCGTCCTGACGACAACGCCGAGACGATGATCAAGCGTCTCGAGGTCTACTACAAGGAAACCTCGCCGCTGATCGGCTATTACTATGCCAAGGGCAAACTTAGGTCCGTCGACGGCATGGCGGAGATCGATCAGGTCACCGCCGAGGTCGAAGCCATTCTTTCCGAGCTTTAAGGCTTTGAAAATAAAACTTGGCGGAACGGTTGCTTTTCAGCAGTGATTCCGCTAAACACCGCGCCAACTCGCGACATTCCATGCGATCGGCGCGGATTTCCCAGGGAAGTCCGGGTTCGGTCGTTTTGACATGTTGCGGACCTAAATTTGAACGGGCGGTTCTAGGACCGCATAACGAAGCCCACTTGCCGGATGGCAACTGGAATGCAAGGAGAACAGGCGTGGCACGTATCGCTGGCGTCAACATCCCGACTGCAAAGCGCGTCGTCATCGCGCTGACCTACATTCACGGGATCGGTCCGAAATTCGCACAGGAAATCGTCGAGAAGGTCGGTATCCCGGCTGAACGTCGTGTGCATCAGCTGACGGACGCTGAAGTCCTTCAGATCCGCGAAGCCATCGACCGCGACTATCAGGTCGAGGGTGATCTTCGTCGCGAAACCGCGATGAACATCAAGCGCCTGATGGATCTCGGCTGCTACCGCGGCCTGCGTCACCGCCGCGGCCTTCCGGTCCGTGGTCAGCGCACGCACACCAATGCCCGCACCCGCAAGGGTCCGGCAAAGGCAATCGCTGGCAAGAAGAAGTAATTTCCGGGAAACCGGAGTGGGGAGGCTGGCGGTCTGCGCCGGCCTCTTTTGAGTTTGGAGCGGGGCCGTATAGGCGCCGTTCCGGTGTAGCCGCTGGCATTACGGCGGTGAAGAGATCAACGAAAGGAATACCATGGCTAAGGAAGCCGTCCGCGTTCGCCGTCGCGAGCGCAAGAATATCTCGTCGGGTGTCGCTCACGTCAACTCGACCTTCAACAACACGATGATCACCATCACCGATGCGCAGGGCAATGCGATCGCCTGGTCGTCGGCCGGCGCCAAGGGCTTCAAGGGCTCGCGCAAGTCGACCCCGTTTGCTGCCCAGATCGCTGCCGAAGACTGCGCCAAGAAGGCCCAGGAGCACGGCATGAAGTCGCTGGAAGTCGAAGTCTGCGGCCCGGGTTCCGGCCGTGAATCGGCTCTGCGCGCGCTCCAGGCTGCAGGGTTCATGATCACGTCCATCCGCGACGTGACCCCGATCCCGCACAATGGCTGCCGTCCGCGCAAGAAGCGCCGCGTCTGATCATCGCTCTCGTCACCGGTGAGCGCCTTGGCGCTCCCGGTGGTTTTCAAGCTCGGTTGCCACGATTGGATGGTGGCAACGAACGGAAGGCAAACTCATGATTCAGAAGAACTGGCAGGAACTGATCAAGCCGAACAAGGTGGAGTTCTCCTCGAGCTCGCGCACCAGGGCGACGCTCGTTGCTGAACCGCTGGAGCGCGGCTTCGGCCTCACCCTCGGCAACGCGCTGCGCCGCGTTCTGCTCTCCTCGCTGCGCGGTGCTGCCGTCACGGCGGTGCAGATCGACGGCGTGCTGCATGAATTCTCCTCGATCCCGGGCGTTCGCGAGGACGTGACGGACATCGTGCTCAACATCAAGGAAATCGCCATCAAGATGGATGGCGACGACGCAAAGCGCATGGTCGTGCGCAAGCAGGGCCCGGGCGTTGTCACGGCTGGCGACATCCAGACGGTCGGCGATATCGAAATCCTCAACCCCGAGCATGTCATCTGCACGCTCGACGAGGGTGCCGAGATCCGCATGGAGTTCACCGTCAACAACGGCAAGGGCTACGTTCCGGCCGAGCGCAATCGTGCGGAAGACGCTCCGATCGGTCTCATCCCGGTCGACAGCCTCTATTCGCCGGTCAAGAAGGTGTCCTACAAGGTTGAAAATACCCGCGAAGGACAGGTTCTCGACTACGACAAGCTGAACATGACCATCGAAACCGATGGCTCGATCACCGGCGAAGACGCCGTCGCTTTCGCGGCGCGCATCCTGCAGGATCAGCTTGGCGTTTTCGTCAACTTCGACGAGCCGCAGAAGGAAACCGAAGAGGAAGCAGTCACCGAACTCGCTTTCAACCCGGCTCTCCTCAAGAAGGTGGACGAACTCGAACTGTCGGTCCGTTCGGCAAACTGCCTGAAGAACGACAACATCGTCTACATCGGCGACCTCATTCAGAAGACCGAAGCAGAAATGCTCCGCACCCCGAACTTTGGTCGCAAGTCGCTGAACGAAATCAAGGAAGTTCTCGCTTCCATGGGCCTGCACCTCGGCATGGAAGTGCCGGCATGGCCGCCCGAGAACATCGAAGATCTCGCCAAGCGTTACGAAGACCAGTACTGAGAAAACAAAAGGCAGGCTCTATCGGCTGCCTTTCCCCGTCAAACAGCAGGCAAATCGCCTGCATGTGCCAGGAAACGGCAGGCCCGGTAACGAAGTAAGGGCACTGCATTAAAGGAGAATAGCAATGCGCCACGCAAAAGCCGGCCGCAAGCTGAACAGAACCGCAAGCCACCGTAAGGCGATGTTCGCCAACATGGCTGCTTCGCTGATCACCCACGAGCAGATCGTTACGACCCTGCCGAAGGCCAAGGAAATCCGCCCGATCGTCGAAAAGCTCGTCACGCTCGGCAAGCGCGGCGATCTGCACGCTCGCCGTCAGGCGATCTCTCAGATCCGCGACGCCGCCGTCGTTTCGAAGCTGTTCGACACGATCGCCACGCGCTACGCCACCCGCAACGGCGGCTACCTGCGCATCATGAAGGCCGGTTTCCGTCAGGGCGACAATGCCGCTTTGGCCGTCATCGAATTCGTTGACCGCGACACCTACGCCAAGGGCGCAGCCGACAAGGCTCGCGTCGCCGCCGAAGAGCAGGCCGTCGCTGCCTAAGACTTTCCGATTTCGGAAGACACAAAGCCGGGCCTTGCGCCCGGCTTTTTCGTTTCTGCCCGCATTCTCTTGGTGAGTGAGTAGCGCCATGATCGACCACATAACCATCGCGGTGGGTGATTTGTCGAAGAGCAAGCTCTTCTACGAAAAAGCGTTCTTGCCGTTGGGTTATCGACTGACCTTCGGGAAGGAGAATATCTTCTGGGCTTTCGATATCGGCAATGGCTGCCTGTTCGAGATCCAGCAGGCGGATGGTCCGCCGCCCTTGACCCACATTCACATCGCTTTCAGGGCTCGCAGCCAGGCCGAGGTCGATGCCTTCCATCACGCCGCGCTCGAAGCCGGCGGCGAGGATAACGGCGCTCCCGGCCCACGCCCGGAATACGCGCCGGATTATTACGCCTGCTTCGTGCTCGATCCGGATGGTTACAATATCGAGGCAATGATCAACCAGCCGGCAGTCGGCACGTGAAAGCTGTCCTTCCAAATCGGCTCGGGCGCATGCAAGCCCAACGCTTGGCGGCCCTGTTCGTCATCATCCTTTCCGGTTTGGCGCTCAGGCGCTTCGGCTATGCAGCCGATCTGCCCTTCTTCCTCGTCAAATATGGTGGGTCGCTGCTTTGGGGATCCATGGTTTATGTCCTGCTGGCGCTCGCCGTGACAGCTCTCATTGCGAGAGTGCCGCCCGCAGCAATTGCGGCGTTGGCGCTGGCCGTTGCCATCTGCGTTGAATTCTTCCGGCTCTATCACACACCGTGGCTCGATGCATTTCGGCTGACGACCCCCGGAGCCTTGCTGCTTGGGCGGGTCTTCTCGCTTTGGAATATATTGGCATATGCCATCGGGATAGTTGTGGCCTGTGCGTTTGATCCCGCACTCAGGCAATCATCGCCTGAGCGGCGTTGAACGGATCGTCACGAAGCTGATGATCCCACTGGCCGGCCGCGCGGCCGTCCTTGACCTTTCTTCCGGCTGCGCGCGATCGGCCGCCAGGAGCGGTAGAGGATGAGAGCAATGATCAGCCCGATATAGATATATTGCTCGAAATCGAGGATCTTGGTCGAAAGTGCGAAGTGCAGCGCCCCGCACGCGGCGATGATGTAGACCAGGCGGTGCAGCCAGGTCCAGTTTTTGCCGAGGCGGCGGATCGAGAAATTGTTCGAAGTTGCCGCGAGCGGCGCAAGCAGGGCAAGCCCGGCCATGCCGAACATGATGAAGGGGCGCTTCAACACGTCGTTGATGACCGCTTGGATATCCATCGCCTGGTCGAGCACCATGTAGACGGTGAAGTGCATCAGGGCATAGTAGAAGGTCAGCAGGCCGAGTGCGCGCCGATAGCGCAGATAGTTCCAGCCGAAAAGCTCGCGGGCGGGGGACACGGCAAGCGTTGCGATCAGGAAGCGGATCGTCCAGATGCCGAGGAAGAGCTCGAAGGTCTTGACCGGATCGGCGCCGAGCTGATCGGTCGCGCCGAGATAGAAGGTCCAGGCGGCGGGCACGAGCCCCACGGCATAAAGCAGCCAGACGGAGGCGGGTTGCCAGCGCTTCGGGATGGCGAGCGACAATTCCGCCATCAGAAATTCGCTTTCAGATCCATGCCGGCGTAAAGGCTCGCCACCTCGTCGGCATAGCCATTGAAGGGCAAGGTGGGATGGCGGCTGGCACCGAAGAAGCCGCTTTCGCCGATACGCCGTTCGGTGGCCTGGCTCCAGCGCGGATGGTCGACATCAGGGTTGACGTTGGCGTAGAAGCCGTATTCCTGCGGATTGGTCACCTGCCAGGTATTCTTCGGCTGCTGGTCGGTGAGGGTGATCCTGACGATCGACTTGATACCCTTGAAGCCGTATTTCCAGGGCACGACGAGGCGGATCGGCGCGCCGTTCTGGTTCGGCAGCGTTTCGCCATAGAGCCCGACGGCAAGCAGCGTCAGCGGATGGCGCGCCTCGTCGAGGCGCAGGCCTTCGACATAGGGCCAGTCGAGCGACTGGAAGAGCCCCTTCTGTCCCGGCATTTCCTCCGGCCGCACCACCGTTTCGAAGGCGACGTATTTGGCGCTGCCGAACGGCTCCACCTTGTCGAGCAGCGATGCCAGCGGGAAGCCGTCCCAGGGGATGACCATCGACCAGGCCTCGACGCAGCGCATTCGATAGGTGCGCTCCTCGATCGGGAATTCCTTCATCAGCGCCTCGATGTCGAAGGTGCCCGGCTTGTTGACCATGCCGTCGACCTTGACCGTCCAGGGCAACGGCTTGAAATCGCCGGAGAGAGCGGCGGGGTCGCCTTTGTCGAGGCCGAACTCATAGAAGTTGTTGTAGGTCGTCACATCCTTGAGCGGCGTCGTCTTCTCGTCGACCTTGTATTTGCTCTGCACGGCGGAAAGCGCGGCCGCGCTCGCTTTTCCCGCGCCGTAAAGCGCCATGGCGCCAAGCGCTGCAGCGCCCAGGAATTCGCGGCGGCGCACATAGACCTGGCGCGGCGTGATTTCCGATGAAGCGATTTTTGGTGGGCGATAGGTCGGCATGTCAAAACCTCCTGGGCGGCTTTCCGAGTATAGTCCTTAAACGAACCGCCCGCATATTCGGATCAATCTCTATGCCTTGAATATGATCGACGGGAAGCCAATTTTTTGTGTTCGCCTGTGATGGAATAGGCTGTAACAAAACGTCCCGCCGAACCGTATATGATCGATGCGCGTCGTATTGCTTCATCCGGCGGCGTACCGGATTTGGCGTTCCCGGTAGTGACAGCCCCCGTCGATTGGATTAGGACAATTCCAAACAGCAGCGATTGCCTGGCCCGCAAGCTCCACAGCCGCCCGCTTCGCCTGATATTTCCGATACGTCGAGGAAGATACCGATGCCAGCTTACCGTTCCAGAACCACGACCCACGGCCGCAACATGGCGGGCGCGCGCGGCCTTTGGCGCGCCACGGGCATGAAGGATTCGGATTTCGGCAAGCCGATCATCGCGGTGGTGAATTCCTTTACCCAGTTCGTGCCCGGCCACGTGCACCTGAAGGACCTCGGCCAGCTCGTCGCCCGCGAGATCGAGGCGGCCGGCGGTGTCGCCAAGGAGTTCAACACGATCGCCGTCGACGACGGCATCGCCATGGGCCATGACGGCATGCTTTATTCCCTGCCCTCGCGCGAGCTCATCGCCGACAGCGTCGAATATATGGTCAATGCCCATTGCGCTGACGCCATGGTCTGCATCTCCAATTGCGACAAGATCACCCCCGGCATGCTGATGGCGTCGCTGCGCCTCAATATCCCGACCGTCTTCGTCTCGGGCGGCCCGATGGAAGCCGGCAAGGTTGTCCTGCACGGCAAGACTCATGCGCTCGATCTCGTCGATGCCATGGTTGCGGCCGCCGACGACAAGATCTCCGATGAAGACGTCAAGGTCATCGAGCGTTCCGCCTGTCCGACCTGCGGTTCGTGCTCCGGCATGTTCACCGCAAACTCCATGAACTGCCTGACGGAGGCGCTCGGCCTGTCGCTGCCCGGCAACGGCTCGACGCTCGCAACCCACGCAGACCGCAAGCGACTCTTCGTCGAGGCCGGCCACCTGATCGTCGATCTCGCCCGCCGCTATTACGAGCAGGAGGACGTCAAGGCGCTGCCGCGCACCATCGCCTCCAAGCAGGCCTTCGAGAACGCCATGGCGCTCGATATCGCCATGGGCGGTTCGACCAATACGGTTCTGCACATCCTTGCCGCCGCCCATGAGGGCGAGGTCGATTTCACCATGACCGATATCGACGCGCTGTCGCGCCGCGTGCCGTGCCTGTCGAAGGTAGCACCCGCCAAGAGCGACGTGCATATGGAAGACGTCCACCGCGCCGGCGGCATCATGTCGATCCTCGGCGAACTCGAAAAGGGCGGCCTGCTAAACCGCGATTGCCCGACCGTGCATGCCGAGACGCTGGGCGATGCGATCGACCGCTGGGACATCACCCGCACCAGTAGCGACACCGTCCGCAATTTCTATCGCGCCGCACCCGGCGGCATCCCCACCCAGGTCGCCTTCAGCCAGGAGGCCCGCTGGGACGAGCTCGATACGGACCGGCAGAACGGCGTCATCCGCTCGGTCGAACATCCCTTCTCCAAGGATGGCGGCCTTGCCGTGCTCAAGGGCAACCTTGCGATCGACGGCTGCATCGTCAAAACCGCCGGCGTCGATGAATCGATCTTGAAATTCTCAGGCCCCGCCCGTGTCTTTGAAAGCCAGGACGCCTCCGTCAAGGCGATCCTCGCCAACGAGATCAAGGCCGGCGACGTCGTCGTCATCCGCTACGAGGGCCCGAAGGGCGGCCCCGGCATGCAGGAAATGCTCTATCCGACGAGCTATCTGAAGTCGAAGGGCCTCGGCAAGGCGTGCGCACTGATCACCGACGGCCGCTTCTCCGGCGGCACCTCCGGCCTCTCGATCGGCCATGTCTCGCCGGAAGCGGCGAATGGCGGCACGATCGGCCTCGTGCGCGAAGGCGACATGATCGACATCGACATCCCGAACCGCACGATCAGCCTGCGCGTTGGAGAAGCTGAGCTCGCCGCCCGCCGTACCGAGCAGGACGGCAAGGGCTGGCATCCGACTGAAGTGCGCAAGCGCAACGTCACCACCGCGCTGAAGGCCTATGCCGCCTTCGCAACGAGCGCTGACCGCGGCGCCGTGCGCGATCTGAACGCCCGCTGAGGCGTCTTGACCTGCTGATTAAAGTCAGTTGCTTTGGCGACCGGCCGCTTTCAAAGCGGCCGGTTGATGTTTTTATAGGTCTCGCCGAGCTGCTTCATCCGCTCGTCATAGGCAGCCTTGATACAGGCCGAATCTGCCCCGCATTCCTGCCGCTTCTTCAGCCAGGCCGTCTGTTCGTCTTGCAATGTTCCGCGCGAGCCCATGGCCATCAACCCGGAGAGCAGCTCGAAGGTGGTGACCATCCGGACATCGGCATCGTTGAGTGCGCGGTTGTCGCAGATTGCTTTTTCGTCCGGCTTCAATTCTTTCGCATCGCAATCGAAGCTTGCCGCCTTGGCCGCCTCCGATCCAAGGATAAGGATCGCAAGGCCAAGGGCCATCGTCATCGCTTTTTTCGTCATCATTCCTCTGTTCCTGTTGCCGCCCGTCAGGCCAGCTTGCGTAATGCCAGAGCCAAGAAGATGATGCAGGCGAGCCAGACGGCAAGGATGAAGATCAATCCGGCCCGGCCGGAGGGGCGCTCGATGCGCCTTGCGGCTTCCGCGCGAAGCTCGCTCATGACTGGGGCCGGAACGAGCCGGATCGCCAGCAAAATGCCGAGCGGAACGATGACGAGATCGTCGAGATAGCCGAGCACAGGAATGAAATCGGGAATGAGATCGACGGGTGAAAGCGCATAGGCCGCAACCGCGCCAGCCACCGCTTTGGCATACCACGGCACGCGGGCGTCACGCGCGGCCAGCCACAGCGCCACGATGTCACGCTTCAGTGACTTCGCCCAGATTTTGGCTTTTGATATCAGTTGCATGGCCGCTCTTCCTGAATCGAATTGGCAAAGGCTTCAAGCAAAATCTCTTGGGCTCCGATTGCCTCATTCTTCCATGCTTCCGCCCTCTTTCCTTTCTAGCGTCGGGCCGCAGAACAGGATGATTTTAGGCCGGTTGGGCTAAAATCTGAATCCCGTTCGCAATTAAATAGTTAGAGCATGATGTCGTCCGAAAACCGCTCACACTTTTCGGCATCATGCTCTACAACGTTGCTCAAGAGAATTAAAAAGGGATATCCATGCAAGGCCTGTTCAAGCACGCCTCCGTCTCGCTGCTCGCTCTGACGCTGCTTCTGCCGGCTGCCGCTCACGCGCAGACCACGAAAACCGTGCCAGAGAGCCAGATGCAAATGCAGCTCTCCTTCGCGCCGCTGGTCAAGCAGACCTCGGGCGCCGTCGTCAATGTCTATGCGGAAAAGATCATCAAGCGCCAATCGCCCTTCGCGGGTGATCCCTTCTTCGAGCAGTTTTTCGGCCAGCAGATGCCGAACCGGTCCGAAAAGCAATCCTCACTCGGCTCCGGCGTTATCGTCGAGGCGAACGGCACCGTCGTGACCAACAATCACGTCGTCGAAGGCGCCGATGACATCAAGGTGGCGCTGTCGGATGGCCGCGAATTCCCGTGCAGGGTGGTGCTGCGCGATGACCGCGTCGATCTCGCCGTGCTGAAGATCGATACCAAGGAAAACTTCCCGACCCTGCCGATCGGCAATTCCGATACGGTGGAAGTCGGTGATCTCGTCCTGGCGATCGGCAATCCCTTCGGCGTCGGCCAGACGGTGACGAGCGGCATCGTCTCGGCTCTTGCCCGCAATCAGGTGGTCAGGAACGAGTTCGGCTTCTTCATCCAGACCGACGCCTCGATCAATCCCGGCAATTCCGGCGGCGCGCTGATGAACATGAAGGGCGAACTGATCGGCATCAACACCGCGATCTTCTCGCGCGGCGGCGGCTCGAACGGTATCGGCTTCGCCATTCCCGCCAATCTCGTCAAGGTCTTCCTTGCTTCCGCCGATGCCGGCGTCAAATCCTTCGAGCGGCCCTATGTCGGCGCAAGCTTCGATGCTGTGACGTCTGAGGTCGCCGAAGCTCTCGGGCTCGACAAGGTCCGCGGCGCGCTTGTCGTCAAGGTCACCGATGGCGGGCCGGCGGCGAAGGCCGGGCTGAAAGCCGGCCAGATCGTCACATCGGTCAACGGCATCCCGGTCGAGCATCCCGACGCGTTGCTGTACCGCCTGACGACGGCCGGCCTCGGCAAGTCGGTCAACCTCACCGTCATCGAGAATAGCCGCGAGGAACAGTTGTCGCTGGCGCTCGCCCGTGCGCCGGAAACCTCGCCGCGCGACCAGCGCACCATCGGCGGACATACCCCCTTTACCGGCGCGGTCGTCGAAAACCTCTCGCCGCGCGTTGCCGACGAACTGCGCATGCCGTCGGAATCGGCCGGCGTCGTCGTCTCGGATATCAAGGAGGATTCGCCGGCCGCCCGTCTCGGTTTCGAGCCCAAGGATATCATCGTCTCGATCAACGGCACCGAGGTGAAGTCGACCAGCGAGCTGGCCGAGATCGCCAACAGCGACCCCGGGCTGTGGCGGGTGGAGATCGAGCGCGACGGTCAGCGCATCCGGCAGTTCTTCCGATGAGCAATGATCTCTTCGCGCCGCGCATTCCGGAGGAGGTTGCCGCCAGGCGGCCGCTTGCCGACCGGCTGCGGCCGAAGACGCTCGCCGATGTTACCGGTCAGGAACATCTGACCGGTGAAGACGGCGTCCTGAAGAGAATGATCGAAAGCGGCTCGCTCGGTTCGATGATCTTCTGGGGCCCGCCCGGCACCGGCAAGACGACGGTGGCGCGGCTGCTGTCGGGCGAGGCGGGGCTGGCATTCGAGCAGATATCGGCGATCTTTTCAGGTGTCGCCGACCTGAAGAAGGTGTTCGAAACCGCCCGCCTGCGCCGCATGGACGGCCGTCAGACGCTGCTCTTCGTCGACGAGATCCATCGTTTCAACCGGGCCCAGCAGGACAGTTTCCTGCCCGTCATGGAGGATGGCACCGTTATCCTTGTCGGCGCCACCACCGAAAATCCGTCTTTCGAGCTCAACGCCGCTCTGCTGTCGCGCGCCCGCGTTCTCACCTTCAAGTCGCATGACGAGGAGAGCCTCGAGGAGTTGCTGAAGCGTGCCGAGACGATCGAGCAGAAGCCGCTGCCGTTGACGGAAGAGGCACGCGCCAGCCTGATCCGCATGGCCGACGGCGACGGCCGCGCCGTGCTGACGCTCGCCGAGGAAGTCTGGCGCGCGGCCCGCGAAGGCGAGAGCTTCGACACCGAAGGCCTGACGCGCATCGTCCAGCGCCGCGCTCCGGTCTATGACAAAGCGCAGGACGGTCACTACAATCTGATCTCGGCGCTGCATAAATCCGTGCGCGGCTCGGACCCCGACGCGGCCCTCTACTATCTCGCCCGTATGTTCGATGCCGGCGAGGATCCGCTCTATCTCGGCCGGCGGCTGGTGCGCATGGCGGTGGAAGATATCGGCCTTGCCGATCCGCAGGCGCTTGTCATCTGCAATGCCGCCAAGGATGCTTATGAGTATCTCGGCTCGCCGGAAGGCGAACTCGCGCTGGCCCAGGCCTGCGTCTATCTCGCCACCGCGCCGAAATCGAATGCCGTCTACACAGCCTTCAAGGCCGCAAGCCAGGCCGCGAAGCAGAACGGCTCGCTGCTGCCCCCGAAGCATATCCTGAATGCACCGACGAAACTGATGAAGGGCGAGGGCTACGGCGAAGGTTATCGCTACGACCATGACGAGCCGGACGCCTTTTCCGGCCAGGATTATTTTCCGGAGAAGATGGGCCGCCAGACCTTCTACGATCCGCCGGAGCGCGGCTTCGAGCGCGACATCCGCAAGCGGCTGGAATGGTGGGCGAAGCTTCGCAAGGAGCGCAATCCGCGCTGACATGGCCAAGTCTCCTCGGCCGGTGACCGGCTCAGCCGCCAAGAGCGATCGCTATCGCAACCAGAAGCAATCCGAGACAGGTCATCGTCATGCCGGCGTAAAAGGGTCTGCCTCCCGAAAAGCTCGCCCACGCATAACCGGTCACAAATAGCAGCATGATGAGAAACAGGTTGCTGGTTCTCAGGGCAAGGTCGGCATTGTCGATCAGAAGAAAAGGGACAACTGCCGGGATGGAGGTCGCCGAAACCAGGAGGAAGACGGCGATTCCGGTAAGCAGATCGCCTTTTGCGAGGGACACCTTCACAGGGTCTGCCCGGCCTGCGAGCGTCAGCAGCGATCGATAGAGCGCGTCCGTATCGGCCGCCTCGGCGGCGAAGGGTGCTTTTTCAATCGGGAATTCACGCGCAAGCACGGTGAGCGCCGCAGATTCGCTTCTGGCGGCTTTGATTTGCCGAAAAAGCCGCAGCCGCCTGCTCTTGTAAAACGTCGTACCCAGGATGAACAAGACGGCGTCAATGATCCCCCAGGCCACATTGCATCCGATTGTGGCGACGACCAGCTCCCGGACATCTAATCCTTCTTCTTCAAAAACAAGCCGCGAACCAACCGTCAGAGTCAGGGCCATAATCAAGCCGAAAAGGACTTCGCCGAGCGCATCGCCGGGATCGATGACGGTGGTGATACGGCCAGTCGGGTTCGAAGTCATGGACTACTCCCCACGTGATGAAGATCCGCAGCGCCGCGGGTCTGACGCGCAAAGACGCTGTGATGCTCTGATTATTCGGCAGCCTTCGGCTCCCAATTACTTTCGCAGCATGAAAGGGCGTGCCGGCTGACGGCCCGAAGAATTGTGATCGACGCAGCGGTCTCATTCATTGATCGCGATCAACGATCAGGATAATTGGATGCGTCGTGATCGCGGGTTTTCGATGAAGCGCGTTCTGCGGGCTCGTCTGGAAACGCGCGGTGCTGCGAATCTCAGGAAGGGCGCGGCATTTTCTGATTGACGGGCGCGGCGATCACCTTGACGGCGGATTCCGCGAGACCGTGATGGCCTTCCATATCGACGACGACATGCCAGTGGCCGCTTTCCGGGACGGCAAGCTTAACCGGGGATTTGCGGGCCACGCCGCCGATATATTTGAAATCGAGAACCTCGGTGAAGCGCTGGAAATTCGGCGCCGTCATCAGTCGAACATTGTTCACCGCATTCAGCGACACCTCGACGATCGTCCCGGCGCGTTGTTCCTTGAGATCGTAATGGGTGAAGCGGAAATTCGGTTTCGGCATCGGTCTCGCGGTATCTGAAATCTCTACAACGAGATTTTACCAGCATGCCGGTTAACGAAAAGTTGGAGATCGGCCATTCCGCCAGTCCGCGTTTTCCGCCGTGCCGAAACCAGGCGTGGAATGGCTCAAAGCGCGGCGTAAACGATGTAAAGTTCGACGCAGGCAAGCAGGATGCTGAAGACGATCAGCGCCCGGGCGGTGCGCTTCTCGCGCATCTGCCGGCTGCCGCGCGTGACCTTGTGCGGGCGCAGAGGGTGGAAGGCGGAAGACATGATGTTGCGCATGGCATTTGACCTTTGCAATGACAGCGAGAGTCTACCGCCGGCTGCCGTAGGAAATCCATTCGGGGCGAGGGGCGAAAATATAGGAATGTCATAAAGGCGGGTGCCAGAAATTTCGATGCAGAGTGTCGGAAAACGACGACCGCCGCCGTCCTTGCGGTATCGACGCACAGATGGAGCAAGGACATGTCGAAGATGACGCTGATTTCGATGATCGCAACGGCCGCTGCCTTCTTGGCCGCGCCGGATATCTCGGCCGCAGGCGGCGCTGCGCCAGTTGTCGAGGAAGACAAGGCCATTGCGCCGATCGTCAGGAAAGGAAGGGTGCCGGTCAACGGCATCGATTATTATTACGAGATCCGCGGCGAGGGCGAGCCGCTGCTGCTGCTTCACGGCGGCCTCGGACAGATCGAGATGTTCGCGCCCGTCATGCCGATCTTCACGGATCACCGTCAGGTGATCGCCGTCGATCTGCAGGGCCATGGCCGCACGCCGCTCGGCAATCGGCCGATCGAGCTTCCCGATATCGGTGCCGATCTCGCGGTCCTGGTGAAGCAGCTCGGCTATGACAAGCTTGACGTCTTCGGCTATTCCTTCGGCGGCGGTGTGGCCCTTCACATGGCGGCGAGCGCACCGGACCAGGTGCGCCGGCTGGTGATCCTCTCGGCGCCCTATGCGCAGGACGGTTTCTTCCCGGAGATGCTGCCGCAGCAGGCGGCCGTTGGCGCCGGCATGGCCGAGATGATGAAGGACACGCCGATGTTCCTCTCCTACAAGGCGGTGGCGCCCGACGTGTCCGAATTTCCGAAGCTGCTCGACGCTATGGGGGCGCTGATGCGCAAACCCATCGATTACAGCGATGCTGTCGCGAAGCTCACCATGCCTGTGATGCTGATGTACGGCGATGCCGACATGATCCGCCCCGAGCATATGATCGACTTCTATCACAAGCTCGGCGGCGGCCTGCGCGATGCCGGCTGGATGCGGGAAAACATGTCGAAGAACCGTCTGGCGATCCTGCCCGATCTCACCCATTACGAGACCTTCGCCTCGCCCTTGATGGCGACCATGGCGATGACCTTCCTCAACGGCGGCGGCAAGGCGCCGAACTGGGCCGAACAGGTCGGAAAATAGGTGAGCGGCCTACCGTCTTCCCCACCGTTAAGACAGCGCTGCCGCCCCACTTCCGAGACCGGAAGTGGGGCGGCAGCACATGTCTCTCTTCAGGCTGCGCTTGTTGCGTCGCCGGGAAAATCCGTCGAGAGCGCGAGCTGGCGCCAAACGGCAAGTTCCTTTTCGACGCTCGCATGCTGCGCCTCGATCATCGCCACCGTATCGCTGCCGAACGGCATGCGCAGCGGCGGGTTGGCCGAGGCGACCATCGCCATGATGCCGGCGGCGAGCCTGGCCGGGTCGCCGGGCTGCGCGTGGTTGGCGTCGGCGGCAAAGTTGCGCATGTTGCCGGCCGGCGTGCCTTCGTAATCGGCAATGGAGGCCGGGCTGATCGCCAGCGAGGTGTCGGCGAGGAAATCCGTGCGGAAGAAACCGGGCTCGACGATCGTCACCGTG
The DNA here is from genome assembly GCF_002211395.1 of Rhizobium sp. R339. Taxonomy (NCBI): domain Bacteria; kingdom Pseudomonadati; phylum Pseudomonadota; class Alphaproteobacteria; order Hyphomicrobiales; family Rhizobiaceae; genus Rhizobium; species Rhizobium sp. R339. Next base: position 429,549 of record NZ_LOKV01000024.1, read on the forward strand.
ATGCCGAAAGGCTCGAGTTCGGCAGCCATCGATTCCGACAGGCCTTCGACGGCGAATTTCGTCGAGCCGTAGACGCCCCAGCCGGGATAGCCGAAGTAGCCGCCGACCGAGGAAAAATTGAGGATGTGGCCGGAGCGCTGGCGGCGCATATAGGGCAGCACGGCGCGTGTCACCTTCAGGAGACCGAAGACGTTCGTGGCATAAAGTTTTTCGATCTCCTCGGCCGAAGCTTCCTCGACTGCGCCGAGCAGGCCGTAGCCGGCATTGTTGGCGAGGATGTCGATTCGGCCGAAGCGGGCGATGCCGGCGGCCGCAGCCTCCTTCGCTTGAGCCTCGTTGGTGACGTCGAGGGCGACGGCGACCAGGTTCGGATGATCGCCGAATTGCTCGGTAATGGTCTTCGGGTTGCGGGCGGTGGCGATGACGGCATCGCCTGATGCAAGGGCTTCCTTGGTTACCAGTGCGCCGAAGCCGCGGGATGCACCGGTGATGAACCAGACTTTCATGACGAATTCCTTCCGAGCTGTTTGTTTGGCGTCGCATCTCTGTGCTGACGGGGTGAATTTGACCGAAAATCCGCTGATGTATAAGATTCGTTATTCTCGAAACTATAATGAGTGAAATTCAGCAATGCGCGCCACAGACCTGTCCGAACTCGCAGCCTTCGCGGCTGTCGCGCGGCATAAGAGTTTTCGAAAGGCAGGTGAGGAGCGGGGCGTCACCGCCTCTGCCGTCAGCCATGCCGTTCTCAATCTGGAAGACCGGATCGGCATCCGCCTGCTCAACCGCACGACGCGCAGCGTTTCGCTGACGGAGGCCGGCGAACTCCTGATCTCCCATCTCGATCCGGCCTTCGGCGAGATGGCGGCTGCGCTCGATGCGCTGAACCGCTATCGCGACACGCCCTTCGGCAAGGTGAGGATCAACGTGCCGACTTCGATCGGCCCTTTCGTCATCGGCCATGTCATCGGTCCGCTGCTCAAAAGGAACCCCAATCTGCAGCTGGAAATCAACGCGACCGACAGGCTGGTCGATATCGTCGAGGAAGGCTTCGATGCCGGCATCCGTTTCGGCGAACGCATCACGGAGGGCATGATCGCGCTGCGCATTAAGCCGCGCATTCGCCTGGTGGTCGTCGGCTCGCCAGCCTATTTCGAAACCCGCCCGAAGCCGGAAACGCCGCACGACCTCAAGCGGCATCTCTGCATCCAGAACATGTTTCCATCAGGCGCCCGTTATGCCTGGGAATTCGAGAAGGATGGCCAGACGGTGAGCTTTCAGCCGACCGGGCCGCTATCGCTCGACGATCACGAGCTAATGCTGCAGGCAGCGCTTGGTGGCGTCGGCCTTGCCTATATCTGGGAGCCGCGCGCGGAGAAGGCGATTGCCCGCGGCGAACTGATCCAGGTGCTGGACGACTGGTGCCAGCTGGAGGAACCACTCTATCTCTACTATCCGAGCCGCCGCCACATGTCGGCGGGCTTCCGCGCAGTTATCGACGCGATGAGAGCGGAGTAAAGAAGCGCAAATCCTATCCGCGCAGGCCGGCGATCGTCCGAAGCGCTTCAAAATAGACCGCGAGGTCGCGGGCAGGATCTGATGGGAGCTTGGCCGCACGAAACACCTTGCCTCCGGTCGCCTCGATCCCTCCGTCGATCATCAGGTTATCGGCCATGCCGTGATTTTCGATCGCGATGCCGTCCGGTCCGCGCGGCCGCCCGCTCGTCTCATCGATCTCACGCCCCGCATACCAGATCGAACGAACACGCAGACCATAATCGTCGGGGTGATTGGTATAGGCGAACACCGCCTTTCCCAGCGCAATCATGAAGCCGATCTCGTAGACCGTGCCTGGATCGGCGCTGACGCCTCGAAAGGGCGTGATGTTGGCCAGGCAGATATCGGCCCGGCGCATGGCGTCGTCATTGCGCCCGTAGATCTCTGCGGCCGTCCGCTTTATCGGCGTCTGGTTTTCGTCGCTGCCGGGGCCGGTCGGCTCGAAGCCGAACTGGCGCGCCAGGCGGCGTTTTTCGGCCATGATGGGCATGGCATCCGGAAGAAAGACTTCCGGCCCGGCAAGATAAATGGTGGTCATGATATCCTTCATTCACAGGCGAGACGACGCGCCGGGCGGTGCCGGGCACAAAACCCATTTCCGACGGAAACACGGCAGATGGCAAGCCGTGCCGGCGGGCGTGGTTCAATTTTTCGGGAAACCGCCGCGATGCGCGCGCAACGAAAAAGGTTGAGGCTTGCGCCTGTCTGCCTTTTGACTCCTGTCAGCGAACCGGCCAAAGATGCGCCATGGCCAGCATCGTCGGGAGAAGTTGATGAACGGTCGGAATTTGCCACCTGCGGATCGAAAAAAACCGAAGCGATGGGGATGTTTGCTTCCCGCCCTGGCCGCACTGATGCTGCTATCATCGGAAGCGGTCGGGCAGGACATGGAGCCGCAAAGCCAGGCCTCACGCGAGCAGGTCGAAAAACTCGTGGGCCTGTGGAAGGAGCATTTTGCCGGCGCCGACAGTCTGCAGGAGAGGCGAACGGCTTTCAGGACGCTGATGGAGACGACGCCGGGACCGACGCGCATTCAGCTTCGGCAGGTCGATGCCGACGGCGTCGATGCCGAGCTGATGTGGCCCGCCCGTCTTCATCACCCGATCGGCGAAAGGGCGATTCTCTATATCCATGGCGGCGGTTTCTCCAGCGGCTCCATGCGCACGCACAGCCTGCTTGCCGGCTCGCTCGCCAAGGCTGCATCCAGCGATGTGCTGCTCATCGACTATCGGCTGATGCCCGAATATGGCTATCCCGCGCAGATCAACGACGCGCTGACGGCCTATCGCTGGCTTCTCGACAACGGCTATGACAACGGAAACGTCATCGTCGCGGGAGACGGCGCCGGCGGCAATATCGCGATCGAGATGGTGTTGCGGCAGATGAAGGCGGCAAAGCCGTTGCCGGCGGCTGTTGTGGCGCTGAGCCCGATCACCGATCTTACCGCAACGGGCGACTCGGTGGCATCGAATGCCGAAAGCGATCCGCTGGTCGACAAGGCCTGGCTTGAAATCTCACGCAAGGCCTATCTCGGCAACCGGTCGCCGACCGATCCCCAGATATCGCCGCTCTATGCCGACATGAAGGGCTTTCCGCCGCTCTTGCTGCAGGTCGGCTCCGGCGAAGTCCTGCTCGATGACACGCTGCGCCTCGCCGACAAGGCGCGTCAGGCGGGCGTGGATGTCACCACCGAGGTCTGGCCGGGCATGCCGCATCAGTGGCAGCTGTTTCCCTCGCTGCTCGACGATGCCGATCGGGCAAACCAGAATATCGCAGATTTTGCGATCCGGCATTTTCAGGACAAGCCGAAGGAATAGCCCCGAGAGACCAAGCGCCTGGCGGGCATCGCATCATTGCGATGTGCTGCGGGACGGCGAAGGCGACAGGGGCTGCTCGACCTGCCGCCCGACACTCAGCGCCTTTCGCACATTCGGCTCCAGCCGCTCGATATAGGCGTGATCAGGGGCGGCGCCCAGCGCATCCAGCACTTTCGAGAAGAAACAGCGCGCCGCTGCCGCCGCCGTGACGTCGAAAATATCGGCGTCGCTCAGCCCGTGTTTCTTCAGCCCGTCAATATCCTGCTGCGTGATCGACGTCGCATCACGCGCCACCTTGGCGGCAAAGGCCATGATCGCCCGTTCGCTGGCGTCGATCGGCGCCTTCTCCGTCTCGTTGACGACGGCCGTCAGCCCGTCGCTGGTGAAGCCTTCGCGCAGCAGCACTGAGCCGTGCGCCAGCATGCAATAAGAGGATTTCAACTCCTTGGCCGCCGCCAGCGTCACCAGTTCGTAGCGTCTGAGGCTCATATGGCTGCGAATGCTCGAAAGCAGCGCCCCCCAATTCTCCATCACCTCAGGCCGATGGCCGAAAGCGCGGTACATATTGGGCAGATAGCCGTAATTGGCCTCTGCCGAGGCGTACATCGACGTCGTCTTCTCGCTGGCGGATGCATTGGGGGTGTGAATGAAAGCCATGACAGAACCCTCCCTTGATCCGTTGGGAGAATAGAGCGCAGCCGGTCGACATCAATCTGTCTCAGCCATCGTAGCCTTGCGCTGCCGGTAGAAGGGCAGGATATGGTGCTCGGTCAGCGGAGCCATCAGAATGTCGCCGGGCTCCATCGGCGAAATCCAGCGAATTTCCTCGATCTCCGCCGTGGCGCTGACGGCGCCGTCACCGACATGCAGCAGGAAGACATCGGCAACGACGATATGATCGGGCTCGTTGGCGGCGGGCGCCTCGAACCGGCCGAGAAATGCAAGCGCTGCCGTCGTCGAAACAAGCCCGACCTCCTCGCAAAGCTCCCTTGTCAGCGCCTCTTCGGCCGTCTCCCCAAGCTCGATCTTGCCGCCGGGCTGTATGAAGGCCAGCGTGCCGCGCTTGCGCACCAGAAGCGCAAGGCCATCGTCGCGCAGGACGAGAGCAGCGGATATGCGGATCGTTTTGGTCATAAGCCGATCTGAACGGATTCGCGCAAAGACGCCAGTCAGAAATTTGCAGACCGTTCCGAGCGTTCAGCATGCCGAAAATTCTTTCCGGCAATTCGGAAAAATTAAATCGTTCCAATAGCTATATCCTGATCTCAACAAAATGATGGCGAATAAAACTCAGAAAATGCCGGATTTCATTTCGATTCCGCTTGACAAAATTGGAACGTTCCAAATAAATAGGCGCCAGTCGACGATGGCGTCGGGAGGAAGAAGTGACAAAGCCGCGGGTGACCGTCATCGACATTGCGAAGGCTGCCGGCGTCTCCAAGTCGACGGTGTCGCTGGTGCTTCAGGGCTCGTCTTTGGTCAATGAAGGGACGCGCTCCAAGGTCAATGCCGTGATGCGGGAGCTTGGCTATGTCTACAATCGCGGCGCGGCGAACCTCCGGCAGGCCGGCGCGAAATCGAGGATCATCGGCGTCGTTGTCAACGATCTGACGAACAGCTTCTTTGCCGAGCTCGCGGTTGGTGTCGATATGGTCGTCCAGTCGGCCGGCTTCGTGCAGTTCCTTTCGAACACCAGTGAGAGCATCGACAGGCAGCGCGAGGTTGTCGCGTCGATGCGTGAGCATGGTATCTCGGGTCTCATCGTGTCGCCGGCGCGCGCCACCGATGCCGCGGACTTCAAGCCGCTCGTCGCGGCAGGCATTCCGGTCGTGGTCGTCGTCCGAAATCTGCCGGGCGCAAAAGTCTCGTCCATCGTCTCCGACAACAGGGCCGGCATGATGGCCGCCGTCGAACATCTGGTGGGGCTTGGTCACAGCAGAATCGCTTTTCTCGGCGGTTTTCCCGACACCGCCGTCTTCGACGATCGCCTGACGGGTTACCGCAGCGGGATCGAGGCGGCAGGGCTCGGCTACGACGAGGAGCTTGTTATCTCGTCCGCGCCGTCGCGAGCAGGTGGTGTTGAGGCAATCGGAAAAGCGATCGGTCTCGGCGATCGGCCCACGGCAGCCGTCTGCTTCAACGATGCTGTCGCCTTCGGTGTCTGCGACGGCTTGCGCGCGCGCCGTCTGGAGCCCGGGGCCGACTTCGCCGTGGTGGGTTTCGACGATGTCATCGAAGCGCAGGCGGCGGTTCCCGCGCTGACGACGGTCTCGGTCGATCCGCAGGGCATCGGGCGGCGCGGCGCACAGATGCTGCTGAAGCAGATCAATGCGGGCAAGGCCGAGGCCGAGACCGTAACCACAGCCGTTCGGCTGGTCGTTCGCGAGAGCTGCGGAGCCGGCAAAGCCGCGCCGGCGAGAGCCGGCAGAGCGTGAAAATTCAAACGGGATTTTGAGTGACGCACATGAAGAAGCATCTCACACCAGCCGAAGCGGCCGCCCTGATCCCCGATGGCGCCGTTGTCACGGTGTCGTCCTCGAGCGGTCTCGGCTGCCCCGATCTGATGCTTAAGGCGATCGGCGAGCGTTTCGAGGCGACCGGCCATCCCCGTGATTTGACGACCCTTCATCCGATCGCTGCCGGCGACATGAGCGGTATCAAGGGCATCGACCATATTGCCAGGAAGGGCCTGCTCAAGCGCATCATCGGCGGCTCCTATCCTTCAGGCCCGTCTTCGGCCGAGCCGCCGCTGATCTGGCAGATGATCACCAACAACGAGATCCCGGCCTACAACATTCCCTCCGGCATCCTGTTCGACATGCATCGCGAAGCGGCCGCCAAGCGGCCGGGCGTCCTGACCAAGGTCGGCATCGATACCTTCGTCGATCCCCGGCGGCAGGGCTGTGCGATGAACGCTCTCGCATCGGACGATCCGGTGGTCAAACGCGTGAGCTTCGAGGGCGACGACTGGCTGTTCTTCCCGTCGATCGTCCCCCAGGTCGCCATCATCCGCGCCACGACCGCCGACGAGCGCGGCAATCTCACATACGAACATGAAGGCGCCTATCTCGGCGGTCTCGACCAAGCGCTTGCCGCCCGCAACAATGGCGGCATCGTCATCGCGCAGGTCAAGCGGATCACCAAGGAAGGCTCGCTGAAGCCGCATGATGTCCGCGTGCCGGGCATGCTGGTCGACTATATCGTCGTCGATCCCGAGCAGAAGCAGACGACGCAGACGGCTTACGATCCCGCGATCTCGGGGGAGATCTTCCGTCCGCTCGCCAGTTTCAGCGTTCCCGAATTCAACGTCCAGAAGGTCATCGCGCGCCGTGTGGCGCAGGAACTTCAAGCGGGAAGCTGCGTCAATCTCGGCTTCGGCATCTCGGCCAACGTGCCGCGCATCCTGCTGGAGGAGGGGCTGCACGGCGCCGTCACCTGGGTCATCGAACAGGGCGCGGTCGGAGGTGTGCCGCTGCTCGACTTCGCCTTCGGCTGCGCCTCCAACGCCGATGCCTATATGCCGTCTCCCTATCAATTCACCTATTTCCAGGGCGCAGGCTTCGACGCATCGCTGCTTTCCTTCCTCGAAATCGGCAGGGACGGCTCGGTCAACGTTTCCAAACTCTCCTTCCGGCCGCATGTGACGGCCGGCGCCGGCGGCTTCGTCGACATCACGGCGCGGGCCAGGAAGATCGTCTTCTCCGGGATGTTCAATGCCGGGGCGAAGCTTTCGATTGCCGACGGGGCTCTCCTCATCGAAAGGGAGGGCAAGCTGAAGAAGCTGGTGAACGAGGTCGAACACGTCACCTTCAGCGGCAGGCGGGCGATCGAGCAAGGGCAGGACATCACCTATGTCACCGAGCGGTGCGTGATGAGGCTGACGCCTGACGGCATCGTCCTCACCGAGATCGCTCCAGGTGTCGATCTTCAGGCCCACATCCTCGATCAGTCCGAATTCCCGCTGATCGTCGCGCCCGATCTGAAGATCATGGACGCGACGCTCTTCAGGGAGGCTAATATCGGCCTGTCGCTTCCGACAAAGAGTGCGCGGACACTGGAGGGCACCTTCCATGGCTAGCGGGACGGTCAGGATCGATATTGACGGACACGTCGCCACGCTGACGATCTCCCGTCCGGAGAAGCTGAATGCGCTCGATCTGGACATGCTGAAAGCGTTGGCGGATGCGGCCGACACGGTCGAGGCGAATCCGGCTATTCGCGCTGCCGTCCTCACCGGTGAGGGTAAGGGTTTTTCCGCCGGAGGCGACATCAAGGCCTGGGGCGGAATGCTGCCTCAGGAGTTCGGCCATGCCTGGGTTCGGCACGGCCACCGCATCTTCGAAAGGTTGGCCACTCTGCGCGTGCCGCTGGTTGCGGCTTTGAATGGCCACGCCCTCGGAGGCGGGCTCGAACTGGCGGGCGTTGCCGACATTCGCCTCGCCGAGGAGCACATCAAGATCGGCCTGCCGGAGACCGGCCTTGGAATGGTCCCGGGCTGGTCCGGCACCCAGCGTCTCGTGCGCCGGTTCGGTGCGCAGATCGTCCGGCGCATGGCGCTCGGCGGCGAGATCTTCAGCGCCGAGGAAGCGCGCCTGCTCGGCATGGTCGATGCGGTCGTCCCGACCGGAAATTCGGTTGCTGCGGCCCAGGAATATGCCGCGCGTATCGCCGCGAGAGGGCCGGCTGCCGTCGAGATCGCCAAATTGATGATCGCATCGGCGAATGGCGAAGACAATGGAACCGCGGTCGAAGCCCTGGGCTCGATCCTTGCCGCGAAGACCGGCGATCTGAAGGAGGGCGTCGCATCGTTCAGCGAGAAGCGCCCGGCAACGTTCAAGGGAGAATGGTAATGACGGTCCTCGTCAACCCCACGGCACTGAGCGACCACAAGGCGCGCGATTTCAGGATGTTGATCGACGGCAAATGGGAGACCGGCGCTTCCGATCCGATCGAGCGTGTCGCGCCGAGCCATGGCGTCGTGGTCAGCCGGTTCCCGACCGGCAGCAGGAGCGATGCCGCGCGTGCGATTGCCGCCGCTCGCAAGGCATTCGACCTCGGGCCGTGGCCGCGCATGACCGCTTCCGAACGCTCCGCCATCCTGCTGAAGGCCGCCGATCTGATTGCTGCGCGCGCCGAAGAGCTGGCATTTCTCGATGCGATCGAGGCAGGAAAGCCGATCACGCAGGTCCGGGGCGAAATCGCCGGCTCCGTCGACATATGGCGCTATGCGGCCGCTCTTGCACGCGATCTTCACGGCGAAAGCTACAACACGCTCGGCGACGGCACGCTCGGCGTCGTCCTGCGCGAAGCGATCGGCGTTGTCTCGATCATCACGCCCTGGAACTTCCCGTTCCTGATCGTCGGCCAGAAGCTGCCCTTTGCGCTTGCCGCCGGCTGCACCACCGTCGTCAAGCCCTCGGAGCTGACATCGGGCTCGACCCTCGTTCTGGGCGAAATCCTGCAGCAAGCAGGCGTCCCGGATGGCGTCGTCAACATTGTCACCGGCACGGGACCTGAGGTCGGCGCGGTCATGACGTCCCATCCAGACGTCGACATGGTCTCCTTCACCGGCTCGACCGGTGTCGGTAAGCTGACCATGTCGAGTGCCGCGCAGACGCTGAAGAAGGTCTCGCTGGAACTCGGTGGTAAGAACCCGCAGATCGTTTTTCCGGATGCCGATCTCGATGCCTTCGTCGATGCGGCCGTCTTCGGCGCCTATTTCAATGCCGGCGAGTGCTGCAATGCCGGTTCGCGGCTGATCCTTCACAAGTCGATCGCTTCCGACGTCGTCAGGCGTGTTGCCGAGCTGTCGAAGGGAGTGCGGGTCGGTGATCCCCTCGATCCCTCGACGCAGGTCGGCGCGATCATCACGCCGCAGCATCTGGAGAAGATCTCGGGATATGTCGCCGGTGCGAGGGGCAGCGGCGCGCGCGTCGCCCATGGCGGCGAGACGCTCGACCTCGGCATGGGGCAGTTCATGTCGCCGACGATCCTCGAAGCGGTCACCCCCGATATGGCGGTGGCCCGCGAGGAAGTCTTCGGCCCGGTTCTGTCGGTACTGACGTTCGAGACGACGGCTGAAGCCATCAGCATTGCCAATTCCATCGATTACGGCCTGTCGGCCGGTGTCTGGAGCCGTGATTTCGACACCTGCCTGACGATCGGCCGGTCGGTGCGGGCGGGCACGGTCTGGATGAACACCTTCATGGACGGCGCCTCGGAGCTTCCCTTCGGCGGTTACAAGCAGAGCGGCCTCGGCCGCGAACTCGGCCGCCATGCGGTCGAGGACTACACGGAGACCAAGACGCTGAACATGCATATCGGCAAGCGCACCAGCTGGTGGATGCCGCAGACGGAAAAGCTGGCTTAGCCGGCAATGAAACTGCGCCTGAGGAGGGCGGGTGATCGGGTGCGGAAATGGGTTCCGCATCTTTCAATACTGGAACTGGGAGGTTCTTCGATGAATAGGTTTCTGACCACGACAGCCGTGATCGCATTGGCTCTGGCCGGCGCGCATGTCTCCGCCCGCGCCGCCGACGTGAAGGAAGTGCAGATGCTTCACTGGTGGACGTCTGGCGGCGAGGCGGCTGCTTTGAACGTCCTGAAGGAGGATCTTTCGAAGGAAGGCTTTGCCTGGAAGGACGTTCCGGTTGCCGGCGGCGGCGGTGATGCGGCGATGACGGCGCTGAAGGCGATGGTGGCGGCAGGCACCTATCCGACGGCCTCGCAGATGCTGGGTTATACCGTGCTCGATTATGCTGAGGCCGGCGTCATGGGCGACCTGACGGAGACCGCCAAGAAGGAAGGCTGGGACAAGTCGGTGCCGGCGGCGCTGCAGAAGTTTTCCGTCTATGACGGCAAGTGGGTCGCAGCCCCGGTGAACGTCCACTCGGTCAACTGGCTGTGGATCAACAAGGCTGTCATGGACAAGATCGGCGGCACCGAGCCGAAGACCTTCGACGACCTGATCGCGCTGCTCGACAAGGCGAAAGCGGCCGGCGTCATTCCCTTGGCGCTCGGCGGCCAGAACTGGCAGGAAGCGACGATGTTCGATTCCATCGTGCTGTCGACCGGCGGGCCGGAATTCTACAAGAAGGCCTTCAACGATCTCGACGAGGAAGCGCTGAAGTCGGAGACGATGAAGAAGTCCTTCGACAACCTGGCGAAGATCATCCAGTACGTCGATCCGAACTTCTCCGGCCGCGACTGGAACCTGGCGACCGCCATGGTCATCAAGGGTGATGCGCTGGTGCAGGTGATGGGCGACTGGGCCAAGGGCGAATTCGTCGCCGCCAAGAAGACGCCGGATACCGACTTCCTCTGCTACCGCTTCCCCGGCACCGACGGCAGCGTCATCTACAACTCCGACATGTTCGGCATGTTCAACGTGCCCGACGACCGCAAGGCGGCGCAGGTGGCGCTGGCAACGGCGACGCTGTCGAAGAGCTTCCAGTCGGCCTTCAACGTCGTCAAGGGTTCGGTGCCGGCGCGTACCGACGTTCCCGACACCGACTTCGACGCCTGCGGCAAGAAGGGCATCGCCGACCTGAAGGCCGCCAACGAGGGCGGCACGCTGTTCGGCTCGCTCGCCCAGGGCTACGGCGCCCCTCCGGCGATCGCCAATGCCTATAAGGACGTCGTCTCGAAGTTCGTCCACGGCCAGATCAAGAGCTCCGACGAAGCCGTCACCCAGCTCGTCCAGGCGATCGACGACGCCCGCTGAGACCGCTGAGACCAGCCGATGAATATGCTTCCCCGCGTCTCTAGCGGGGAAGCGTCAGGCTCCGCAGCGATCATTGCCGAGCCGATCCTGCGGGAAGGGAGATGATATCCATGAGCACAGTTGCCACCACCGATCCGGTTCTGACCCCCGGGCAAGCGACGCCGATCTCGCTGAGAGGCCGGCTGCAGGATGCGCTGCCGAAGATCGTGCTGGCGCCGAGCTTCGTCATCACGCTGGTCTTCGTCTACGGCTTCATCGTCTGGACGGCCTATCTGTCGTTTACCAATTCCAAGACCTTCCCCTCCTATCAGCTGACGGGGGCGCGGGCCTATCAGCGGCTGTGGCGCTGGACCTTCGAGAGCGATCCGCCATCCTCCTGGTACACCTCGATCACCAACATGGCGATCTTCGGCTTTCTCTATGTCGGCATCTGTCTGGCGCTTGGCCTGCTGCTTGCCATCCTGCTCGACCAGAAGATCCGCGGCGAGGGGCTATTGCGGCCGATCTTCCTCTATCCGATGGCGCTCTCCTTCATCGTCACCGGGGTGGCCTGGAAATGGTTCCTCGATCCCGGCCTCGGGCTCGAGCAGACGCTGCATCACTTCGGCTGGACGAGCTTCCACTTCGACTGGATCAAGAACAAGGACTTCGTCATCTATACCGTCGTCATCGCCGGCGTCTGGCAGGCCTCGGGCTTCGTCATGGCGATGTTCCTCGCCGGTCTTCGCGGCATCGACGGCGAGATCATGAAGGCGGCCGAGATCGACGGCGCCTCGACCCTGCAGCTCTATCGCCGCATCATCATTCCGCTGCTGCGCCCGGTCTTTCTCTCCGCCTTCATCGTGCTCGCCCATATGGCGATCAAGTCCTACGACCTGGTGGTGGCGCTGACCTCGGGCGGGCCGGGCGGCTCGGCCTGGCTGCCGTCCAACTTCATGTATGAATACACCTTCAAGCGCAACGAGATGGCCGTCGGCTCGGCCAGCGCCATCATCATGCTGATGACGATCTCGGCGATCATCGTGCCCTATCTCTATTCCGAACTGAAGGAGAAGGCCCGATGAACATCTCCGCTGCTTCTACCGCGTCGTCCGGCAATGCAGGACGCCTGATCGGCCGCATCGTCATCTATAGCCTGCTGGTCATCTTCGCCGTCCTCTATCTGATGCCGCTCTTCGTCATGCTCACCACCTCGTTCAAGACGATGGACGAGATCCAGGGCGGCAACATGCTGGCGCTGCCTGAGGCACCGACCTTCGATCCCTGGATCAAGGCCTGGGGCGAGACCTGCGTCGGGCTGACCTGCGCCGGCATCAAGGGCTACTTCTGGAACTCGATCAAGATGGTGGTGCCGGCCGTGGCCATCTCCACCATCATGGGGGCGCTGAACGGCTATGTCCTGACCAAGTGGCGCTTCCCCGGCCACACGCTGGTGTTCGGGCTGATGCTGTTTGCCTGCTTCATCCCGTTCCAGTCGGTGCTGCTTCCGATGGCGACCATCCTCGGCTCGCTCGGCCGCTTCGGTATGACGCTGCAGAACGCCACCGGCTTTACCTTCGGCTTCGGCAATCCGACGGTCAACCTGGTCTTCGTCCATGTCGTCTATGGCCTCGGCTTCACGACGCTGTTCTTCCGCAATTTCTACGAGGCCTTCCCGACCGAGTTGGTGCGCGCCGCCCAGGTCGACGGCGCCAGCTTCTTCCAGATCTTCCGCCGCATCATGCTGCCGAACTCGCTGCCGATCATCGTCGTCACCGTCATCTACCAGTTCACCAATATCTGGAACGACTTCCTGTTTG